>JAFGRC010000144.1 GCA_016935355.1 Bacteroidales bacterium
AAATGCGGAATGGAAGCCTGATATCTTTTTAATTCATAATATGCAATGCCGATACGCATGCGCAGATAATAATAATCAATCCCTTCCCGTAATGCATGCTTGCCCACTTTGATGAGCGCATGCCAGTCCCGGTCGAGATAAAGTTGGTACGTCTGTGAATTGACTTCTGCATAGGTCAGTTTTTCCTGTTGCTGGGCATTCAGGACAATAGGCGTGATAACCATCATGAATACAAAAACTATTCTGTACATTGCTTTACCTGTTTTGTACGGTTTTCTTATTTATAAATACTATTCTGCACATTGCTTCATTTGCGTTTGTCTGGTTACCGTGTGAATGGTCACCGATTCAATCCCTTTGTCCGTGATATCAATCATAAAATCTATACGTCCGGTCTGTTTGTCCATGATCAGATTTTCCGATGTTGACAATAATCTGATCTTTGAAGGTGACAGCACATCATCAATATGATAACAGTTTATGGTGAACCGCGATTTCAGGAATACATAAAATGGTGCCAGAAAATCCTGTATCCACAGGATCCATTTCCTCTGTACAACGTTAAGCGGATAATCATCCTGAATGGCAAGATCCTTGTAAAAGCCTTCCGGCACCTTGTACAGGGCCTGATAGAAGAAGTGCAGCATTGTGTTCCTGCTCCCCTTGTAATGTGTGAAATAAAACAGATCACCGTCATTTTCAAAGTAGGCCACCGCACCGGATTCCTTACAATGAATGTAAGATTTATTGTATGCATTAACCATCACTTCCCAATTCACCTGATGCTTTTTTTCACCGTTACTGATCTCAAAACACAGGCTTTGTCCGGGGATCAGGTTAAAAGCTTCTTTTAAAAGCGAATTGGATTCGATGTTGGAGACTGTGTCATCTTTATCCGGACTGGCATACGAACGGAATTCGAAACCGTCATCTTTATGCCGGATATAATTTGCAAGGGGATAGTCAATGGTCTCCGATCCGATGTAAGGAAAGGGCTGCAACTGGAAATGCAGATGCGGATAGGGTGATCGTCCTGAATTTCCGCATTTTGCAACGATCTGTCCGGTTTTTACCCTGTCTCCCTTCTTAACACTGATGCTTTCCTCCTTCAGGTGACTGAGCTTTGAATACAGGTGATCATCGTGCCTGATGATGATTGTATTACCCCAGTTTTCTTTGATGTTCACTTCCCCGATCGCATTGTCATGAATGTCGCCAACCACTTCAACGACCTCGCCTTCAGCAGGTATTGTCACGGGTTTATTGAAGCAATAGTAATCTTCAGGAACATTGCCTTCATTTTTAAACTGGCTTCCCTTTCCGTCAAGTATGATAAAATCCCAGGCATGTTTCCACCGGTCCTTATGCGTATGTTCGCCTTCATGACCCTGAGATACGCTCCATTTGCCCATAAACGGAAGCTTCACCGGTTTATAGTAATCGTAGCGGAACCGGCTGATATGGTTTTGAAATGAGTAAAAGTTTTTTTCCGGGGAATCCTGTTGAATGTATACCTCAGCCAAACGGGGTGAGAATTTTTGCCTGAATTTCAGAATGTACAGAAATGTCAGTACGATGATGTTGAACGGAAGGGAATACACCGGCAGTCTGAAAACAACAAACAGGGCATTCAGGCTTGTCGTGATGATGGCCACAAGCGGGATAAGAACAACGACCCATAAATAGGACAATTTTGAAGGGATGATAAAGAATCCCCCTACTGCAATTGCAGTGAGTATATAATTGAAACCGATGTAACTATAATCGGCTTCCGTAATGCTCGCACCGACCAGCATGTAAAACAGGTATGCCGTGTAAAATCCAAGCAGTGACAACGTGAACGCGATGCGTGAAAAAATCAGCAATCCCATTGCAAGTATAATGCCCGACAGTACATTATATTGAAACAATATTGCAGATAATGAGATGAAGTATACCTTAACCGAACTTACAACGGTGATGCCGTTAAACCATTCGTATATTCTCACAAGCGTATCTCCGCCAATGGTATACAGATCGTTGAACGTGTAAATCCCCCTTTCACTGATCCCGAGGGCAGGAAAATTCCATGAGGCCAGAAAAAAGATCCAGAAGGCCAGGATAAAGGGCAAACTCAGGTAAGGCAGGGCATATTTCCCCAGCACGCCCTGGAGCATCACACTGATGAACAATGTAAGCAAGGCTGCCAGCACGACAATAAGAAACAGGTATGGACTTGCCTCAAAATAAATGCCCAGTCCCAGTGCTACGAGCAGACTGTTAAAGCCATACAGTCCCCTGGCTACAATGTTTTTATCAAAATTCAAAGCATAAGCGCAGACCTGTGTTGTGAGTACGGCCAGTAATCCGTACAGTCCGGCATACACATCGAAAAATGTAACCACCAGCACGATCGCAGCAAACAGCCTGTTTGTCGAGAAAAAGATCTGCGAATAGCTGTTGATGATGCCGCTGAAGAACAGCCGTGTGTTTTCTTTTTTAAGATATTTTTTTATTTTCAGCCTATCCGCCATCCTAATATCTATTTGTTTATGCTTTAATTTCCTCCGGCCTTATGCCACCTCCCCTTTATGGGAAGTAAATAAAATCACAACCAATTGATAATTTATAATTAACCTGTTCACTCCTAATTCTTAACTTCTTTTCAGGTGTTTCGGGACCACATCCAGCATGTTCATGGTTTCATTTGTTTCCTGTTCGCGGATCACTTCAACCTCACCTTTCATATTGATCAGCACCACCCTTGGCCTGTACGTTATGAACTGCAGCCACTGGGTCATGTTATAGGCTCCGATGCGGCTGATTACGACGTGGTCGCCTTTGTTAAGCGAAGGAAACATGATCGCGGCCCGGATCACGTCAATGTTCATGCAAAGGGGACCGTAAATGGTCGTATCTTCATAGTCATTCTGATGGTACTGCGCAGGTGCGATATTGTGCTCATACCAGAATGAAGTAAAAAGCAGGTTGACCCCGATATCAATAATCAGCGACCTTCTGCCGTTTGCCAGCCGTTTATTTGCCAGGACGGTCCCCAGTAAATAACCGGCATCATCTATCAGCGCCCGGCCTGTTTCCAGGAACAAGGCAGGCATGTGTCCGTATTCAATATCGGAATTGTTCAGGGCACCTGTTATGGCTTCTGCATAGTCATCGAAGGAGGGACAGGTATCGGTACCGGGCAGGTAAGCTCCCTTGAGTGTGTTTTTGGATGCAAATCCCCCGCCAAGGTCGATGTATCTGATGTGATGGCTGTATTTCTTTTCAATCCGCACTGCCAGTTGTGCAAGCTTGGAAGTCGCCACGGCATATGCCGCCGGAGTCATGATATACGTTCCGATATGGGTATGGAGACCTGTCAGTTCAAGGCTTTCATCGGGCATGATCTTATTAATGGCATCCCATGCTTCACCATTCTCGTAATTGCATCCGAAACGGTCCCACTGCGGATATATTCCGGTATCCATATTCACCCGTATGGCGATTTTTGCCTTTTTGCCTGCGTCTTTCGCGACCTGAATGCAGTCATACAACTCATCAAAATGATCAATGTGGATCAGGGAACCGTTTTCAATGGCTTTCTTCAGATCTCCGGCAGATTTATCCGGACCGTTAAAAATGATCTTGTTGCCCGGCACACCATTATCGATGGCTTTGTTGTACTCAAAGCCCGATACCACTTCAGCCCATGATCCTTCCTGGTGGTATATCCTGCAGACTGCATTGAGGTAATTGGTTTTATAGGACCATGCAAACTGTACTTTCGGATACCGGGTCGTAAAAGCATGCAGGGCCTCCTGATAGACAGACCTCAAAGTTTTTTCCGATATCACATAAACCGGTGATCCATATTGATCAATGATATCTTTTACCGGGATGCCATCGATCTGCGTAACCGGATTAATAAAGGTCCGCATCCCGAATTTATCCGGAACCCCGGCATTTATTTTGCTGATTACCGGTCGCTCGAATTTCAGTTTTTCCATGTTACCTGTTTTATTTTCCTGGTCATTCTTTTAACTTTTTCTTTTCCCCCGGTCCTTATTGCATAAGACTCAGGATGTCAATTATATTATAAAGTTTAATAAAGTTACCGGAATTATTGCTCCCTCTCGTAATGCTCCTTCTCTTAAAACTCAACCTTCAAAATTCCCCTCTTTAAGACATTGAACTTTTAAAGCTCCCCGTCCATCGAAAACTGCTGAAACTGCTGCAGGTTGCAAATGAGATCGTAGGAGTACCTTATGAACATCTTTCCCACCTCATATGTTTCGTAAGGTCTCACATCCATTCCGAGTGCAAGTTTCACCAGCGCTTCCGGGATATTCTGACCTGCACCGACCGCAAGGTATACCCAGGCCGGTATTCTCGGGTTGATCTCAATCATGTAATATTCACCGGCTGCCGTTTTGATCATCTCCAGTTCCATCCCTCCGCGCCACCTGGTATCCCTGATCAGCTGGCGTGTGATATCAAGCATCCGCGTATCCGAAAGCGTTATGCCTCCCCAGGCTTTCCCTTTATCCGTAATATATTGCTTCCGCATCGGAACGGCAGCAACGGTATTCCCGTTACCGTCACCCAGGGCTACCACATTTACTTCCGTCCCCTTGATATATTGCTGAACGATTACCGGTAATCCCCATCTGGCACTGATCTTGCTGAAATGGGTATATACCTGATCCGGATTATAGGCATAATATGCATCATAAAACTTGCCCTTTACAAAAACAGGGTAATCAAATTTTTCACCAATGGACTCTACATCCGCTTCACTTTGAATTGAAATGCTTTTGGGTACTTTGATGTTGTATTTTTCTCCAAATTCAGGCAGGTTGCCCTTATGGCGTTCTTCAAATTGTTCAATGGTCGGAAGGAATGTTCTGATGCCCATGGCGGACAACTGTTTCGACAATCTGATGAAAGTAAACAGTTCCGCATCCAGATTCGGAATAATGAGATCGATCTTTTCCCGCGCATGGATATCCCGTATCCGGTCCATAAACAGATCGGTACCTGCCGATGGATAAGGGATCTTATAGGCTTTGTCAGCCACATCCTGCATATAAATACCCGGTTCAAGATTTTCATAGGCCATACCAATGATCCGGGTATCTATATCCTTTGATTCCCGGATGCCCCGCACCACAGGGACTCCGGGGCCGGGATTGTCCGTATTGTTCAGTCCTGTTACTGCAATTGTAAGACGATCTTTCCCCATGGTGCCGGTTATTCAGTATCCTCCAATAAATTGAAATGCCGGAGCATGATTACAAAATCATCGAAGTACCTTTGGAACTGAAGGGGTTCCACATCGTATCTTCCGGTAATTTGTGCTGTGATCTCATCCATGTCCACATTGGCCTTCAGTTTTTCAAGCAGTTCCAGTCCCACTGGATTGGTTGAGTATGAATCACCGGTATCGGAATCAAAAACAAATCCGGTTTCCGTGATCACTATGTTTTGCTTCAGTCTCATCATTGTTCCAACCTGTTTATCATTATGTCTTTGATGCGATATATCCGGAAAGGTTTAATCATATTTTAAAATATGTATTTGTATAACCATAAAAAAGATCGGATATTGTCTTTTAATGTCTTATAAACTTTTGTAAATATGCAGCTTAAAAATAATACTGGTTTATAGGTGGTTTATACGGGAAGTGATTAAAGTTTGTTTAAAAAAACACCTGTTACATAAATGAATTGATAAATTCTTCATAATATAACAGTTTTATTTTTCGATCGATGCTGATGACCGACAATGAGATCATAAACAGCATATTATCAGGTAACCGCAAAGATTTCAGGCTGCTGGTCGAAAAATACCAGCAGATGATCTTCAGAACCTGCATGGGATATGTTCATAATGAGGAAGATGCGAATGAGATCACGCAGGATGTTTTTGTCAGCGCATACCAGCATCTTTCATCATTCAGGCAACGGTCGGCATTATCCACCTGGTTATTCAGAATTGCAGTGAACGCATCCCTGAATTTTCTCAGGAGCAACAAGAAACCGGTCTTCCGGTTTGACGCTATTTTTGGAAAAGATAATTCTGCCGGGATCTCACTGCCGGATGCGGATTTGGAAAATCCTGAACAAATCCTGATCAGCACGGAACAGAAGAAGTTGATACAGAGTGCTCTGGACGGACTGCCCGATAAACAAAAAACAGCTTTTATCCTGAGCAAGTACGACAACCTTTCGCAAAAGGAGATCGCCGAAATCCTGGATACCACAGAAGGCGCTGTTGAATCTCTGATCCAGCGGGCAAAAGCCAACCTGCAAAAAAAACTCGGGGGATATTTTAAAAAAAATATACAGTACCCGTAGGAAAATGAAAAGTTTTGTTTCTAATCTATAAAATCAAATGAAAATGAACTGCAAAACATGTAAAGAAAATCTGGATGCATATCTGAACGGAAGCCTGCCGGAAGATATGATACAGGTCATGAAGGCGCATCTTAACGGATGTGCGGATTGCAGGACGTACTACTCGACTTTTCTGCTTGCAGAAAAGGTAATGCATGAAGAAAGGCAGCTTGAGCCAAATCCTTTTTTAGCAACCAGGGTAATGGCAAAAATTGAAGCACTGGAAGAAGTACCCGCAGTCGCTCAAAAAGGAAATGTTTTCAGCAGGGTCTGGCAGCCTTTTCTTGTTACGGTTTCAGTCACAGCAGCCATCTTCATCGGTGTAATGGCCGGCAGTCTGTACAATACCGGGCAGGCATACGGACAAATACCGGAAGAGCTGGTGTACCTGGATGATGCAGCCATGGAATCCTTACCGGTCTTAATGAACGAATAAAAATGAAAAAGATGAAAAAAAGGAACAATACCAGGCTTTTGATTTATGCAGTGATCGTGCTTGCGGCTATGAACATAGCAACTTTTGCGACCATCTGGTATCATGTGCGTCAGTCAAACCAGGAACAGGCAGTTGGAACAACCGGACAGCTGGAAGGGGATGCCCAGGCTTTTTCGGATCGTTATTTCCGTGAACTGCTTGAATTTACACCGCAGCAGATGAATGCGTTCAGGGGATTCAGTACGGATTTCCGTCAGCAGGCCAGATCCATCAATCAGCGACTCATTGAATGCAGGATCAGTATGCTGGATGAGATGCGGCTGGAGGAACCTGATCCGGCAAAACTTGAGTCGTTGTCCGATTCGATCGGCACGTTACATTCCAGACTGAAGCATTATACCTACAGGTATTATCTGGATATCAAGGAAATATGTTCGGAAGACCAGACACGGGAGCTGAACAGTATGTTTGAGGAATTTTTTGTCAACGATTACCGCATGGGACCTCAGGGAAGCGGTCGTCCTCAGGGTCGTCGCGGCCCCTGGTTCCAGAGCCAGACAGGCAATCAGTAAATAGATTTAGTTAATTTTTAAATTTTATGGGTTATGAAAACAAAACTTTTTTTAGTCGGATTGGCTCTTGCAGCCATGGTAGCAGTAACAAGCGCACAGACACCCGCCGGTAACGGCCGTGGTGCCGGACAGGGCATTGGCACTGAACAATGTGAAGATTTCGTGGATAACGATAACAACGGTATTTGCGATAATTACGAAGACGGACGAAAGCTGGATGGAACCGGTAACCGTAACGGTCTTGCATGGATCAGGGAAAATGAAAGCAAGCCTGGGTACGGCCAGGGCCTCAGGTATGGTCAGGGTCGTGGTCCCGCCGCTGAAGGCAGACACCTGTACGGACCGGGAAACCGTGTAAGTAGCGAATAAATTATCAATACGCACTGAAAAAGCCGGGTCAATACCCGGCTTTTTTGATTGTGTGATAACCCTTCAGAGTATCAACGAAAATTTTAAAAAAACAACTGGCGAACGCCCGGCTTTTTTTCTGCAAGGACATTCCATACATCCGCATTATAACCATTTAAACATATCAAGCCAGTAATGATGACAACCTTGTTAGGTTTAAGCTTTTTTAATATCCTATCCTGTAATTCTCTTTTAATTTTTTATCATAATATCGCTAAATAGTTGACTAAATATCCATTAATTTAGTCAATTAATAAACATTGGATTGTTTGTTTATCCATAGTGCCGTACAGAGTTTTGACAGTCTGCCCGTCAGTTACTTTTTGTGCTTACCCAATCTGATTTAAGTCAGGGCAGCATTTGCAGGATCACAGTTCATGTTAGCACATTACTTTTCTACCCAATTATACATCGCTTCTTTCTCATTTCACCGGCACCTCAATGGTAAAAAGCACACCTTTCCCCGGATCACTTTCACAGGCAATAGATCCATGTAACTTTTGTTTGATCAGGTTATAAATGATGTTCAGTCCCAATCCAGGTACTTATTTCAGGAAAAAGATTAACTGATATGGCCTCAGCAATCATCGAGGGTCCTGAAAAAAATTGCACGGAATATCAGGAAAAAAAAGTCATCTTATTGGAGATTAATTGAAAATGCAGTAATTTATGTCACAAAATTGACCGGGCATTTACAAAGGTATTATTGGATTGGGTTTTAAGGCTGGTTTAAAACAATGCTGGCAATCTAAAATGTACATCCATGATTAATCATAAAAACCTCTGGCCGGTCTTTATACTTGCTTCCCTCTTTATGTATATAGCGCTTTTCCAGGCATGCAGAACCTATTATTTCCGGTCCAATTACAGTGATACCAATTTGCTTCTGCATAATTCAAACAATCTGCTGACAAAACCTTTTTTAAAAGCCCATCTTCGCAACGGCGACGTATGCATTCTCACGGACACATGGCAGGTTGATTCCATTCATGATCTGCTTTCAGGAAACGGAAACCGGTATAATTACAACCGCAGACTGATCTATGAGGGGTTCATTACAATCCCCATTGACAGCGTTGCCATATTTGAAACGAACGCAAAACTTACTGTTAGCGAAGAAGGAAGGATTGCCCTGTTGGGTATTCTGGCAGCAGCGGATATTGCGTTGGGAGTCTATTGCGTGAGGCATCCCAAAGCCTGCTATGGATCCTGCCCCACCTTCTATCTTGACGAAACCGTTCCCGTTCAATATGCGGATGCCGAAGGATTCTCAAATGCCATCACCCCTTCAATGGAACAATCCGATATTGATGCATTGAACAATCAGCAAACCACCGGCGGTACATTTTCAGTCACCATGAAAAATGATGCACTGGAAACACATTGTGTAAATGATGTACAACTGCTGGCATTCCCAAGAAAGGAAAATGAAAAAGTATACCAGTCCCCTTCCGATGATTTTTACCTCTGTTCGGGCAATTATAAGGTTCACAGGGTAACGGGACCGGAAGGAGATATCACATCGTTGCTGAACCATGCAGACAGAATCGAAAGGATCAGCGCTGCTGACAGAAAGAATTTAAGCAGCAAGGAGGAAATATACCTTGATTTTGAGAATATCAGTGATCCCGGCGACCTCGGACTCGTTATCAGTTTCCGGCAAAGCCTGATGACAACTTATTTTATTTACAGCGCACTGGGTTACATGGGTGATGAAGTGGGCGACATCCTTGCCAAAGTTGAAACAAGCCCGCAGACCATGGAAATGTTGAAAAACGGCCTGAAAAAGGAACTGGGCAATATTGATGTTTATGCATGGAATGAGAAGGATGAAATATGGGTCCTGCAGGGAGGATTTTATGAAATAGGCCCCATTGCATTCAACCATCAGATCCTGCCGCTGACAAATGCTGCATCAGGCGCCGGATTGAAACTAAAGCTTGTCATCAATAAAGGTCTTTGGAAAATAGACTACCTGGCTTTGACCAATATCAAGGTGAAAGTCATGCCGGAAGAAATCAGGCCGGCTGAAATTATAAGCAACCAAAAGATCGATCCCGGGGCACTTTCTCAAATCAATGCACCGGACAGGTACCTGATTTCTATGCCTGGCAGTGCATACAAGTTCAATTTTAACCTTCCGGCGGAAAATCAGGATTATGAATTGTTCCTTTGCTCAAAGGGATATTATCTTGAATGGATGCGGAATGAATGGATAAAGGACAAAAACCTGCTTAAACTGAACCAGATGATCAAAAAACCCAAAAAATACCTGAATGTTGAGGCAAAAAACTATGCGCGTTATGAATCAACAATGGAAGAAATATTCTGGAACTCAAAAGTTGATGCGGACATTTATTCACAATATGAAAAATAGCTTGATAATAAAAGGATTATTGGCATCCTGTTTTTTTTGCAGCTGTTCATCTCAGGAGTACTTGCCTAAACTGGGCGATATTGACAGGAACCAATACGGATCGTACATTATGGTCAATAGAGTTACCGGCCGCACAATTAGGGGAGAGTTGATAGAAGCGGGAATGGAACGGTTGATTGTATTGACCGACAGCAATTCAATGAAAAAGACCGTCCAGGTTCCGTTATCAAGCATCAAAAACTATAAAATAAGATATGCCCAGCCAAAAAAAGTGTATAATTGGGCTATTCCGATCTTTTCGCTCGTATTTACCCTGTTCCCGGTCTGGAACACAGCTGAAGGGTCCTACATGCCATTTCACGGATACTATTTTGCGTTTTCCGTACCTGTTAATCTCATTGCAACAATTTATGCAGCAGCCAGCAATGTTAACACCGTTCAGTACAATACCAAAAGAATGCCCTATGAAGAATTGAAAAAGTTCGCAAGATTTCCCCAGGGAATCCCACCGGGCATTGATGTGGTCAGCTTACAATAAAAACAGCGGTTGTACCGGCGTTATTTTCTCAGGATTTTTTCGTTTCTAAGCACTTTTTCTTTTCTCAGTACTTTTTCCATAACCTTTACAGAAAAGGAGGGTCCATGCCCCGGATAAATCATTTTTACTCCTTGCTGAAGGACACGCTTCCAGCATTCTTTGATCTGTTCAATATCTTCAGCGAATATGGGCAATCCCGGTCTTAACCGGAACGGAAAACCATTATGCGCCATGCACCCAAGAAAAGCCTCCCCCGTATCCAACAGCACACTTACCGAACCTGGTGTATGTCCCGGAGTATGGACAATCTTACCCTTTACACCAAATTCATCCAGCGGATAGTCTTCGTCGTTCAGGACAATATCAACTTTTTCCGTGGGGACTTTGGAGGAAGCTCTGTTTAAAAACGGAAATAATAACTTATGCATCAATTTCCCCCACAAATTTACTCCGGGCGGAGCCGTGAAACGTGAAGCTTCCAGATACATTAAATCCTTTTCATGCATGGCAATCCTGGCTCCTGTAAGCGCTTTCAGGTCTTTTGCACACCCAATATGATCAAAATGACCGTGGGTAAGAACAATAAGTCTGATCTCACCCGGATCTATCTGCATTTTCCTGAATGCTCTCCTGAACACATTTATTCTGTTCGGGTAACCGGCATCAATTAAAATGGTCCCCTCATCCCTCACCACATAACACCGGTTAATGCCAATCCTTATTGTAAAGATTTGTAAAGACATGGTTTTCCTGATACATAACAAATTATATTATCAATTTAAGCATATTAATTAACATATCCAACTTGTACGCAATATATCGGATGCCTGTGGATCCGGAAGACCCTCCGTTCCTGATCCTGCAAAATGATGCTCATCCCCCTGTTCCTTACTGCCAGAGCATTGCCTTTTACAGTGGCAAACTCTGGTTGGTAAACCGGAATCAGATCCTTCCGGTTGCAATGGCATGTGTCATGGCCAGTGTGCGATATACCAGATGTCCGAATTTGGTGTAGGGCAGGTACATGATGACGAACCACACGCACACAAGATGGAAGAAATACAGGTGGTAGGCAAAATGCCAGTTCTGGAATCGTGCCAGTTCCACAATAAGTCCCGATAACGTCAGCAACAGCAGGGAGACCAGCAGGAGCCAGTCGGCATATCCGCTGTTGCCGAATTCTTTTTTGTTGAACAGACGGCTCCAGATCATCATGGCAAGTCCGGCCACCAGCATCAAACCTGCAACATTTCCAATGATCTTGAACGGGTTGGTAAATTTGAGCGGATAATCATGTGTCAACGTGGCAACAATGGCATATGCGGTTACCGCCAGCAGCAGGATAAATCCGTAAAACATCAGAATATGTGCTGTTTGTCTTGACCTTTGGGTTTTGCATTTTCCAAATTCACTGTGAA
>JAFGRC010000145.1 GCA_016935355.1 Bacteroidales bacterium
CAGGCAAGCCAGCGGTTAGCTGACGCAGCCAATATAATAAGCACAAATCCGGCAACACTGCAGTTGCGATTTCTTCAGACACTCACTGAAGTAGCATCAGAACACAGCTCCACAATCATTTTCCCCGTTCCCCTTGATATGATCTCTCCGTTCCTCGCAAAGGAGAAAAAAAATAGTTGAGCTGCGAGTGAACTAATATGATATCCCTACGCTCCCGGGTGATGAGGGGAATCTTAAAGTAATTTAGGGTTAACTTATTGAAAAAGAGCATATCTTTGAATAACAGGTTTTTTTACAGAATATTTGACTATAAAAAAGAAAAATCCATACAATTGGCTCAGGTGGACAGCCCGGACCACATTCCGCCGGAAAATCAACATTTAGTTATTTATCTATACATCATAATATTAACTTAATTTCCGGGGAGTCAATTTACTGTAGAGAGGGTTGATCAGTATCACCGGCTTTGCAGCTTCGTGTTCGCAATAAAGCAGCAATATTCCAAAGTCAAATATTAATTATACATTTATGACCGGCATGAATGGTTTGTCCCTCGTATATCGACTGGTAAATATGCATGCAGGAATTTCGGTACGTTGTGTTCTTAATATTAATCTTAACAATGAAGGATGATCAAAGAGGTTTCGTGAAAAGGAACAGTTTCCGGGTGTTCGCAATAGTATCAATGATATTTGCCACTCTTAATGCTGAAGCAAAGCTGACTCTTCAGGAGATCAGGTCAGCCTCAAAAGATGTACTGGCAGTATTTTTTACAAGCGATACACTTAATCTGACCGAGGTTGACATCAGTAATTTATCGGAATGGAAAATTAACGGCCAGCCATGTAAGTCAATTTCCCGTTACTCTACAAAAGCTGATTTGTGCGATCATCACATTTATCTTCAGACAACGGATCTGGTTGAAGGCCGGAAATATGAGCTGATAACCCCGTACGGGAGCAGAAAATTCAAATTCGAATCCCGGACGATGTTCTGTGAGTCTATTAAAACAAACCAGGCTGCCTACAGCGCCCTTTCAAAGGTTCGGTATGCAAATTTCACTATCTGGCTTGGAACAGGAGGAAGCAGAAAAATTGATGGTCCGCTTCCTGCCTGGGAGGTCTTTAACCAGGCCACAGGGAAAAAAATCACCACAGGAATGCTGGAAGAAAAAGGAATGGACAGCACGTCGGGCGGAGTCGTTTACCGTATAGATCTTTCCAGAGTGCCGGAAGGGGGTCCCTATAAAATAGCTGTGAAAGGATATGGCTGCTCCTATCCCTTCGGCGTGGGCGGCGAATTCATGAAAAGAGCAGCCTATATAACCTTCCGCGGACAATTCTATCAGCGATGCGGGTGCCCGATCGACAGCCCGGATATCCGTAAACATGCATGCCATACGATAGTCTATGACGTGGACGGACCCATTGGAGAAGCCAACATTGTGGTACAGGGCAATGAACCAACATTTAAGTGCTATGGAGGATACCACGATGCAGGTGATGCTGACCGAAGGGCTTACCATATCTCAAACCCTATGGTAAACCTGATGGCCTATGAGGCATTCCCGCAAATGTTCTATGACGGGCAGTTTGACATCCCGGGTGATTTTGACCCGGAGTACAATATCGTCAACAAAATAAACAGGATCCCCGATATAATTGATGAAGCCGCCTGGGGAACACTAATCTGGGAATACCTCCAGAATGAGGATGGCAGTATCCATTTCGGTACCGAAACCAAGGGATATCCCGATCCTTTTGCTGCTCCTATGGATCTTGATGACAAAAAATACGGGACAGTAAGGATTGATAACAGGGCTACATGTCCTGCTGCCGGCCTTTTCCTCCATCTTGCAAGAATTATAAAACCGTACAATCCGGAGAAGTCAAAGCAACTCATGATCAGGGCTGAAAAGGCTTTTGCCTTTGGTTCCTCAGCAATGGCCGATCCGGAAAAGCTGTACTACCATCTTCAGAGATACCTGCTGACACGTGATGAACTTGATCATCAGAAAGTAAAGGAACTGTACACGATAGCCGGCGAACTCAAGAACAATCTTTTCGGAACGGTAGGGTATTCGCTAAACGATAGTCTTTTTGATAATCCGGCATATATCTTTTCGTATATTGTGGCGAAAGATATTCCAACGGATCCTGAAATCGTATCATTTTTCAAGTCTGCATTAAAGGATGCCTCTGAAGCCAACATGGCAGAATTGAGAAAGCGTGCCTTTCCGGTGGGGAATACTCCTGACAAAGGCGGTTGGGGGCACAATGTAAGGCAGAATCATTTTGCAACTGCTTCAATGCTTATGTGGAGCCTGACAGGTGAACAGAAATATATCGATGCAGCCTCTGAACTGCTCGATTATAAAATGGGATTGAATCCGGTAGGAATCAGTTATGTAACACAACTCGGATTTCACCAGGTTCATAATCCGCACGACAGGGAAAGCGCATATACAGCAAGCCTTGGCCTTGGACCCAAACCCGGAATCACTGTCTTTGGTCCGGGGGTCACAGGAAGAAGGACAACCAATATTCCTGTAATACCTCAGATAAACGAACTGGCAAAAGAACGCCAGTATGTGGATGACCGTGAAATAATTTCTTTCAACGAATTCACAATTTTTGAGACTCTGGCACATGATGCATGGTATACTGTGCTTGCCAATGGAGGGAAATGGAACGGGAAAGATCCGTTTACGTTTTGATTCAATTAAACCAAAGTAAAGATTCCTGAAAATTCGCATTCCGTCCTGTTGAAAACAGCCTTGATTCATTATCAATTTCAAATAATTCCCTGTTGCCAATACGAACGATGCAAATTGTAATAC
>JAFGRC010000146.1 GCA_016935355.1 Bacteroidales bacterium
CCTCCATGTCTGCAAATTATATTATTTCATGAGATCCCTCACTGCGCTCGCTAAGTTCATGCTTGTTTACTCACTTTGTTCATGAGATCGCTTCGCTAAGTTGTGTCTGCAAAACATGGAGGGTTCATAAAAAATTATATTTTCCTGCTTCCGGAAGGGTTTTTTTAATGAAAATTTTATTTATCTGATTTATAATATTTTAGTATTATTTATTTTGTCTTTTTGTTATAGCATGATGAGCCATGAGTCTGATAGCATTTATTTTAATAAACCCTGCACTATCTTTTTGATCAAAACCTCCCTCTATATCCATGCTTGACAGTTCTTTATCATAAAGTGAACTTGGAGATTCACGGCCGTTAATGATCACGTTTCCTTTATAAAGTGTAATGTACACCGTTCCGTCAATCAATTCCTGGCTCCTGTCAATTGCTGCACGTAAGAAATCCATTTCCGGACTGAACCAGAATCCATTGTACACGATCTCGGAAAAAACAGGTGAAAGCATGTTTCTTAAACGCATAACCTCCCGGTCCATAGCAATACCTTCGATATCCATATGTGCTTTTAAAAGTATGGTTCCTGCCGGTGTTTCATATACTCCCCTTGATTTTACGCCAACAAATCTGTTTTCGACCATATCAAGCAATCCGATACCATTTTCTCCTCCTATTTCGTTTAAATGAATAAAAAGTTTAAGAGGATCTGTATAAATATTTTTTGTTGAAGTGTTTATGATTTTTACAGGAATTCCGTTTTTAAAATGTATCTCAATATTGGTTTCCACATCAGGTGCATTTTGTGGAGCCTTCATCTTCGTTAGCATGCTTAAATCTGCCTTATAGCCAGGATCTTCCAGAACTCCGGCTTCATGACTGATATGCATGAGATTGTCATCTTCACTGTAAGGTTTTGAAATGGTAGCCTTCACAGGTATATTGTGCTTTTTCACATAGTTCAGCATATCCGTCCTTCCCTTGAATTGTTCAAGGAATTCCCTTGTCTTCCAGGGTGCCAGAACTTTTATTTTTGGATTTAATGCGTAGTATGACAATTCAAATCGTACCTGGTCATTACCCTTCCCCGTTGCGCCGTGGGAAACGTATTCAGCGTCTTCCTGAGCGGCAATTTCAATCTGGTATTTTGCAATCAGCGGCCGGGCAAGTGCCGTGCCAAGCAGGTAGCGATTCTCATATATCGCGTTGGCTTTTAAAGCAATGAAAATGTAATCTGTCACAAATTCCTTCTTCAGGTCTTTGACAAACACCTTTGAAGCCCCTATCTTCATTGCTTTTCGTTCAACATCGCCAAAGTCATCATCCTGTCCCACATCTGCGACATATGCAATTACCTCATAACCACCGTCGATAAGCCATTTCAGTATTACCGAAGTATCCAGGCCTCCACTGTATGCGAGAACAACTTTCCCTCTGCTTTTCATAATAATATTACTATATTTTATCCTTCAGTTCCGGTAAAATCATAATTAAGGTATTGATTACATCTTTTTCCGATACATTGTCGTGCGGAATGATCAGGATGGTATCATCACCAGCAAGTGTTCCCACGATTTCAAACGGGTTGGCTTTGTCGATCAGCGATGCAATACTGGGTGCGTATCCGGGCAGCGTTTTAATTACTCCCAGTTTATTGGCAAATTGAATTGAAACAAATCCCTGCGCTGCGTAAGTTTCAGCCAGTTCCTGTCCGGGCAGGTGATGCTGGTCAGGCAGTTCATATATATATCCCCTCCCGCGGTCTGAAATCTTATTTACTTTAAGAAATTTAAGATCCCTTGACAAAGTGGCCTGTGTATAATTCAAGCCCTTTTTTTCGAGCAGTTCAAGTAATTCTTCCTGATTTGATACTTTCTGTGAAGAAATGATGTTCCTTATGGCCAAAAGCCTTTCTGTTCTGTTTCCCATGGTGTATAGTTATTCATTTGTTATGCAAAAATATGCATTTCTTTATATATATACAATATGAATTTAAAAATATTTGTACTTTTAGCCCAATATTAGAACTTATTTTTCAGTGCGTCAACAAAAAATGGATAAAACCATTAGTAAGGTGATATTACTGGGATCCGGTGCTTTGAAAATCGGAGAGGCCGGTGAATTCGACTATTCAGGCTCACAAGCACTGAAAGCTTTAAGAGAAGAAGGCATCAGAACAATATTGATCAACCCAAATATTGCCACTGTTCAGACCTCCGAGGGAATAGCAGATATAATTTACTTTCTTCCTGTCACACCCTATTTTGTTGAAAAAATAATAAGAAAAGAATCCCCTGACGGAATTTTGCTGTCCTTTGGAGGTCAGACCGCCTTAAACTGCGGAATTGAATTATACAAATCGGGGGTACTCGATAAATACCATGTAAGGGTGCTTGGAACTCCTGTTCAAAGTATTCTGGATACTGAAGACCGTGATCTTTTCGTAAAAAAGCTCAATGAAATTCATGTAAATTCAATTCAGAGTGAAGCCGTTACAAATATTGATGATGCAGTCATTGCGGCAGAGAAGCTGGGATATCCGGTTATTATCAGGGCAGCCTATGCGCTGGGCGGACAGGGAAGCGGATTTTGCAACAATGAAAACGAGCTTGGAAAGATGGCTGAAAAGGCCTTTTCCCATTCACCGCAAATTCTTGTTGAAAAATCATTAAAAGGATGGAAAGAAGTTGAATATGAAGTGGTACGCGACTGTTATGACAATTGTATTACGGTTTGTAACATGGAAAATTTTGATCCCCTTGGCATCCACACCGGGGAAAGTATTGTTGTAGCCCCTTCCCAAACCCTCACCAATTCCGAATATCATTATTTGAGGCAACTGGCTATCAGGATCATCAGACACCTTGGCATTATTGGTGAATGCAACATCCAATACGCACTTGATCCCCAGTCCGAGGATTATCGCGTAATTGAAGTAAACGCCAGATTATCCCGTTCAAGTGCACTTGCATCCAAAGCAACAGGTTATCCGCTTGCTTTTGTTGCCGCAAAACTGGCACTCGGATACGGACTGCACGAAATAAAAAATTCAATTACAAAATCTACTTCGGCTTTTTTTGAACCTGCACTGGATTACATCGTTTGTAAACTTCCCCGATGGGATCTGAACAAGTTTATCGGCGTGTCCAAGCTAATTGGCAGCAGTATGAAAAGTGTTGGTGAAGTAATGGCTATTGGCCGTACTTTTGAAGAAGCCATTCAGAAAGGCATCCGCATGATCGGTCAGGGCATGCACGGATTTGTGAACAACCGTGATCTGGTATTTGACGATGTGGAAAAAGAATTATCTGAGCCAACCGACATGCGTTTATTGGTAATAGCTGAAGCCTTATTAAAAGGTTACACCGTGAACCGCTTATTTGAACTTACCCGGATCGATCCCTGGTTTCTCTATAAATTGCAAAATATAATCAGGCTTAAAAATGATCTGGAAGCTTTTGACATTCCTGAACAAATTCCTTATGATTTGTTAAAATCCGCAAAAGTCTCGGGATTTTCAGATTTTCAGATTGCACGGTGCATTTTTAAGGATGCCGGCACCCATATGCATGAAGCCATGCTTAAAATAAGGGATTATCGCCGGAAGGTTGCTGTTGTCCCCTGGGTAAAGCAAATAGATACTCTTGCAGCTGAATACCCCGCCCGTACAAATTATCTTTATCTTACCTATAGCGGATCGGCACACGATATTGAATACAATGACAACAACAAATCGGTTATCGTACTAGGTTCCGGAGCCTATCGAATCGGAAGCAGCGTTGAATTTGACTGGTGCAGTGTAAATGCCTTAAACACCATCAATAAAGAAGGTTTCCGGTCTGTCATGATAAACTACAATCCGGAAACCGTCAGTACGGATTATGATGTTTGTGAAAGGCTCTATTTTGATGAGCTTTCTTTTGAAAGAGTCATGGATATTATTGAACTTGAACAACCCTTCGGTGTTGTGCTTTCAATGGGTGGACAAATTCCGAACAATCTGGCCATGAGGCTTTACAGTCAGCATGTAAAAGTACTGGGGACTTCACCCGTGTCTATTGACAATGCCGAGGACCGGCATAAATTTTCCTTGTTGTGCGATGAATTAAAGATCGATCAGCCCAAGTGGAAAGAACTTTCAACCATACGTGAAATAAATGATTTTGTGGATGATGTGGGCTTCCCTGTGCTTATAAGACCGTCATATGTGTTGTCAGGCGCTGCCATGAACGTCGTTTCCAACAGGGATGAACTGGAGCATTATTTAAGTCTCGCAGCCAAAGTATCAAAACAATATCCTGTGGTTGTTTCGGAATTTATTGAACAGGCTAAAGAGGTTGAAATCGATGCTGTGGCAAATTCCGGAGAACTGGTTGCATATGCAATTAGTGAACATGTTGAATTTGCCGGTGTGCATTCCGGTGATGCGACTATTATTTTTCCTGCACAAAAAATATATTTTGAAACCATGCGGCGAATCAAGCGCATTTCCCGACTTATAGCCAAAGCGCTCAACATTACCGGTCCCTTCAATATACAATTTCTGGCAAAAGACAATGACATCAAGGTAATTGAATGCAACCTGCGCGCATCAAGAAGTTTTCCCTTTGTTTCCAAGGTTTTAAAGGTCAATTTAATAGAACTTGCGACCGAGGTCATGCTCGGGAAAGAAGTTGAAAAACCGAAAAAAACAGCATTTGACCTGGACTATATTGGCATCAAGGCACCTCAGTTCTCATTTTCACGCCTGCATAAAGCTGACCCTATTCTCGGTGTGGATATGGCATCGACAGGTGAAGTGGGTTGCATAGGAGAAAACTTTTATGAGGCCATACTTAAAGCTATGCTTTCAGTCGGATACACCTATCCCAAGAAAAACATTCTTTTATCAACAGGACCAATGCGCTCAAAAGTAGAATTGATACCCGGTTGCAAACTGCTTGCAGATAAAGGCTTTAATCTCTTTGCCACACGTGGCACAGCACAATTTCTTGAAATGAACAATATTCCCTGCACAACATTATACTGGCCGGATGAAGATAAAAAGCCAAACACACTGGATTATCTGAAGAATAGAATCATCGACCTGGTTATTAATATTCCCAAAGATCTTTCAAAAGTAGAATTAAGCAATGATTATACAATCAGAAGAAGCGCCGTGGACTATAATATACCGCTCATAACCAATGCCAGGCTTGCCAGTGCATTTCTTCAGGCAATCTGCACAATTGATATCGCAGAAATTACCATTAAAAGCTGGGGCGAATATTAACGGTATATAATTTATTCAATTACTTCTGAAATACAGGCCGATTCGATACATTACTTATCGAAATACTTCCTTTAAAACCGGTATTGATTTTATTTTGAACGTTCCTTCCATATGCATGGAATAAAACTGTATCAACCGATCCAGAATAAGAGTTCTGGTCCTGTTGTTTAACCTGATTTTTTCCAGCTGAACGTCCGGCCATTGAAGCATTTGTTTTACGGAGTGCATTGCGTCATCAGGCAAAGTAAGAAAGATCTGCAAATCTGAACTGTCTGCCTGCTTATGATCATTCAGCAATCCTGCCGGAAAAAATCCCAGAAATCTTGAGTAATGCAGCATAAACATCAGATGAAAATTAGCCGTGTTTTCAGTGTTCATATCAAAAACCTGCAACATATTCAGAAGGAAATTAAACAACACTGGATTGCTTTCTTCCTCATGCAGGGTCTTGTAAAGAACTTCCGCAACAAAAATGGCGATACAACTTTTACCGGTTTGATATGGAATCGTTGAATAAGTTAACAAACAAGACAGTTCTTTCACCCGTTGAATACCACGGTTTACTTTATAGTAAACCTCCATATTCAGGATGGTAAGCGGTTGAAACAAATGGCCGGGGACTTTTGTATTTTTGGTTTTTATGCGGTTTACGATACACGACATCCTGCCATATTGTTCTGTATAACAATACAATAATATGCTTGATTCGCTGTACTTTATATGGTGCAGCACAACCGCCCTGGTTTTTATCAGCATATGTATTCTTTTTGTACCTGCATCTGTAATTCACCGGATAAATAACAATTTGGCAACATGGGTCATGCTTCCGTCCTCTGTGGTGCAAAAAATAAGGTATACACCCGTACTTACCCTTTGTCCGCTGAAATTATTACCATCCCAGACAGCCTGGCCTCCCAGTGCCCTGGTTTCAAAAACCAAATTGCCGCTGATATCGGTGATTTTTACATAAACATCCTGA
This sequence comes from Bacteroidales bacterium, assembly GCA_016935355.1. Taxonomy (GTDB): domain Bacteria; phylum Bacteroidota; class Bacteroidia; order Bacteroidales; family UBA10428; genus UBA5072. Next base: position 6,248 of record JAFGRC010000146.1, read on the forward strand.
ATAAGTCCCGTTATGATAATATCTCCCGTATAGTTTTCTCTCACGGGATTTGGAAAAGCATATACGTTGGTGAAATCTTCCGTACCTTCCGTTGCCCGTCCCCTGAACGAAATGATCCCCCTGTCCGTTCCGAAGAAGACCTCACCCGACCGGTCATTTACAGCTATGGTCTGCACATTGTTGGAAAACAGTGGACTGTTTTCCTCGTTAAAATAATGTATCTCGGTTTTCCCATCTTCTGAAACCAGAAAAGCTCCGGATTTTTCAGTTGCCAGCCACTTCTGGTTCGCACCGTTAACTGCTATGCAATTGATTTTTTCAGTGGACAATAAAAAGTCAATGAATGTCGTTCCGTCATTTCTTGGGATTTCGGGCTGGTACCCTGTAATATTTTCCCCGCTAAAAAGATTCAGGCCATTCATGAATATTACGGGACCTTTGTTTGTACCTACCCAGATGTTCTGTTCCTTATCCTCCGCTATACAAAACACCCTGTCCAGTAAATTGCCGGCCTGGTTTTGCACTGTAAAAAACCTTTCCTTTATGACGTTTCCCTGCTCCTCCTCGAAAACCAGTAATCCATTCCTTTCAATCAGGAGCCATTTCAATCCGCCTGATGCCGCCAGAATACCGTTAATGCGGGTATCCACGCCAAATCCGGTATAATTCAGTTCGGTAACCGACCAAATGCCATCCGGACTTCTCCTGTAAACAGGTTCATCTGCAAAGGTTAAAGATACCCACAGTGTTCCGTTCGCTTCAAAATCCACACCTTTTACCAGTACATATCCGTGTCCGTATCCCGGTACCGGTTGCAGGTAACCATCTTCTTCATCAATAATATCAATCAGTATGCCGCTTTTAAATTCAGCCAGACCATATCCATAAGATCCCCCAATCACATGTTCCGAATCCCCGGGATCAATGGCAATTTTTGAAATATTTAAAAACCCGGTAAGTCCGGGTTCCGTTTTCTCATTATAATCCGACCATTGTTCGTTTATAAATGAGTATGCTCCATAACCCGCCCATCTTGAAGCCTCTGTTCCGCCGCCCGCCCACAATTTCCCTGAAAGAATCTTAATGTCGCCAATACCGAGATAAGCAGGACCATCCGGAACAATGACAAATCCATTCCCGGCTTCGTTGAGTCTGACCAGACCACTTTCCGGATCTGCATACCAGAGTGTACGATCTTTGTCGTACAAAGCATGTTTCGCATAATAGGTAACGTTTTCCCTTACAAATTGTTCCTGCTGATCGTAAACTTTTGTGGATAGCAGGGAACAAATGACCAGGTATCCGTTTTGAACACCGAGATATGAAAACTGATCAGGGAAGGAATGAGTCCATACTTCCCAGTTATCTGATCCGATCGTAATGATTTCATCAAAACCTGTAATCGTATTATGGTATACACTGAATAATTTGTTGTTGACAAAACCCAGATTCCGGTATTCCGCATCTGAAACCGGCACATTCAACATTCTGTTCCAGGAATTGTAATCCACCAGGTTGGGTCCGTTCAGATCGGCTTTATAGATCCCATTTTCTGTTGCGGCAAATAAATATTGGCCGTCACAGGTAATATCGTATACCTTGATTTGCGAACCGCCTTCCCCAAAGAAATAAGTGTCTTTTATCTCTCTTTTGTTTAAATCATATGCGACTATTCCGAAACCGCATGCCAGATATGCATATTGACCCAGAAACAGAATATTGTATATTGTTTTGTCGCCCGCAAGAAATTTACGTTTAATATCCGGGACATTAATAATACTGTCATTTCTTACCAGGTCCAGATTTCCGTTTGAATAGCCGATAATAAGTGTATTCTGGCTTTCCGAACTCCCGATGGTTGACACATCTGCATCTGAAAGTCCGTTTACCTTGGAAAATTTCTGAATGCTGTTGTCTTTTTTATCATATGAATAAAGACTCCCGTCTTCAGTCGCGCAAAATATTTTATTCCCGATCCCGGCAAGTTTTTTCGCTTTGTTGTAAGGCAGGTGATCCCTCCATGCCCCGATGGGTATCTGAGCATTAACCGGTAAATAAAAAGAATATACCGTTAAGCAGTATGTCAGAAAATATATCAGGTATTTATTCATGTAAAACAGTTAACCCATTTACTCAAACATTACAGGGACGTATTTATCCTCAAGCGTTTATATTATAATTTCCGTTTTCATTCAAATATTTCACCAGTTTTTGCATTGCAGCTTTCCGGTGCGAGATTCTATTCTTTTCAGCAGGTTCCATTTCGGCGAACGTTATGTCATAACCATCCGGTTGAAATATCGGATCGTATCCAAATCCATTATTACCTCTGCGTTCTTTCGTAATCATTCCACTGATCTCTCCATCGAACAAGGTCAGGTTTCCCCGTTCCACCAGTGCGATTACGGTACGGAAACGCGCTTTCCGGTTCATGATACCTTTCAGCTTTTTCATTACCTTAAAAATATTTTCCTCAAAATTGCCCGGAGCACCCGCATACCTTGCCGAAAAAACACCCGGTTCATTATTGAGTGCCTCTATTTCCAGTCCGGTATCATCTGAAAAGCAATTGAAGCCGTATTTATTATATATGAAAAAAGCTTTTTGTGTGGCATTTTCCTCAAGTGAATGATAATCCTCCGGTATGTCTCCTGTAAAACCAAGGTCAGACAAATTGATCAGATTGATTTTGCCACCTGTAATCGCTAAAATTTCCTGAAATTTAAATGTGTTGTTGGTTGCAAATACCAGTTTCATCCTTTAATTAACTTGTTCCTATCCTCCGCTGGCACTAAATCCTCCTCCCAGTTTTGCCGGACGCGGATTGATGGCTATCACCGGTATTTTCTCGCTGTTTGAAATAATATATTGTTCCTGCGGGCCCAGAACATAATCGGCAAAACCAATATCACGCGTTGTCATCAGCATAATTGCATTGCTTTCAATTTTTTTTGCATAACTGACCACTTCATTTCCAAAGTCATGTTCTCCAGCAGCAGTGGCTATTTCATAGTGAATTGCCTTGTTTGTAAAATATTTGGTGATGAACAATACATTTGAGTCAACACCTTTGTGTAAATTCTTGTCGGTGTATTTGGACTTGTAAATGACAAAGCTCGTGTTGAACTTTTTGGAAAAGAAATTTGCCCACATCACACATTCCTTTATTTCCCTTCTGTAATTGACAGGTATGACAATTTTACCAAACAAATCTCCTCGTGGGGGTTCCTGAACAACTATGAACGGGGCTTTGGAGCTGGCGACCACTTTTAAAGCCCAGCTTCCCAGAAATTTTTGCATTCCCATGATGCCATGGGCTCCCATGAAAACCATAAGTGCATTGATTTCGGCAGCAACTTCAGCAATGGTATGAAAAATTGAACCTGCTTTGGCAATAAATTTAAAATCAGTGACTTTCCCGGTGTATTTCGGCCGGATGGATTCAGCCATTTTTTTCTCCGCTTCATTAATTTCACTGTCTTTTTTTACAATGTGCACAATAGCAATTTCACATGGTAAAAATGAGGAAATCTGGACGGCATGTTCCAGGGCAAACATGGATTTTTCTGTGAAATCCCATGTGACCATAATCAGGCTTTTGTCATGTTCCATGGTTGTGATATCAATTATTATTAAAACTATAAAATTATTCTTTTATTTTTATTACCTGATAAAAATAGCGTTAAAATTGTGCATTTTATAACTTATACAGATTGTATGGAAGATTCAAATTATTTACATTTGGAAACTAATAAGTAACCCAAACTTATGAAAAGCCTCGATTGGAAAAATTTACCTTTCAGTTATATTAAAACCGATTATAACGTACGCAGCATTTACAGAAACGGCAGTTGGAGTGATCTGCAGATTTCCGAATCTGAATATCTGGAAATGCATATGGCTGCAACATGTCTTCATTATGGTCAGGAAGCTTTTGAAGGATTAAAAGCTTTCAGGGGAAAAGACAATAATATAAGGATTTTCAGGTGGGCCGATAATGCCCAAAGGATGCATGATACTGCAATCGGCATTAAAATGGAGCCCGTTCCGAAAGATCTTTTCAGGGAAGCGGTATTTACAGCCGTAAAACTCAACAAGCATTATGTTCCACCTTACGGATTCGGAGCAACATTGTATATCAGGCCTTTACTGATAGGATTTGGTGCAGAAATCGGTGTCAAGCCATCGAATGAATATCTCTTTATAGTTTTCGTTACACCCGTCGGTCCTTATTTTAAAGAGGGATTCAAACCTGTGGATATTATGATCTGCCGGAATTTTGACCGTGCTGCACCGCTTGGAACAGGATCCTATAAGGTAGGAGGCAATTACGCAGCGAGTTTAACCTCTCTTGAAGAGGCTCACAAAAATGGGTTTTCAACGACGCTCTATCTCGATCCGAAGGAAAAGAAATATATTGATGAGGCAGGTCCGGCCAATTTTTTCAGCATCAAAAACAACTGTTACATCACTCCTGCTTCACGATCCATACTACGGTCCATAACCAATATGAGTCTGCAGCAATTGTGTAACGATATGGGAATGAAGGTGGAACAGAGACCCGTTTTATTGGATGAGCTGCCTGATTTTGAAGAAGCCGGGGCATGCGGAACTGCAGCTATAATTACACCCATCAGAAAAATTATTGATCCGGAAACGAACCGGATATACAATTACTGTAAGGATGGAAAGCCGGGGCCGGTTTCAACAAAGTTGTATCATAAGCTTGTTTCAATTCAGTTCGGGGATGAACCCGATCAACACGGCTGGGTTGAACTCTTGGAATAACAGCATAAAGCCATCAGTATGCCCAAAAAAGATACCACTACACAAAGACGTTTGACTGCTTCCTATTTAACGTCACTGGTTAGCATCACTCTTGTTTTGCTTTTACTTGGATTGATCGGGGCACTTTTGCTCAACTCCAGAAAACTTTCGGAATATGTTAAGGAGCATATAGGATTTTCGGTGTTTTTGCAAAATGATGCCCGGGAAGTCGATATTTTGAACCTTCAAAAAACACTGGATGCGAAAAATTACGTGAAAGAAACATCTTACATTACCAAAGAGCAGGCTGCTGAGGACTTTCAGAAAGAACTTGGAGAAGATTTTGTGGAATTCCTGGGTTACAATCCTTTGCCATCATCGATTGATGTCAAACTGCATGCCAGTTATGCAAATCCTGACAGTATTACGATTATTGAAGAAGAAATCCGCTCATTTGAGCAGGTTGCTGATGTGGCGTACCAAAAAGATCTGATATATGCTGTAAATACAAATATTCATAAAATCAGTCTTGCAATCCTCACCTTCAGCATTTTGCTTCTTCTGATTTCAATTACTCTGATTAACAATACGATACGACTTTCGATCTATTCAAAAAGATTCATTATACGCACCATGCAACTTGTCGGAGCACAATCGGGTTACATCAGGCGGCCATTTTTGCTGAAAGGTATTATTCAGGGAATGATTGCCGCCCTGATCGCTTTTTTAATACTTTTCTTCATTCTTTATTTTGCTGAAAAGCAAATTGAAGGTATGTTTAATTTTCTGGATTACAAAATTTTAATCATTCTGTTTGTTGCAATACTGGCAATTGGCATTATTATTGCTTTGTTTTCCAGTTTGCTATCAGTAAATAAATATTTGCATATAAAAACGGATAATCTGTATACATAATTCAAACCACATGACAAAAAAGAAAGAAATTGAACCTGAAAACGCAGGCTTTGCCCTGGCAAAAGAAAACTATATTTATCTTGTTATTGGTTTTGTCATTATTGTTATCGGATTTTTGCTGATGATCGGCGGTAAATCAAATGATCCGAATGTATTCAATGCGGATGAAATTTTTAGCTTTCGGCGGATTACCTTAGCTCCATTTATTGTGTTATTGGGGTTTGCATTCGAGATTTGGGCAATAATGAAAAAACCTGCGAATAACAAATAGTATGATTTTGCACGATTTCGCTGTTTTAACAATGTTATCCGTTTTCATAATTCACTGCTGAACTGCTTATGCGGGATCTTATTTTCAAATGACTCATTTTCAAGTGTCAGAAAATTAATGACTGCAGACCAACTTATTAAGGAATTTGTTGATGGCAAAGTTCTGTTGTTTAATAAACCGCTTTACTGGACATCCTTTGATCTCGTCCGAAAAATAAGAAATATTTTGAGGCATCAATTGAATATAAAAAAAATAAAGGTAGGTCATGCCGGAACACTGGATCCGTTGGCTTCCGGATTGCTGATCGTTTGCACGGGTAAAGAAACCCGGAACATCGAAAGCTATCAGGAGTCCCAAAAGGAATATCTGGCAAAAATCATGCTTGGGGCAACGACACCGTCATTTGATCTTGAAACAGAAATCGATCAGAATTACTCCACTTCACATATCACCAGGGAAAAGATCGAAGCAGTATTGAAAAATTTGACCGGCAGACAAATGCAGGATCCTCCTCAATATTCGGCTAAATTTGTAAATGGCAAAAGAGCGTACCATTTTGCCCGAAAGGGAGAAAAAATCGAACTCAGATCAAAAGAAGTCCTTATTCATGATATCTCCCTTGTTTGTTTTGACTTGCCTGTAATGGAGATCCGGGTGACCTGCAGCAAAGGAACTTACATCAGATCCCTTGCCCGTGATATTGGATTCCGTCTTGCAACAGGAGCATATCTTCTGCAACTTACCAGGGTTCGAATCGGAAAATTCGAACTAAAAGATGCTTTGAATGTTGAAGAATTTGAAAGAAATTTGGTTTTTTTGTAACCTTTTTATTAAAAATACGTATACTCTAAGTTTATTTCATTCAATATCATATTTATGAATCCTCCATGTTTTTCAAATACAACTAAGCGAAGTGATCTCACTGCCTGTTCCGAACCGAAGTGAGCAAACAAACATGAACTTAGCGAACGCAGTGAGCGATCTCATGAAATAAAATAATTTGTTAACATTGAGGTTCTCCCGACCTTCGGTAAGTGACAAGCTATACGACATTTAAAAATAAAATTATATACACATGAAGCTTTCACAATATAAGTATAACCTTCCTGATGAACTCATCGCAAAATATCCTTCTGAGAAACGCGATGAATCCAAACTTATGATCGTGGATCGTAGAACGGGAAAAATTGAACATCATATTTTCAAGGATATCCTCAATTATTTTGAGGAAGGAGATGTAATGGTGGTTAATAATACCAAGGTATTTCCTGCAAGGTTATACGGCAATAAAGAAAAAACAGGGGCCGAGATAGAAGTATTTCTTTTAAGGGAACTTAACCGGGAGCAAAGGTTGTGGGATGTTCTTGTTGATCCGGCACGTAAGATCCGGATCGGAAATAAGCTGTATTTCGGCGATGATGATGAAACGCTTGTTGCAGAAGTTATTGATAATACAACATCCAGGGGACGAACTTTAAGGTTTCTTTTTGACGGTGATTATGAAGACTTTAAGAAAACTCTTTTCAAACTTGGTGAAACTCCATTACCCAAATTTATCAAAAGGGCAGTCCAACCTGAAGACCGTGAACGTTACCAGACGATCTTCGCCAAGCATGAAGGAGCTGTGGCTGCACCTACTGCCGGATTGCATTTCAGCCGGGAGTTACTGAAAAGACTTGAAATAAAGGGGGTGCATTTTGCCGAAATAACTTTACACGTAGGACTGGGAAATTTCAGAACGGTAGATGTGGAAGATCTCACAAAACATAAAATGGATTCCGAAAGAATTGTTATTGGAGAGGATGCAGCGCAATTAGTCAATACTGCCAAAGACAATCACAAACAAATTTGCGCAATAGGAACCACTGTGCTTCGTACGCTTGAAAGCTCTGTCTCTACGGCCGGTTATCTGAAGCCTTTCGACGGATGGACCAACAAGTTTATTTTCCCGCCTTATGAATTCAGTGTACCAACCAGGATGGTTTCAAATTTTCATTTGCCATTGTCAACCCTGTTGATGATGGTATCCGCATTTGCCGGTTATGATCTGCTTTTCGAGTCCTATAAAATAGCAATTAAAGAGAAATACCGCTTCGGAACTTATGGTGATGCAATGTTGATTATTTAGGTTCTGCAATGCGTTTAACCGGAGAATTCTTTTGCAGGGACGTGCTTGAAGTCGCTCCTGATCTCATTGGCAAGGTACTCGTAAGAAATAAGACCATGATTCAGTCCCGTTACCTGATCACTGAAGTTGAAGCGTACAGGGGACAAGAAGATGAAGCCTGTCACGCACGTTTTGGTCCGACCAGCCGGAATGCAATCATGTATGATTCAGGTGGCAAAATATATGTATATCTGGTATACGGTATATACTGGATGTTCAATATTGTCACAGGCGGTTTCGGTATGCCCCAGGCTGTGCTCATCAGGGGGATATCAGGATATAACGGACCGGGAAAACTCACAAAAGCACTTGAAATCAATAAAGACTTATACGGAGAGGATCTTTCTGTTTCCGATAAAATCTGGGTGGAACAGCATTCGAAAAAACATCGGTTTATTCAAACATCACGGGTGGGTATTGATTACGCTTCCGAACCCTGGAAAAGCATGCCATGGAGATTTATCCTGCAACCATGAAAATTTGCTGAGCCAAAGAATTCATAACCTTAATACACTTTTCTTATTCCATACCTGCCATTAACTTTCAGGACTTAATATCATCCTGTGCTGATCCATATCATCTTCCCGCCTTTCTTGCCTGATAACCTCTTTCATTTAAATGATCATTGATTTTATCCCTGAAATTGCCCTGAATCAGGATTGCCCCATCTTTTACTGAACCGCCTGAACCACATATGGTTTTTAATTCCTTTGCCAGCATTTCCAAATCATCGTTCCTGCCAACAAAACCCTTCACAATTGTAACGGTTTTACCTTTTCGTCCTTTTGATTCGATCCATATCCTAAGTTGTTGCCGGTTTGCCGGAAGTGTTTCTGCTTCATGCTGTGACGCAGTTTCATATTTAAAATCCGGATTTGTTGAAAATACGATACCTCCTTCTTTTTTCATATATTTACTTTATTGATATTTTTGAGGTTTCAATTTAGATTAAAATCATAACATTGCATGGTTTCATTGCGATGATTTTTTATGTCCCGTTAATTAAAATTTAGTGCTTGTAGAAAGGCCATGAAAAACTCTTAAAATGAAAAATTTCAATTTTGTAAACAACCTGCTGGGATGGATCGTATTTTTAATTGCTGCAATTGTTTACATTCTTACTCTTGAGCCAACCGTGAGCCTTTGGGATTGCGGTGAATTTATAGCATGCTCATATAAACTGCAGGTAGGTCATCCTCCGGGAGCTCCCTTCTTTCTGATGATTGCCCGTATATTTTCCTTGTTTGCCGGAAATCAGACAGATAAAGTTGCTATGATGGTTAATTCCGTTTCAGCGGTTGCCAGTGCACTGACAATTATGTTTCTGTACTGGACCATCACACATCTGGCTGTCAGAATAATCGGGATACGAACCAACGTCGCTGCCGGAAAGCAATCTGGCGCGGGGGAATACAAAACATTTGATCTGATCATCATACTCGGCAGCGGCCTGGTTGGTTCACTGGCATATGCTTTTTCAGATACATTCTGGTTTTCAGCTGTTGAAGGCGAGGTATATGCAAGTTCATCCCTCTTTACAGCAGTTGTTTTCTGGGCAATACTGAAATGGGAAAACGAAGCGGATGAAAAGTACGCCAACCGGTGGATTATTTTTATAGCATTTTTAATGGGATTGTCTATCGGTGTGCACCTCCTGAACCTGCTGGCCATACCTGCAATTGTAATGGTGGTTTATTACAGGAAGTATCCGGTGTCTTCCCTGGGTATTACCAAAGCACTTTTTGTTTCCGCTATGATAATCGGAGTAATAATGTATGCTATCATTCCGGGGATTGTCTGGCTTTCGTCAAGATTCGAGCTCATATTTGTGAACGGATTTGGTATGCCTTATAATTCAGGTATTTTAATATATATCCTTCTGCTGGTCTGCGCCCTTGCATATGGTATCCGGAAAACGTATATCAAAAGAATGGTACTTTACAACACCATACTTATATGCACAACCGTGGTCCTCATCGGATATTCTTCCTATGCCATGATCATGATCCGGTCCCTTGCCGATCCACCTATCGATGAAAACGATCCCGAAACAGCTTTTTCCTTGCTTTCCTATATAAACCGCGAGCAGTATGGTGACAGGCCCCTGATCAAAGGTCCCTATTTCAATGCCAGACCTGTTGGCATCAAACAGGGAAGGCCTTTTTATTCCCCGGTGGGTGATCGCTATGAAATTACGAGTTATGGCCAATCCTACAAATATGATGATCCGGAATTCCAGGCATTGTTTCCCAGAATGTACAGTTCACAAAGTGAACACATCAACGTATATCTGGATTGGGGCGGACTTAAAGAAAGTGATGTGTACGAACCCCAACGTGATGCTAACGGAGAGATCCTCAGGGACAATAATGGCAATGTTTTGTACAACAGATCAGCGCCACGCAATCCTCCAGGATTTTTCAACAACCTGAAATTCTTTTTTACCTACCAGCTCGGGCATATGTATTTTCGCTATTTTCTCTGGAATTTCGTGGGAAGACAAAACGATATCCAGTCTGATGGCGGACCCCTTAACGGAAACTGGATCAGCGGCATAAATTTCATAGATCAAATGCTTTTGGGCTCCCAGGAAAAGCTTCCCCCGGCAGAGAAAAATGCACCTTCCAGAAATACATATTACTTTCTTCCCCTGATTCTTGGAATCATCGGACTGTTATTCCAATATCAAAGGAACCGGCACAACTTCTGGATCATTACATTGCTGTTCATCTTTACCGGGATAGCTATTGTGGTATATTTAAACCAGACTCCCCTTCAGCCCAGAGAACGGGATTATGCCTATGCCGGTTCATTTTATGCTTTCAGCATCTGGATCGGACTTGGTGTTCTGGCTCTTGCTGAATCACTGGGTAAGAATTTCCGGAATCCGGTTTCAGCTACAATGATTTCATTGGTTTGTCTTATTCTTGTGCCCGGTATTATGGCAGCTGAGAACCGGGACGACCATGATCGTTCCGGACGCTATACCGCAAGGGATATTGCATATAATTATCTGAACTCCTGTGCTCCTAATGCCATTTTGTTTACAAACGGTGATAATGATACCTTTCCCCTTTGGTATGCACAGGAAGTTGAAGGCATTCGCACGGATGTGAGGATTGTGAATCTGATGTTGCTGAACATGTCGTGGTATGCCGACCAGATGCAGATAAAAGCTTATGAATCCGATCCCCTCCCCATGTCGCTTAAACCTGAGCAATATATTAACGGCACCCGGGATCAGATTTATTTGCAGGAACGAACAGAACAAACGGTGAATCTTAAAGAGATCATGGAATTTATATCAAGCGACCACCCTGATGCAAAAGTCCGTACAACAACAGGAGAATCCTTCAATTATATACCTGCAAGAAATTTCAGGATTCCCGTTGACACAGCAATAGTGCTAAATAACGGCACGGTAAAAAGAGCAGATTCTGATCTGATTGTACCTGCGATCGAATGGAGGTTCAATCGAAACATGATCGGGAAAAGCGAATTGATCGTACTGGATATCCTGGCCAACAACAACTGGGAACGGCCGGTTTATTATGCATCCCTCAACCACGAAGGCACGCTTGGACTTGAAGAATACATGCAGCTTGAAGGTTTTGCATACAGACTGGTCCCTATCAGGTCACCCATTACCAGCAGGTATGAAGCAGGTCGCTTTGAATCTGATATTATGTACGAAAACCTTATGGAAAAATTCCGTTGGGGCAATATGAATGATCCTGATGTATACCTTGATGATTTCCATGTCCGTACCATGTCCATACTCAGGCTTCGGATGCGTTTTATTCAACTTGCCGAAGAACTGTTTAATAAAGGAGAAACAGAAAAAGCCACGTCAGTATTGGATCGTTGCCTGGAACTTACTCCGGATGAAAAAATACCTTATGATTACACATTGATCCGGATGGCAGATATTTATTACATGTGCAACCAGGTAGACAAAGCCAACATGTTGATTTCTGATCTTGGGAGTATAACCGATTCAAAGCTTATTTTCTACCTTGATCAGAAAAGAAACTTTATCACTGCTATAAATGATGAAGTTATTTTTTATTTCCAGGTACTTCAAAATCTTGAAATGCTCTGTAAAAATTACGCACAGAATGATCTGGGCAGCCAGATGGGAACGCTTTACAGCCAGCATTATGAAACCTATTTGCAAAAGATGAGTAACTGACTACCGGAAACAATATAGAAGGACAGAGCGGTTACAGGTCAGGTTTAACAAGTTTTTCATTCACTCCGTGTAAGCAAAAAACCGGTTGCTTTCAGCAGTTCCTCCTTTCGGCTTGCATCCGCTGAAATTTGATTGAGAAAACTTAAACCTGTTTCATAATAATGCCTGATGTGTCGTATGATTTGTCCCTGAATGCCCAGCTTATTATAAATCGCTTTAATGACGTTGATCTTTTCAACACGGTCAAATTCTTTTTTTTCAAGCCAATGAATAAGATTCTTTTTATCCTCCCCTTTGGCAGTCTGCATTGCATGAACCAGTAAAATTGTTTTCTTGTTTGAAACTATATCATTCCCAATGTTTTTGCCGAATTTCGACGGATCAGCGTATAAATCGAGATAATCATCCTGAATCTGGAATGCAATTCCCAGGTTTCTGCCAAACTCATATAATAGGTCTGCGTCATTTGCTTCTGCTCCTCCTATTATTGCACCTGTTTTCAATGAAGCAGCGATCAATACCGATGTTTTCAGTTCAATCATTTTCAGGTACTCCTTTGCAGACACCTCCTTTTTCTTTTCAAAATCCATATCGTACTGTTGTCCTTCGCATACTTCCATGGCAGTTTTGCAAAACAGTGCAAACAATTGCGGCATAAAGGCCTGAGGCATATGTGACAACAATTCATATGATTTAATGACCATTGCATCCCCTGATAATATGCCTGTGTTGCGGTTCCATTTTGCATGTACGGTCGGCTGACTCCTTCTTAACAATGAATCATCCATTATGTCATCATGAACCAGTGTAAAATTATGAAACACCTCAAGTGCCATTGCCGGATAAATTGCATCATCAATTCTTTCTGAAAATACATTGCATGCCATTAAAACCAGCGCCGGCCGGATTCTTTTACCCCCATGTCCCAATACATATCGAACGGGATCATACAAATTAGCCGGCAATTCAGGAAGTTGTATTTCCCGAAATGCCTGGTTTATGATTTCCTGACATTCTGATAGTGTTAGCATCACTGAAAAGTTATTTTTTTGGATCTTTCAAAAGTAAAAAATAGAATTGAATTTGTCCAGCCAAAAATGTGAATTGAAAGGCTCCTGTAAAACACCTGACAGTTATCTGTTTTAAATGTTGCAATAATTGACTATTTTTGGCCGTTTGAGTAAAAATTCCAATCACACACTGATGAACCAGCTTAAAATATCTTGTTTGACGTATTGTGTGTTCTTTCTTATTTCGTCCTTGCACAGTCAGGGTTATGAAATTGACATCAAGGTGAATAACCTCAAAGACACGACGCTTATTCTGGGTCATTATCTAAACAGGTCGATGTACCCGGATGATACTGTACGTGTTGATGAAAAGGGTTATGGTATTTTTAAAGGAAAGCAAAAATTACCGGAAGGACTGTACATTATATTTCTTCCCAGTACAAATTACTTCGAAATCATTATGGGAAACGATCAGCATTTTTCCATTCAAACCGACACTTTTAATTTTGTTAATACACTCGATATTAAAGGATCTGAAGAGAATCAGATATTCCTTGACTTTCAGCGGTATATGGTAATGCTTCGGGCAAAAGCAGACAGCCTTTCCTCCCTCCGGCAGAATGATCAGAACAATCAGGAAAAACTCACCCGGGAGTTGCAGGGGGTCAACAGTGACCGCATTGCCATGATAGAGGACATAGCCAAAGAACATCCTGAATTGTTCGTTGGTAAATTCCTTAAATCAACACTTGAAGTTGATGTTCCTGATCCTCCAAGAGATGCACAGGGTAATATCATTGATTCTGACTGGCAGTACTATTATTACCGCAATCATTATTTTGATAATTTTGATCTTTCAGATGTAAGACTGCTGCGCACACCATTGTATGAGGATAAGATGATCAATTACATTTCAATGGTCATTCCTCAAATTCCCGATACTGTCATTTATGAAACCGACCGGATCATTGAACTTGCAAAATCTGATTCAACGCTTTTTCGTTATGTCCTGGTAACACTCTTTAACCATTTTGGGAAAAGCAACATAATGGGTATGGATGCAGTTCAGATGCACATTGCCGAGAAATATTACATCCCCGGTTCGTGGTGGAGTGATTCTTCATTCATCGCAGACCTTAAGACAAGGGTTGAAAAAACAAAGCCTCTGTTAATCGGGAAAATTGCTCCTGATATGGAACTGATGTCAGTTCCTTCCAGTCATTTTATTGAAGCCTCAAAAGACACATCAATAAAACGTTACCCGCATGTCGGCACCAAAATAACACTTCACCAGATTGCAGCAAAATATACAGTACTGTTATTCTGGGAAGCCGATTGCGGACATTGCAAGACAGCAGTACCTGAATTATATGACCTCTACTTGAACGCTCTGGCAAAATACGATGTTAAAATATTAGCTATTAGTACATTATTTGGAGAAGAGGGCAAAATGCAATGGTCGGATTTTGTTAACGAACATCAGATCTATAACTGGATAAATGCCTGGAATCCATATTCATATGAGTATAAGCTTACGTATGATATTCTTTCAACACCTCAGATCTATCTCCTGGATGAGAGCAAAAAGATCATTGCCAAAAAAATCAGTCCTTCACAGGTTGAAGAGATTATTGTTTCATTGTCAAACATATGATCATTCACGGTCTCAATGCAAAAAGGAAGAATAATAAAACTGCTTCTTGAAGACGGTAAAGAATTTACGGGGTATTCCTTTGGAGCAGGGCAATCCGTTTCCGGAGAAGTTGTTTTCAATACTGCCATGACAGGATACCCTGAAAGTCTGACAGATCCTTCATATAATGGACAGATTCTGGTGCTTACGTATCCGATTGTTGGAAACTATGGTGTTCCCGGGAATATGCTTGAGAACAATATGTATAAATATTTTGAATCCTATGCACTGCACATTGCAGGCTTGATTATTTCTGACTATACGGATGATTACAGTCACTGGAATGCCAATAAGAGTCTGGGTAGATGGCTGGAAGAATTCAATGTTCCCGGAATATACGGAATTGACACACGGGAGCTTACAAAGATACTTCGTGAAAAAGGCACAATGATCGGAAAAATTATATATGATGACCAGCAGGTGGAATTTTATAATCCCAACGAGGAAAACCTTGTGCAAAAAGTAAGTACGCGGGAGAAAAACGTTTTTGGCAATGGCAGTCATCATATCTTACTGATTGATTGTGGCGTGAAGTATAACATTATCCGGAATTTACTAACGCGTAACACTACTGTAACGGTCGTCCCTTACGACTGGGATATCGAAAAAGAGCAATATGACGGATTATTTGTTTCAAACGGTCCCGGTAACCCCAAAATGTGTGAGGCTACAATCAAATCCCTCCGCAAAGCAATTGAGAATGATATACCCATATACGGTATATGTCTGGGAAATCAGCTTCTTGCATTGGCTGCCGGTGCCGACACATATAAACTTAAATACGGTCATCGCAGTCACAATCAACCTGTTATATTACATCAGTCGAACAAATCATTCATTACCTCGCAAAATCATGGATATGCGATTGACAACAACACCTTGCCGGATTGCTGGGAACCCTGGTTCATAAATTTGAATGATAACACCAACGAGGGCATGCGGCATACAGACAAACCGTTTTTCTCAACTCAGTTTCATCCTGAAGCATCAGGCGGACCTACGGACACAGAATTTTTGTTTGACCTTTTTATTGAAAATGTAAAAAAGTGTAAAGACCGGGCGATTTCTTAAATTCAGCCCATCTGAGAGCATGAAGGGAAATCATAAATCCGCTGAAGAATTCTGATGCTACCTAAGCTGCAGTATTACTTTTATAAAATTTGAAGTCTGCCTTTTTCAGCAATTCTGCCAAAATCTTCCCGTTTTCAAATGAATCCTCGTCATCAATTTCATAGTACCAGTTGACAATGAACTCTCTGACTGAATTGTTCCTGTCAATGCTTTTCAGAATTTCCAGCAGTTTTTTGGTGGATGAGCTGTTGGTATACTCCAGTCTTATATCGGCGATCACCCTTTCAGAATTTAAGGCCTTCGCCCAGTTGATCAACGGGAGGTAAAATTTTGATACGTTCTCCGGCAAAGAACGTCCACTGATTAATAATTTTCCGGAATTTTCAAATTCAATGACCGGAGTGTTGACAGTTGCTTGGATATTAATGTTATTCATGGCGGTTAATTTAAAACTATCTGTATTTACGGAACAATACCTAAAGTACTGCAATTATTTTGACAGATTGAAGGATTTTGATGACCACCAGAATAATAACCAGGATGAAAGCAACATGATTTTTATCATGCCGTATCAATGCTGTTGATCGCTCAATACAGTTCGAAAAAGATTGTTAAGAAATAATAATACGATGTTTTGTTCAGATGTCGTTGAATACTATACCGGTGGTATATCGATTACCTTATAAAGCTTGTCAGATCTTCTGATCCTGTCCCTCATAGGAATGGAAAAACGCTCGCCTTTCTTTACTTCTTTTGTGTCTTTCAAATCCACACGCATTTCATCAACGGTATGTTCTATTACTCCGGTTGAAGGTCCGATGATTAAAATCCGGTCTCCTACTTTCAGAGAGCCTGCTTCACAAAGAAAATCGGCAACATGAATTTTATTGAAATAGTTGATATTTTTAGCAACATATATTTTCTTTTGAATCGCTTTTGAACCGTATGTATCGCTCCATTCTCCATGTCTGCGCCCAAGATAATATCCTTCCCAAAAACCTCTGTTGTAAACAGCCGCCAGACGCTTTTGCCAGTTTATTATCTTATCGGCGGAATAGGTTCCTGCGAAGTAATTTCGCAACGCCTGGTCATAACATTCAGAAACGATCTTAACATATTCGGGTGATCTGGCGCGCCCTTCTATTTTCAATACAGTAACCCCGGCATTCATTATTTTGTCAATTATATTTATGGTGCACAAGTCTTTGGGTGACATAATATAAGGGTTTTCAACTTCCAGTTCAAACCCCGTATCCCGTTCTTTCACGATGTAACTTCTGCGGCAATCCTGCAGGCAATCTCCCCTGTTGGCTGAATGATTATGATGGTGAAGGCTTAAGTAACATTTACCCGATACAGACATGCAGAGTGCTCCGTGGGCAAAGATCTCCAGTTTAACCGGATTCCCCGACGGACCTTTAATATTCTGCCTTTCTATCTGATTTTTAATTTCCTGAATCTGGTCCAGGGTTAATTCTCTTGCCATTACAACTACATCCGTGTATTTTGAATAGAATTTCAATGATTCTATATTGCTTATATTAAGCTGAGTGGAAGCGTGTACCTCCATTCCAATCTCATGGGCATATTGAATGGCAGCATGATCTGAGGCAATAATCGCATCAACACCTTTTTCTTTTGCTTTTCTTATGGTTTTTTTAAGCCTCCCAATCTCGTTATCATAAAAAACAATATTTAATGTCAAATAGGCCCTTTTCCTGAAACGTCTGCAAATCCTCATGATCCTGTCAAGATCTTTCTCTGTGAAATTCATGGCTGACCGTGCCCTCATGTTCAGGTTACCAATGCCAAAATATATCGAATCTGCGCCTCCCTGAATTGCAGCCATCAGTGATTCAAAAGAACCCGCGGGAGCGGTCAGGTCAATGTCTTCTCTTTGGAGTTGCATATTCAAGACTTAAATGTTGACTTTACATGTAATTTATATATAATTATATATGAATTACTTTTGTAATTACAATACAATATTTAATATTATTTATAGAAACCGATAATAGCACCCCAGTAATATCTACGCCATCCTTCCTCAAACTCCTCATATACCGCATCCGGAACATTTGTGTGCACCAGTTCTACTTTCGTCCTGTTTTTTAAAGGTGTAAGATTAATGGTGACTACCGACTGTTCCCCGCCATCACCAAAATACCATTCCTGTACCAGTTGACGTCCAGGAATGATCTTCAGGTTTTTTCCGGAAATGTTTCCTTCGAATATCGAAAATTCAAAACCTTCACTGGCTTCCATTTGCGCAGGATAACCGCTCCAGAGTTCAATGGTCAGGGGATTGGTAAGTGCCTGAAATACCTCTTCAGGTTTTGCTCTGATGATAAAATTCTGTTTTATAATTTTCACGGCTTCTATTTTAAATGATAACCGGTCATAATTAAGAAAAATATTAAATCTCTTATTACTACTTTAGCAATTACAAAATTATAAATAAACAGGTTGCATTGGAAAAAGGACTGGTAATTAAAACGACCGGAAGCTGGCACTTTGTAAAAAGCGGCAGGAATGTATTCAATTGTAAGCTAAAGGGCACTTTCCGGGTCAGGAATATTCGGAATACAAATCCCGTTGCTGTTGGTGATCATGTTTTCTTTGAAATAACCGGAAAAGACTCCGGAATAATAAATGGTATTGAGGCACGTACCAACTATATCATCCGCAAAGCCACAAATCTTGCCAGAGAGAGCCAGATCCTTGCAGCCAACGTTGACCAGCTCATCTTAATGATCACATTAAAATATCCTGAAACACCACTTGAATTTATTGACCGCTTTTTATTGACCGCAGAAGCATATCATATTAAAAGCATCCTGGTGATCAACAAAACGGATCTGTATAATAAGGAAAATCTCATCTGGCTGGATGAGTTCATAAAAATTTATGAATTTGCTGATTACAGGTGTATTAAATTGTCACTAAAAGACAATAAGGAAACCGGATCCATGATCCCGCTGCTGAAGGATAAAATCAGCATAATTGCCGGAAACTCAGGCGTTGGAAAAACCACTCTGATAAACGCTCTTTGTCCCGGACTGAATTTAAAAACAAAAGAGATCTCTTCTTACCACCTTGCAGGCAAACATGCTACCACATACCCGGAGATGATTGAACTGCCTTTTGGCGGTTATGTTATTGACACTCCCGGAATCAGGGGATTTGGAATTATTGACCTGAACAAAAATGAAATAGGTTTGTATTTTAATGATATTTTTAAGCTTTCAAAAAATTGCCAGTTTTATAATTGCACACACCTTCATGAACCCAACTGTGCTGTTCTGGAAGCTTGCAAGTCGGGTTTGCTCCACGAATCACGGTATAAAAGTTACGCAAACATTTTCCTTGATAATAACGAAAAATATAGAACAGGATAAACAATATTCCCGTATAAGGTAATAATTAAATTATTACCATGAGGAGGTATGTCTATATCATTCTGATCGCCATTGCTTTAATCATCTCCGTCAATATTTACTTCAACATCAAAATCTATAAAGACCAGCTTGCATTCCAGAGAAACCTGATGTTCAGGCAGGCAGAAACAACAGCTACTGAAATCGAAAGTGAACTGATGCAGTTCGGATATGATGTGGGTTCCATATTATTTTCCAATGTGCTGGATGAAATAGACATTAAAAGTGATGATGCTGAGCAGGAAGGTCTTGAAATCCTGGAATTACTTTTCACCAAATACAGCCATCTGATAAGAAACATATCAATATACGACCGGAACAACAATATTCTGAACCTTTCCTTCAATACAAGGAATGCCTTACTGATTGATCCGTATATGACACAAAAGCAAAATACCTTATTTGATAAAGAATTTGTTATAAAAGAGGGCGGCTATTATAAATATACCATGCCTGTATTCAGGGAGCATACGGCATATGCAAATGTATTCTTCACACTGGATTTAAATAATTACTTTTTGTTCGTTCTGAGCAAATACCGTTATGAGAATGCGTTTTGGCAATGGATCATTGATCCCGAAGGCAACATACCGGTCACCAATTTGAACGATTCTGCAATTTTTACAGGTCTTGATAAGATCATAAACGATATCGGGCAGGAATTATCCGACTTCACGATCCATGGAGCCGAATTTGACGGAGTAAAAGAAAAAATTATTTCGGTATACTATCCCCTGAATACTTTAGACCATATTTTCGGACTGGTATTTTCAATGCGGAGCAGCATTATTCTGGACCTGATTACCAACCGCATCATTATTTCAGGCATTTTAAGTCTGGTTGTACTATTAATATTCTCACTTATCCTAATGGGAAAACTGGGGAACAATATCAAATTCAGAGCAAAAGCCAGCTCTGAACTTTCCAGATATCACCTTATATTCGACAACTTGCCCGTCGGGATCATGGTCCTTGATCAGAAAAATCGTACCAGAATCATAAATCAGGCTGCCCGTGATTTGTTGCTCATTAAACCTGATGAAGATGTTTATAACAGAAACCTGATGGAAAGGTTTATGCTATCAAGGGACTACTATGACAAATCCTCTTCTGAATCGGCATATGATTCGGATCAGTTTGTAGTTTACCGTCATGAGGGAGAAGAAGTATCGGTATATAAAAAGGAGCTCCCTTTTACAATGGACAACGAAGATCTGATATTGAGTGCCTTTATCGATATTTCACACATAGAAAAGGCAAGAAAATATGAAGCTGCTGCGAATACTTCCAAATCGGAATTTCTGGCAAAAATGAGTCATGAGATCCGAACACCCATGAATGGTATCATTGGTATGACCGAAGCATTGAACAAGAATAACTTAGGCCCTGAACAGAAAGAATATGTTGATATCGTTAAAAAGTCTGCAGATCTGTTGCTTAACCTGATCGATGATATCCTGGATTTTTCAAAGATTGAAGCCGGGAAGATGCAAATTGAAGAAATTCCTTTTAAGCTCAGGGACGAAGTAACGTTGTGCGTTAATTTATTCAGGCCTATAAGTGAAGATAAAAAATTGCGTCTTACACTGGATATCAATCCTGATATCCCGGATAACATAATCAGTGACCCTTTTCGCCTCAGACAAATTTTGTCAAATCTAATCAGCAATGCAGTAAAATTTACACATGAAGGTGAAATACGTGTTGGAATAGAGGTTGCCGAGCAATATGGCCGGAATATAACCCTTCTTTTCCATGTGGCAGATACGGGTGTGGGCATTAAGCAAAATCAGATCGAAATGATATTCAATTCATTTACGCAGGCCGAGGAATCAACCTCCAGAAAATACGGAGGATCCGGACTTGGCACTACAATTGTAAAACAACTGGTAAATCTGATGAATGGAGAAATCTGGGTTGAAAGTCCATCTCAAATATCCACAAATCCAGATTATCCGGGCTCAAAATTCTGTTTTACAATTGAAGTCTATTCAAATGATAAGCTGGAAAAGAGTTGCAATTTTGATGACGTAAAAAAGGCAGATGATATCAGGGCATTACTGATATTAAAGAATCCCCATACCAAAAACCGCTTCATTCGTCTGATCGAACATGAAAAAATTACTTACGATATATTTGATATTCAATTTAAAAACCTGGATGAATTGAATGATTTTATAAAAGACACATCTAAACCTTATCAGTTGCTTGTCATTATGGACGAAAGTAGTATGGATGGATTTCAAATTGCCCGAAAGCTTCACGATGATAAACTTACGGATAAGCATATACTGATTATGATCAGTGCCAATCATAAACATGACAATTATATTCAGTCCAGGCACTTTGGCATCGATTATTATTTAGTGGAACCATTCGAGTCACTGGATGTTATTACTTGTCTTTTCGATCCTTTCCCCGGAATAAAAAGAACTCAAATTGAAATTCCTTATAAAATCCGGCCGGATCTTTCAATATTGATCGCTGATGATAATGATATCAATATAAAGGTAGCTGAAATGATTTTTGGAAATCTGGGATTTAACATTGATGTAGCACAAAATGGCGCTGAAGTCCTTAAAAAAATCGGAAAAAAACCTTACGATATCATTTTCATGGATCTTGTGATGCCGGATCTCGACGGCATTCAAACCACTGTTGCAATTCGTGCTTCCGGTTACCAGATGCCAATCATCGCAATGACTGCATCAGTGAATTCCAAAACAAAATCCACAGCC
>JAFGRC010000147.1 GCA_016935355.1 Bacteroidales bacterium
AGGAGAATACTTAATCTGTGACGTGGAAGGTCCCGGGGCAATTGTCAGACTCTGGACAGCAGCCATAAACGGTGAAATCAAGTTGTACCTGGACGAGGACAAAGAACCGGTTTACGACGGCAACGCATTTGATTTTTTTACAAATACCTACCATGCGTTTTCTTCTGAAAACGCGGTTAACCTGACTGGGACTTTTACGCAAAACATGGCAGGCTATTATCCGGTCCCGTTCTCTAAAGGGTGTAAAATGATCTGGAAAGGCAACATCAAAGATTTACATTTTTACCATGTAAATATCCGGTTGTATGAAAAGGGGACAAGGATACAAACATTCAGCACGGAAGACATACAAAAATTTTCAAAAGAAATAGAGATTACCAGCCAAATTTTCAAGAATACTGATTCAATTGATGAAATGGAAGATGGGGACTATGCTTATTTCGCTGCCCGTGTGGAAGCCGGCGATGAGAAGGAAATACTGCATATGAACGGGAGCAAAGGAATTAAATGTTTTGAGATGCGGGTAATTGACAGTGATCTGGAGGAAGTGTTGCGGCAAACGGTTTTACGCATTTCGTTCGACGGGGCTTCAGACCCGCAGGTACAATCACCTGTGGGCGACTTTTTCGGGACAGCTCCGGGGATAAATCCGTACCGTTCGTTGCCATTCACGGTCACAAATGACGGCCGGATGATATGCCGTTATTTTATGCCGTTCAATGACTCGGTTTCCATAAAAATTGAAAACCTGAGAGATAAGGAAATAACGGTTGTGGGGAAAGTGGTCACTGAAGAATACGACTGGGATAAAAACCGTTCCATGTATTTCAGGGCCAAATGGAGAGTCAGTCACGATATGAAAGCTTCATATTTGCAGCCCGGTGACATTCCCTATCTGCAAGCGAGCGGGAAAGGTGTATTCGTAGGAGCGGCCGCCCACCTTATGAATCCTTCGGATGTCCCTTCAACTTATGGTAATTGGTGGGGTGAAGGCGATGAGAAAATATTCGTTGATGGCAATCCGTCGCCGGTATTTTTCGGGACAGGCTCGGAAGATTATTTCAATTATGCGTGGTCTTCACCCGATATTTTTTATCATGCCTATTGCGGGCAACCCCGTAACGATGGCCCGGGGACGCGGGGTTTTGTAACCAACTACCGCTGGCATGTTATCGACGACATTCCGTTTAAAAAACAGTTTGCATTCTACATGGAACTATTGAGCCACGAGCCGGTTCCGGGTTTCAGTTACGCGAGAATAACTTACCATTACGGTTTCCCGGGAATGCATGACGACAATGTTCGGATATCGAAAGGGGATGTGCGCCTTCCTGCATTGCCCGCAGAGTGGTATCCGCGTGCCGTGAAAGGCTCGGCCAGTTCGCTGTTTTACCAGGCCGAAGATTTGGTGTCCGCAGGGAATAAAAGCATCAGCACTGTTATCGGTCCGATGTGGGCGGGTGGCCGGCTTCTGAAGTGGTTACCAGAACAGGCAGGTGAAAAGCTTGAACTCAGGCTCCCGGTTTTAGAGGATGGCAAATATGTAATCCATATAACAGCCTGCTTGTCAGTAGTTTCAGGACAGATCCATGCAAAGGTAAACGGATCGGATTTTAATCCGAACCACGGAATCATTGATCTGGCAACCGGCAACGGGACCCTGTCGCGGACCTACCGGTCAGAACCGGTTGATTTAACGAAAGGCGCCGCCATTCTGACACTGAAATCGTTACAGGTAAAACCTGTGGGAATTGATTTCATTTGGGTACAGAAAAGTGATTATTGAATTTCAAATTGATAAAGGGCATGGATTTGTTTTCACGAAGGCAATTTATAAAGACAGGAGCCATGGCTTCAACCAGCTCTGTCTTTGCAGGAAATATACTGCTGCCATCCTGCAGCAAAGTTTCGGGGACAAGAAATGGCATTATTCGTGTTGATCCAACCCCGCTTTTTGATATCGCACCTACCCTGTTTATGCAGTTTCTTGAACCACTTGGCACTACCGATCCGGCCATAGAGGCTGCATGGGATTACTGGCGTGATGATTGGCGGGAAGATTTGGTAAAATGCGTTGCCGACCTTTCCCCGGGGATGATACGATGGGGTGGAAATTTTACGCGCTATTACAAATGGAAAGAGGGAATAGGCCCGGCAAATAAGCGTCCCTGGATGCATAATCTTTCCTGGGGAGGAAAAGAGACCAACCGGGTTGGCACCCATGAATTTATTGATTTCTGTCGCCGGGTAGACGCGGAGCCTTTATTGGGTGTCAATTTCATGAGCGATGGCATTGAATATTTCAAAAGGACTACGCACGGGCAGAATCGATATGGAACCCTGGAAGAAGCGCTTGAATGGGTTTCTTACTGCAATGACCCTGATAACCAGGAACGTAAAAAGAACGGTGAAACCGGTCCATTTGATGTAAGATACTGGCAAGTCGGCAATGAAACATCCTATACAGGAAAAGATGGTTTTGGCCTGGATGCAGCAATTATTCACACCCGTGAATTTGCAAAAGCAATGAAACTTCGTGATCCTTCCATCAAGATTATAGGGTGGGGTGATGTCCCGGATGTTTCAAAGTTTAAAGGGAATGAAGATGAAAAAGATAATGAATTTTGGGCATCAAAGATGCTGGGAGAAAATGGTGATCTTCTGGACATGATAGCCATTCACATGATGGGAATCTATCCGGATGATGCCAGGTCGCTGACAGGGTTTGAGTATTTTAAATATCCCGAAGAAGCATGGAATGAGTTGCTGGAACTGGCAAAAATTGCCGACTATCGTTTATCAAAACTGAAAGAAATTTTACAATCAATCGGAAGCGGGGTAAAAATTGCAGTCACCGAGGGGCATCTCTCTTTATCGCCATATAACACAAATACGATATTACTGAACTGGCTTTCGGCGGCCTACCATGCCCGGACGATGAATACTTACCTTCGCCATGCAGACAGGGTTTCCATCTGCACAGGAGCCGACTTTTTCGGAACCCGGTGGACTGTGAATGCGGTTAAACTCCCGGTCCCCGGCGGCGAGTCTTATTTGCTTCCAATCGGTACAATTATGAAACTGTATAAAAGGCATACCGGCAATAAAGGGGTAAAAATATCTGAGTTTCCCGGGGAGTTGGATGTTGCTGCCACCCGGAAAGGGGATCAGCTATTCCTTCATATCCTCAACACACATTTTTCTTCGCCGGTAAAAATTGGTTTACATGTTGATGGATATTCTGTTTCCTCAGCAACTATCTATGAAATTGCGCCAAAAGAAAGACTTGCGTATGTGGATGATGCACATCACGATACTTTTAATCCGGTTGAAAAACAGATTGCTGATCCTTCGGAACTTGTTATACAACCGGCCTCAGTGAATGTTATTGAACTCCATCTGAAAAATTGAAAAATGAAAAAAGTGATTGGTCTTTTCATTCTTACGATGTTGCTGTTTCCCGTTAACAGTAGTTTTGCTGAAAATGAACCTTCAGAGTTAGAGAAATTTCTGATAAAGAAGCATGAATTAACTCTCAGGTTGAAGGTCAAGAATCCCGAGCGGAAAATGTCATTCCGGAACTATAGCGGATGTTTTGCCGAGTGGAAAGAAGAGGCCATGGAAAAATTTGCCGAGCTGATTGCGTATTCCCCGCCGGGGACAAGGAATGTCTCTGAGCTGCGGGCGGTTAAAATCGACGGGATTACCTACCATGCTTTCATCATGCAGGTCAGTGCCGATCTATCCATCCCGGCCTATCTGCTTGAACCTGAAGGAGAAATTAAAGGGGCAGTAATGGCCATTCAGGGTCATGGTTCAGTTGAAAATGTAATCGGGCTCGATGAAGATTACCATCATAAATTTGGTTACGAACTGGCCAAAGAAGGGTATCTTGTTCTTGCACCGATGTTAAGAGGATTTAGCGCTTTAAGTGACCTTTCCGGGCAAACTGAGATTGACAGGCTCGATTACTGGGTAACCTATTCCCAGTTCACCCTTGTAACCCATTTAAACCTCTATGGTGAAACATTAATCGGTAAAACCATTGAAGACTTGATTGCATGGGAAAACTGGTTGTTTGACCAGTATCGTTTAGAAGACATCGCGGTGGCAGGAATATCCTATGGCGGAGATCTGGCCCTTTATTATCCGGTTTTTTCAAAAAGGGTCAGCAAAATTTTTTCAAGCGGCTCACTGGGGTCTTTCAGTCTCATTTTTTCGCGTTGTTATAATGCCCCGGCCCACGGAGTCCCCGGGATATTAAAATGGCTTGACAGGAGCGATATTGCCGGATTGAATGCGCCGCGGCCCATTATGCTCCATTACGGCGAGCTCGACACACCGTCAGAAACAAATTATTCTGCTTCCTACAATGAATCAGTCGGGGAATCTGTCAGTGAGTTACGGGAAATTTATTCACAAGACCAGGCAGAAGATAAAATATCCCTTCATGTAACGCCTGATACGCATCATGAAATGGATGTTGAAGTACTAAAGGCATTTTTAGCTAATACCATTCAATGAGTATTTGAATACAAATGAAAAGCCTGGAGATTCTGTTGATTATAATTTGGATAACCGGATGTCAGCCTCACCCTGAACCGGACCACGCATTTACAATTACACCGGAGGAAACATCCCCGATTCCGGCAAGTCCGTTGCTTTACAGCCATTTTATCGAGATAGGTTTTGGCTACCAGATACCGCCGCTGATGGCAGAGTGTTTTTTTAACCGCAGTTTCGAACGGTTCCCCCCTTACAACGGGAAAAGCAAAAATTCGTTTGGTTTGTTGTTAAAGCACGGACAGTACATTAAAGATTGGAGCGGTGAGGCCTGGTTCCACAGCGGTTATGAGCACGATAACTGGTATATTGCCCCGGGGCAACCGGAAAATCCGGCAATAATCAAAGATGAATCGACATATTTTGTTCAAGAATCTCCAGAAATTGATGTTCGCATGGAGCTTCTGGAAGGGGGCTGCGGCCACGGGGAGCAAAGCATCCATGTATCCAACAATGAAAAAGCCCGATGGGGCGGCTTTGCTCAGGATGGTAAATATTTTGAGCAGGGCAAAAACTACCGTTTCAGCGGTTACCTGAAATCAGTACAGGGAAACAAAAATATTGAAATCCGTTTTTCCCGACCGGGAAAATGGGAAGAACCTTTCTTTGCAGCCCGCTTTGAACTGCATGATGAGTTTAAAAAATATGAATGTACAGTTCCCTACGGAGGCCCTTCGGACAATGTTACATTCTCGTTATTCATCTCCCCGGGAAGCAGCATTGAAGCAGACGCATTTTCGCTGCTGCCAGAAGACCATTTTTATGGATGGAAAAAAGTAACTGTTGATGTAATGAAAAAGCTTAACCCGGGGTTGATACGTTTCCCGGGCGGCTGTTTCGCCTCCTTTTACGGATGGAAGAATGGTATTGGCAACAAAGACCTGAGGCAGCCTGAACCATCCTATTTCTGGGGCGGGCTGAACTACAATGACCTGGGGACAGATGAATTTGCAATGCTTTGCAATGAGATAGGCGCAGAAATGATGCTTTGCATCAACATGTACCTCCCTCAGAAAAGGTCCTATCTGAACAGTGAACGGAACTCCTTGCAGTACACTGACTACGATTTGCCACAGTTCACCGACCCGGGAAAAGGGGTAAAAGAAGCCGCCGACTGGGTTGCCTATTGTAACCTGCAAGAAGGGGAACACCCCATGGCCGGCCTCCGTGCAAAAAACGGGCACAAACAGCCGTTCGGGGTCAGGTACTGGGAGATGGACAATGAAGCAGCCCGGTGGCTGCCGGCTGAAGACTACGCCCGTGAAGTTGTAAAGTATTCAAAAGCCATGAAATCCGTTGACCCGTCCATTAAAATCGGGATGATAACCTATGACTATACCGAAAAAATACCGGAGATGCTTGAAATTGCCGGTAAGCATATTGATTTTTTTGCCGACAGGGACGACTGGCAGGAAGGCAGGGTAGAAAAACTGGTTGCCATACTGAATGGTTACAATTCAGAAAACGGAACTGACATCAGGTACTGCAATACCGAATGGCAGGTACACCCTTATGGGGCACCAAACCCGAAGGAAGAAGTAAACCAGCGCTTCCTGTACGGTCACAAGTCAGCTATAAAAAGGGCAATGGTCCTCGGCACATGGTACTGCGGCCTGAAAGCGGCAGGATACCTGATGCACTGGCAGAGACAGGGGGGAATGGTCGAATTTATCAACTTCAACAATTTGTCGAACACCCACGGGCAAGCAGTTATAGAAACCCCCAAAGAAGGGGCTTACCTCACAGCTCCGGGAAAAGTTTATGAACTGCTTTCCAGGACCCCTGGCCGGCGGCCATTGATTTTAAAAGGGTACGAAGCCAAACGGAACGATATGATACAAGGACAGGCTGCTTACAGTCTGACCAGGGACACGCTGGTTGTATACGCGTTAAACCGTACCGACACAGCAAGGGTCATGGAGTTTGACTTCTCGCTTCTGCAGAAAGATTTTTCCAGGATGGATATTTCAGTGCTGGATGCAGACGACGTATTTGCGCGTAACAAAATTGATATGCCCGATGAAATAAGAAGGTCGGACAGCGTTCAAAAAATAAAAAAGAGCCACCTGAGGCTGCAATGCCCGGCGCGGTCTTTTTCGCATGTTGTACTGACAAAATAAATAATCGAGATGGGAAAAGCGAAAATGAATAATTACCTTTTGTTGCTGACAGCAACACTTTTGATAAACAGTAGTGCATTTGCCCAGAAATTTGACCAGTTGGCCCCATCCCCCCCCATGGGCTGGAATAGCTGGAACAAATTCGGCTGTGATGTAAGTGAAGAATTAATTATGGGGATAGCCGATGCCATGGTAAGCAGTGGCATGAAAGACGCCGGCTATGAATACATCGTTATCGACGACTGCTGGCAGGTAGGCAGGGATGAAAGCGGGGATATCATAGTTGACGAAGACCGTTTTCCGCATGGCATGAAATACCTGGCTGACTATATGCATTCCAAAGGATTCAAATTCGGTATCTATTCATGTGCGGGGACCAAAACGTGCCAGGGGAGGCCGGGCGGTCGCGGCTATGAATTCCAGGATGCCCGGACGTATGCCCGTTGGGGGGTGGATTACCTGAAATACGACTGGTGCTACACAACAACCCAGGATCCGCAGGCTTCTTACGAACTCATGCGTGATGCGCTTTACAAAGCAGGCCGCCCGGTTGTATTCAGCCTGTGTGAATGGGGGCAGTCGAAACCCTGGGAATGGGCCAGAGATGTTGGGCATTTGTGGCGAACAACCGGCGACATTGTTGACCGGTGGGATGCCATGATGGCAATATTCGATGCTCAGAAAGAACTTGCCAGGTATGCCGGTCCCGGCCACTGGAACGATCCTGACATGCTTGAAGTAGGGAATGGGGGGATGACAACGGAAGAGTACAGGACACACTTTTCGCTGTGGTGCGTGCTGGCAGCCCCGTTAATGGCCGGCAACGACCTGCGCAACATGAATGAAGAAACCCGGGGGATTTTGACCAATAAAGAAATGATTGCGGTGAACCAGGATACGTTAGGCAGACAGGCATTCTGTTTCCGCGACAATGGCGATTATGAGATCTGGGTAAAAAAGTTGGCCAATGAAGAAAAGACAGTTTGCCTTTTGAACCGGAGCGACGAATCGAAAACCGTGGAATTAAACATCCCGGTCCTGCTTAAAGCCAGTGACCATTACTGGTCTTCCGACCCTTATGAGCTGAAAGACTACACGATGCGGGATTTGTGGTCGCATAAAAATATCGATACGGGAGAAGAAATTACAGAGGTAACGTTAGCTCCGCACTCCGTGAAAGTTTACCGGTTTATAAAGAAGTAATGATCCTGAAAGGGAGAGAAATACAAGAAGTCTATGAAAAACAGTTCAACCCTGCAAGTGTTTAAGAAGTTTCTTTATCTGATTACCTGCATGATTGTGGTCTCTATTTTGAATATCCGGCAAGCAATATCCCAAAATTTTTCCTTTCCATTGGCAGGGGCAGATTCACTGACACCCTCACGTTCTCATTATTTCGACTGGATTAATAGTCAATACGAGGGGACAACAGAACAACAAACCTTGATTAACCTCGACTTCTTTCACTGGTTACATGATCAATATGGTATGCGGTTGGATATTTACTCGCTTGATGTCGGCAATATTGACGATGGCCCTTATACTGCCGGAGTTGGAAGGCTAATACCGTATCATTACGGATCTACAGACTCAAGGGAATTTGTAGCACAATTTCCCAATGGTTTTGCCCCTTTGGTGGAAAAGGCCGATTCTTTTGGATGCAGACTCGGTATGTGGCTGGGGCCTGATGGATTTGGAACAACGCCTGAGGAAGCAAACAAAAGAAAGGAATTGATGGTTAGCTTCTGCCGCGATTATAATTTTCATTTGTTCAAGCTTGATGGAGTTGCAGGTCCGTTTCGGGAAGAGAAGGCAGGAATTTTAATCGAGACATTGAAAGCATGTCGCAAGCACACTCCCGATTTGATAGTCAGTTCACAGCGGATTGATTTCGGCGAAGCGGAACCGTATATTACACATCATCTTTGGGAGGGAGCAGAAACATACGTGGACGTTTTTATCAATAATCATTCAACAGCGCCACACCATCGCGCCGGTTCGCTGGAAAGGAAATTGACTCCCGGTCTTGACCGGATGTTTGGTGATCATGGCGTTTGTTTTTCTTCATGCCTCGATTACTGGGAAGACGAGATGGTGCTCCAAATGTTCAATCGCAGCCTGATACTTTCACCCCAGTTCTATGGAAATCCCTGGTTCCTGCGTGATGATGAATACCCCCGGTTTGCCCGTTTAATGAATTTGCACAGGAAATACAGAGAAATTCTTGTCAATGGATTTCAATTGCCGGAGCAGCAATACGGGTCTTATGCCGTATCCAGGGGTGATGCCAACACCAGGTTTATCACGTTGAGAAATCTTTCGTGGGAGCCTAAAACGTACATGGTAAAGTTAGATGCCTCTATTGGATTCAATCAGGTCAAAAAGGTACATATAAAGCAATACCACCCGACGGAAAGATTTTTGGGCACCCATCAATGGGAGGAAACTATTCCGGTAACGGTTGAACCGTATCGTACATGCCTCCTTAAAGTCAGTTCTTCCGATGAAGCTGAGTTAACAATAAAAGGATGTGATTATGAAATCGTCAGGGATATTCCGGGGAACCCTGTTCAAATCCATCTGATAGGTGACCCGGGAACAAAAGCCAGGGTGGAGATAATACCCGGACCTAAAATATTTGAAAAAGGTTTTATTCATGGTAAAGAATATACAATCAAAACACTTGAAAAGGGTTTGGACATAGCTTTCCCGGGGAAGAAGTTGACCAAAGAACCTCACCGGAAGCTGGGAGAACCACACCTTTTGAGTGAAGTCCCGGCAGATGCCGAAGCGTTATTTGAGGCCGCTTGCTTTGCAGCCGACAATAATGCCCTTGAGGTGCGTTGCATTCAGCGTTCGGGAGATTCAAAAATTCCACAGGTCATTGCATGCAGGAATGCATTTTTTAATGATCCGATGTTCGTAAATCGTGGAATCTGGGATAAAAATTTATTTGACGGAAACCTGAATACTTTTTTCATAGCGAGGTTAAACAATAAAATGTTTCGTCTCGATTTAGGAGAAATTCAACTACTAGATGAGATTATCATTCAAATCAGAGATCGACTGGAATACGACCTGAACCCGGAAATGAATTCTTTCTCGGAACAAGCTTATGCCGAAGTATCGAGTGATCTGGTACAATGGGATACGGTTCAGTTAGATTGGCGGGGCGAAGGCACAATTGCACGCGTTCGTTTCACTGACAACAAACCGGTTCGCTACCTGCGGATTGCAGGTCCTCCCAGGCGGATAGCTGAAGTCGAGGGCTATTTGAATGGGGAGCAGGTTGACCGCACCAAATGGCGTGCTTCCAATCTTTTTGAAAACTATAGCAATAATCCGGCAAAAAAAACCTGGAAGTTTGATTTTACTTTACAGGAGTTGGCACCTAACAGCTATTTGTCGGTTGCCCTGAATGGGGAACATGGAAATGAGGGAGCCTATGCTGCATTAAAGATAGGAGATCAATATATCGGGGCTCCTGATCGTGCTGTTTCATACCCCAGCAATACGTGGGAATATTTCAATGTGGAAAGCGAAAGCAATTATACCTACTACTTCCCATTGTTGCCTGAATATGTCGGGGAAAAAATAGAGGTGGTTATCCTGGGATTGCAAGATGGCAAAGGTGAATTTACGCCGGAGGTATGGCTCTCTGCATATCCTGATCCCAGAGAGAAAATATTCATTGAACTTAATTAAATATTCAGCATGGAAACAAAAATATGGACCAGATTCTTATTCCTGTTATTACCGTTGGCTTTTGTCGGTTGCACGGAAGAAATTACAATTGAATCATTGTTGCGGGAAATGTCAGATCGCGAGCAACTCACTTATTTTCCTGGAAGGCAATATAAACTTAAACAAGCCAGCAGTTACAACCGGGAAACAGTGGCTAAAGGGGAAGAAGGGTGGTATGCCAATGGTGACATGTCGTACTTCGTTCGCGTGGAAACCAACAACGATCGCCGTGAGTTTGTGTTATTCGATCAAGATGGTCCCGGTGCTATCGTCCGGTGGTGGATGACCTTCTGGAAAGCTGAAAACGGTACGCTAAGGATTTATTTGGATCATGACCCGATCCCTGAAATTGAGGGGGCTCCGTTTGATATAATCAGTGGGGGAATGCTTGCAGAAGCCCCCTTTAGCCAATCGGTACCCGATGCAGCTCCGCTGAATGAACGGGGACATAATTTGTATGTGCCTATTCCTTTTAATAAGCACTGTAAAATAACCTACGAATGTGATTCGCTCATAGAAAAGGACAACCATTACTGGCCCGATGTATTTTATAATATCTGCTATCGCGAATATGAAAATGGGACCAGGATGGAAACATTTTCATTGGAAGCGCTTCAAAAAGCAAAGCAATCTTTTGATGAAACCAGGGCCGCGCTGTTGGCTGATTTTTTATCTGAAAAAATCATAAAGAACTTTGATCAGGAGGTTCTTCCGGGTGATTCCATCCTGTTTTCAATCAATGAAGAAAATGCAGCGATTGCGTATTTGAATTTGAAAATAACAGGTTCAAACCAGGAGCAGGCATTGCGCTCAACAGTAATATATGCTGAATTTGACGGACAATCGACAGTTTGGGTGCCTGTGGGTGAATTTTTCGGAACGGGTTATCAGATATTTCCTCACAAAACCTGGGTAAACGAGACGATTGCGGACGGGGAGATGTATTCGGGGTGGGTAATGCCTTTTCAGAAACAGGGCAGACTGGCGTATATCAATTATGGAACTGATACCGTGCGGGTGGCAGGAAAAATAGGTATATCGGCGTACAAGTGGGAGCCCAATAGTATGTATTTCGGTGCATGCTGGCATGAATACAGACATCTGAAGACCCGGAACAGTAAAGACTGGTTTTTCGATATGAACTATGTCGATATGAAAGGGAAGGGCCTTTATGCAGGCGACCAGGTGACTTTATTCAACATGGCGAATACCTGGTGGGGTGAAGGTGATGAAAAGATTTTTGTTGATGGTGAACAATTTCCGTCAAGTATAGGTACGGGGAGTGAAGATTATTACGGCTACGCATTCGGCCACCCCGAACCATTCTCCAATCCTTTTATTTCGCAGCCGACCGGGGCCGGAAATTTTGTGCCGGGAATGACCGTTAACATGCGGCACCGTTCACTTGATGCCATTCCTTTTAATACTTCTATCAGTTCAAATATCGAAATGTGGCACTGGGCTTCAACCTGTATAAATTATGCATTAACATCATATTTTTATCTGCAGACCCCTTTCGAGATAAACATCAAACCCAGTGTGGAAGGTGTAAAACAAACTGTAGCAACATCAAAAGAGAACTTTTACAAAAATTCGGAAAGCGAAGATGAATGTTTTACCATTGAAGAGTTGATGGATGTGTATCTGGTTCAGTAAATCTCTTTTTCAATCGAATGATCATATGAAAATTGAATATTTCATTTAACCGTTCTATGCGGAGAAGTAAACTTATTATCATCTTCATACTTGTAATCTGGTTCGTCATTTCATTTGTAACGAACATTACAGGTCCTTTAATGCCGGTTTTGATCAGTACGTATGAACTGAGTTTGACAATGGCGGCATTTTTGCCCTTTTCAATGTTCCTTGCTTATGGCATCATGTCTATTCCGGCCGGGGCAATCATGGAAAAATACGGTGAAAAAAAGTCCATGTTCATCGCTTTCGGATTGACATTTGTTGGTTCGTTCCTCTTTGCGCTGATACCCTCTTATGGGATCGCACTGCCCTCATTATTCATCATCGGGATTGGGATGGCCATGCTGCAGGTTATTATCAATCCGTTAATGCGGGTTGCAGGCGGAGAAGAAAATTTCGCTTTTTTTTCCGTTCTCGGACAACTGGTATTTGGCGCTTCATCGTTTATCAGTCCTCATGTATTTAAGTATCTGATGCATGAATTATCCAATGATGCCGGTGACAGCAATGTATTGGTCTATTGGCTAAGCCGGATAACGCCGGAGGATTCCCCCTGGAGCTCATTGTATTGGATCATAGCATTTGCTTTTGTGTTGATGATAGTGATTGTCAGGTTAGTCAAATTTCCCAAAGTTGATCTTGTTGACAACGAAAAACCGGCTGCAATTGAAGTTTACAAAGGCCTTCTGAAAAAACGGACTATCATATTCTTCTTCTTAGGGATAATAACCTATGTAGGAACGGAACAAGGAATTGCGAACTGGATGAGTAAGTTTTTAATGACTTACCATGGAGTTGATCCGGTAGGAGCGGGAGCTTCGGCAGTCGCCTGGTTTTGGGGGTTAATGTCGATAGGTTGCTTAACGGGCTTGGTTTTACTTAAAATTTTAGATTCAAAATTAGTTCTTCGTGTATTTACCCTTTTAGCAATGTTTGCATTATGTATTGCCTTGTTTGGTTCAACCACACTGTCCCTGATAGCATTTCCGGCCACTGGTTTTTTCCTCTCAGTGATGTTTTCCATCATATTCTCACTGGCACTGAATTCTGAGAAAAAGTACCACGGGGCATTCTCAGGGATACTTTGTTCAGGAATTTTAGGGGGGGCATTGGTCCCATTGATTATCGGCTGGCTGGGAGACATGGTTGGCTTGAAAACAGCAATGTTATTTCTCTTTATCACATTGTCTTATGTTTTTAGCATATCCTACTGGGCAAAGCCATTGATTAATAATAAAACTGTCAAATTGAAAAATAAGTAAAGATGATTAAATCAAAAGTTGGATTCATTGTTTTTGGTGTACACAAAGATGGCTTGCAAGATCCGATGGGGACACCCTTTATTGACACAGAATTGGTTGAGAATGCTAAAGAAGCACTTACCAAAGCCGGAGTGGAGTTGGTCGTTCATGATACCATCCTGGCCACAAAAAGAGAAGTAAAAGAATGCTTTAGCAGATACAAAAAGATGGACGACATTGATGCGGTAATTCTTTTTTCGGGTACATGGGTGTGGTCGGCACATATGATCGGGGGAGTACGCGATTTTGTTACTACCGGTAAAGGAATTGTCATTTGGGTGAATCCGGGCAGTCAGGGCTGGAGGCCTGTGGGCGGGCTGGTAATGCAAGGTGCCATGAAAGAAATCGGGCTCCCGCACAGATTTGTGTATGGAAGTTATGATAATCCCGGAGAAATAGAAAAGATTGTATCTTATTGCCGCGCAAGCGCTTTAAAAAACAGGCTGAACATGAGTACAATAGGTACGTTTGGCGGGCGGGGCATGGGTCAAACCTGCGGGGTAGCAGATCCATCGCAGTGGATGAAAATGTTCGGAGTCGATATAGATTCACGTGATACGACTGAGTTGATAGAATTGGCAAAGTCGATTAGCAAGGACGAAATTGCAAAAACAAAAGAAAGTGTTCAGCATTATTTTGCTGAACCCATTCCCGGAGATGAACAATCTGAACGTTCAATCAGTCTTTATCTGGCTATTAAACAAATAGTTGAGGCGAATGAATGGGACTTTTACACGATTCAGTCTTTTCCCGGACTGGGCGATGATTACAGTGCAACCTGCTTTGCGCAAAGCATGATGCTTGAAGAGGGAGTAGGAACATCGACCCTGGGTGATTTTAATACAGCACTCACGGTGAAATGCCTGACCGATTTGAGTGAAGAGCCGGTTTATTACGGCGACTTGCAGCACATTGACAAGTCGAATAATGAGATTAAAATAATCAGCGATGGTGCCTGCCCGCCTTCACTGGCAGGGAAACTTGGTCCTGCGGGATTTGC
>JAFGRC010000031.1 GCA_016935355.1 Bacteroidales bacterium
ATTGGATCGATTCCCACATCGGTATGGATTGGAAGGAAGTTCTTCAACATTGACATCAGGGAGCACGGAAGCAAGAATGCCGGATCGACTAATGCCATCCGTTATCTGGGGTGGAAAGCAGGTCTCATCGTACTGACATTCGATATGTTTAAAGGATGGCTGGCCGTCAACCTGATCCACCTGACCAATTATTACATTCCGCAAACAGGAGATTTTATCGAATTTCAGCTTTTGCTGGGCATTGCCGCCATACTCGGACACATTTTCCCTGTATATGTCGGTTTCCGCGGCGGAAAAGGAGTTGCCACGCTATTCGGACTGATGCTCGCCATCAATCCCGAACCGACCCTGATCTGCACCGGAATCTTTATCATTACCCTGATCATCACAAAGTATGTCTCGTTAAGCTCCATGATCGCCGGGTTTTCTTTCCCGCTGATGACCATATTCGTCTTTCAAACCACAACGACCTCTCTTGTGATCTTTTCCCTGATCATTGCCGTTCTGCTGCTCTTTACACACCAGAAAAACATTGAAAGACTGCTCCGGAAAGAGGAAAGAAAAGCATTGTTTTTGATGAGCAAGAAGCGGAGAGAGATTGAAAGGGTGAAACAATCAGCCTGAAACTACATCATGATGACCTTCTGACGGTATCAAAAAGGAAGAATTTCTTTTCCCTGACATTTGAAAACTCATTGTCCAGACGGGAATGCAGGGTCTTGACATCCATCTTTCTGGCTGAACCCGCTTCAACCAGAGAAATATCCCCGGACTCTTCTGAAACTACAATGACCATTGCATCGGTCTGTTCGGAAAGACCTACTGCCGCCCTGTGCCGGAGTCCGAATTCTTCGGGCAGCATATAATTATCAGACAAAGGAAGGATGCAGGCTGCAGCCTGAATCTTGTCACGGTTGATGATCACAGCCCCGTCGTGCAAAGGACTGTTCCGGTTGAATATCGATTCCAGCAAACGGCTTGTGGTCCGCGCATCAAGGTTCTCTCCCGTATTGCTGTATGAATCAAGGGGCGATGTCTTTTTCAGCACGATCAGTGCACCGGTCCTGTCTCTTGACAGGTTTGAACAGGCTTTGATAATGGCATTGATGTTGACCAGTGGAACAGCCGCAGTGCCTCTGTAAAAAAGGTTGTCGATGGATATGCCGACTCTCGGCAGATACCTTGAGCTGAATAGGATCAGGAATCTTCTTAGTTCCGGCTGAAACACCACAATAATGGCAATGGCCCCCACCCCTATGATCTGTCCCAGTATGTTCCCGAGCAACAGCATGCTGTCCTTAACAAGCAGCCAAACCACATAAAACGTAATGATCGTGATGAATATGTAGGTGGCAATGGTCCCCCTGATGAGCATGTATATCTGGTACATCAGAAACGCAACCAGCAATATATCAATGACATCAATAACACTAATTTTAATAAAGGCCGGATTCATTATGATCAAATGTTTGGGTGTGTATCAAAATTAACATAAATAATTTAATATACAGCTCAGGGTTAAGTCGCCTTATATGCCTCATACAACTTTATGGCTTCCCGGGCTTCCCTGACGTCATGAACCCTCAGCAAATTTGCCCCGTTCATGAGGGCCATGGTATTCAGGACCGTGGTTCCGTTCAGTGCTTCACCCGGTTTGCAGTCGAGTGTCCTGCAGATCATCGATTTTCTGGAAATCCCGACCATCAGGGGCAGTTCCAGCATTTCCAGGACCTCAAGATTTCTGAGCAGGGTAAAATTGTGTTCCACGGTTTTACCAAAACCAAAACCGGGATCAATAATAATGTCATTCACGTTGAATTCACGTGCTGTATTGATGCGTTCTGCAAAAAATGCAATGATCTCCTTCATCAGGTCGTCATACATCGGATCAATCTGCATGGTCCGGGGTGTGCCTTTCATGTGCATCATGATGTATGGGACTTTCAGCCGGCCTGCGACTTCAGGCATCCGGTCGTCGAACCGTCCGGCTGAAATATCGTTGATCATGGAAACACCGTATTCCCTGACTGCAAAATCAGCTATTTCTGACCTGAAGGTGTCGACAGATATTATTGCATGATGGGGTATTTTGCTGATCACTTTCAATACTTCAGACAACCTGGTCTTTTCTTCTTCCGGCGAAATATCGGCAGCACCCGGCCGTGATGAATAACAACCCACATCCACAACATCCGCTCCTTCTGTTATCAGTTCCTCAAATCTTTCCCTGATTTCTGCTTCTTTCATATACCTGCCGCCATCATAAAAGGAATCAGGGGTGTGGTTCAATATGCCCATAACCCTGGGCGCTGTCAGGTCAAGCAATAAGCCGCCGCAATTGACCGTTAATTTTCTTGAAAAAAATGTATCTTTAGAATCCATTCAGTATAACATTTTCGGTTAAAAGTAGTAAAAAGATCTGTATGAAGTTTCTTGTGATTGAAGGTATTGACGGTTCGGGAAAATCAACGCAAATCAGGCTTCTGATGAATTACCTTGAGCAAAATGATATCCCCTACCGTTTTATTCACTTTCCGCGTACAGACAAACCGTATTACGGAGAGCTGATCGGACGTTTTTTGCGTGGCGACTTTGGCGACATAAATTCCGTTGATCCGTATCTCGTAGCCTTGTTGTATGCAGGAGACCGCAAAGATGCTGCAGACAACATCCGCCAATGGCTTGATGAAGGATATCTGGTGCTGCTTGACCGGTACGTGTATTCCAACATTGCCTTTCAGTGTGCGAAAGTGGCTGAGATACAAAACAGGGACATGCTCAGAAAATGGATACTGAACCTGGAATTTGGGTATTTCAGCATTCCCAGACCTGATCTGAACATCCTGCTTGACGTACCTTTCTCATTTACAATGGGACAGCTGACCGGTGAAAGGAAAGGAAATGAACGGGAATACCTGAAGGGATCCCGCGATATTCATGAGAACGATCTGGAATTTCAGAAGCGCGTCCGTGACATGTACCTTTGGCAGGCTGCATCATGTGATGACATGGTTACTATCGATTGTCTGGACAGCCGGAATGAAATGCTGCCACCTGATGATATTTTCAACAAATTACGCAATGCAATTGATGTCAACCGATAATTCCCATTTCATAAAAATCATACAAACGAGCGCAAGGATCCTGACCGGTCTGGTTTTTGTTTTCAGCGGTTTTGTGAAAGCAATCGACCCGTTCGGATCTGCAATCAAATTAGAAGAATATTTTGAAGCTTTTCACATCGGTTTTCTGGATTTTTCTGCGCTGCCCCTTGCCATTGTGATGAGTGCCGTAGAACTGATGATCGGGATCAACCTCCTGGCTTTGGTCAGGATGAAACTCACCGGCTGGTTTTTGATCGCCTTCATGTCGTTTTTTACCGTTCTGACCCTGATACTGGCACTTACCAATCCGGTTAGCGACTGCGGCTGTTTCGGTGATGCCATTGTGATGACGAACTGGCAGACGTTCTGGAAAAATATTGTGATCATGATCCCTGCAGTCATTGTATTCTTCAGGAGAAATCATTTTGTTCCTATTCTTCCTCCGGTTCCGGAATGGATCATGACAGGCTTCAGTATGCTGGCAGCAATCGCTCTATCGATACACTGCATTATTCATCTTCCGTTGCTGGATTTCAGGCCTTACAAGGTGGGTGCCAATATACCGGAAAACATGATCATTCCGGAAGGCGCACCCCTGGATGAATATGAAACCATCCTGATCTATGAGAAAGACGGCATCAGGGAGGAGTTCACGGCCATGAACTATCCGTGGGAAGATACGACCTGGAAATGGGTTGAAACGAGACAGAAGCTGATTAAAAAAGGTTATGAACCTCCGATCCATGACTTTTCCATCACTTCTGCGGAGGGATTCGATATTACTGAAGATGTTCTGGCTGATCCGGGATATACTTTCCTGCTTGTTGCTCCCGAGCTCGAAAAAGCCAACAAAAGGAACATGCAGGAGGCAAATCACCTTGCAGAACGCAGTGCTGAACTCGGGATCCGTTTCATATGCCTGACCGCTGCCCTGGAAGCACAGGTCAGGTCATTCAGCAACGAACTGAACCTGGCATACGGTTTCCATTCCACGGATGAGACCACCCTGAAGACGATCGTACGTGCCAATCCCGGTCTTTTGCTGCTAAGGCAGGGAACAATTATCGGAAAATGGAACTTTCGCGATGCTCCCGGTCACGATGAGCTGATGAGCGACATGACTTCCCTTGCACTCACCATGCAACGCCGTGATGGAAATGTGTTGCGGATACTGGTAACATCTCTGGTCTTTCTTTTGGCATACGGTTCGCTGCTGATCCTGGTTTTAAAAAAAAGCAAGAAGCTATAAACCTTCTTCCACTGGCTGTAATTCCTGTTCGACCGGTTCCATTTCTTCTTCGATGTGCTCATCAAGCATCACGAATCCATGTGAGAATGCTGATTCATTGACCTGCCAGAGCCTGAAACCCAGAGGTCTGTCATCAAAATTGAGTGATGTGGTTTCTCCGCAAACCAGCATCATGCCGTTGAAGTTGTTTAAAACGGTCATGTGAGTGTGACCTGTAAGATAAGCTTTCACACCGGCCTCTGAAAAAAGAGACAGCAATTCTGCCCTCTTTTCCGGAGGGATCACCGAACTTACATCCTGTTCTTCTGGTGTTTTCAGGAACAAAGGGTGGTGACCGATAACAAAAACGTTTCTTTGTTCCTCTTTCAGCTTCGCCATAACCTCGTGCAGCCATTCATCCTGTTTTTCGGCCTCACCCTCCAGCGGGGCCATCCACAATGTTGAATTCACAAAAACAAATGTATGGTTGAGATAATCCATGGTATAATAATCTGGACCGATCGTGTTCCTGTAATAGGCAAGACTTTCGTTGGTCGGACTGTTTTCGACATCATGGTTACCGGGAGCTGCATAATACGGAGCATGCAATCCCGAAAGTATAAACTTGAAGTCGCCGTATGATGTATCATTTGCCTCATGTACCAGGTCACCGCATATCACCACAAAATCGGGACTGATGTCGTTGATCTGCTGCACGGCCTGGCACAGGGCCAGGGAGTCGTGCTCATATCCTCCCATGCCCAGTTGCGGATCACAAAGTTGCACGAATGAAAAGGACTGTTGCGCATTTACGGTGATAACAATCAGAAAGAATGTTGTCAGAAAACATGCTAACGCAGTCCGGGAGGATGCTCGAGTTGGATTTATATGCATAATAGGTTATTCCTGATAGAAGTCCCGTTTTATAAAAGCACTGTTTTGTAAAAGCTCCGGTTTATAATAATTAAAGATACATAAATTCAGCTTTACAATTGCAGTTATAAGGATTAAAGATAAAATCATCCTGGGTTAAAGATCCGGTGCATTGTGATCCGGGATACAGATGTTCAGGATTCAAGATGCAGATGTTCATGTTTAAAGATCCGGTGCATTGGATTGAAGATCCGGCATCAATTTAATCTGAATATTTTTTTAATTCAAATTAAAATTTCGTAACTTGTTTTATTATCAATCCATAATATCCAATGACCATTTATGTGGGCAACATCAGCTACAGCTTAGGCGAAGATGACATCAGAAAAATCTTCGAAGTAATGGGAAAAGTCGATTCTGTAAAGCTTATTGTTGATAAGCGTACCGGAAAATCAAAAGGCTACTGCTTTGTTGAAATGGCGGATAAGAAGGAAGCCATGGAAGCCATTAAAACACTGGATGGCAAAGAAGTGTCCGGAAGGAATCTCAGGGTGATCAAGGCCCATTCCACCAAAAAAGTTAAGGAAAACAGCAGCATATAGTATTTATTCGAGACTGTGCAGAACGAGTCCGCTACGCAGTTTCGGCTCGAACCAGGTCACCTTTGGGGGCATGATATTACCGGTATCCGCAATTCTGATCAGCTGGTCCATGGATACAGGATATAAAGCAAATGCTGCGGCCATTTCTCCGCTATCAACACGGGATCTCAATGCCTCCAATCCCCTGATGCCGCCGACGAAATCAATCCGATGCGAATTCCTCAGGTCCCGGATGTTCAGTATGGGTTCAAACACAAGCCGGCTCAGGATTGTTACATCCAGACAACCAATGGGATCATGGTCATCATAATGACAATCCTGCGCTTTTAGTGCATACCACTTCCCGTCAAGATACAGCGAAAACTCATGGTGTTGCTGAGGCTTATACTCTTTTTCTCCCAGAAGAACGATCTCAAAAACATCTCCAAGTTTCTCCAAAAACTGTTCAACGGTATATCCGTTCAGATCCTTTACCACCCGGTTATAGTCCAGTATGGCAAGCTGACTGGCAGGAAAATGAACAGCCAGAAAAAAGTTGTATTCCTCGTCACCTTTATGCCCTTTGTTCATGTTTCTTCGTTCCTCACCGACATGCGCAGCAGCAGCTGTACGGTGATGTCCGTCAGCAATATAGGTATTGGGTATTTCCTTCTCGAAAATATTCACTATTCTGGTGACCGCATCCGCATTACTGATTACCCATAACCGGTGCCTGATCCCGTCACCTGCTTCAAAATCATACTCAGGGGTATTGCCGGTATGATCTTTAACGATCCTGTTGATCTCATGATGATCGCGGTAAGCGAAAAAAACAGGTTCGGTGTTGAAATTGGTTACCCTGATGTGTGTTTTCCGGTCAATTTCCTTGTCTGTACGGGTCAGTTCGTGCTTTTTGATCACATTACCGAGATAATCTGAGACAGCAGCACAGGCAA
Organism: Bacteroidales bacterium; assembly: GCA_016935355.1. Taxonomy (GTDB): domain Bacteria; phylum Bacteroidota; class Bacteroidia; order Bacteroidales; family UBA10428; genus UBA5072. Next base: position 6,743 of record JAFGRC010000031.1, read on the forward strand.
CCAGTCCGTATTGTGTCCGGCCCCACATGGTCTGCGCATAGACGTACAGACAGGGTAACGGATCCTGGACGAGTATCCCCTCATCAATGAACCGGTGTAAGGTACTTTTGGCCTGTTCATATACCACGGGTGAATAGTGATCGGTTTCAGGCGGCAGATCGATTTCAGATTTAATAATGTGGTAAAACGAGTAAGGATTTCCGGCTGATTCTGCCAGAGCTTCTTCCGATGATAGTACATCATAGGGTCTGCTCGCAATCTTCTCCGCCACGTCCCTCCCGGGCCGGAATCCTTTAAAAGCCTTTATTATTGCCATAATAAATAAGCCGCTTTCAGTTTACCTGGTA
>JAFGRC010000002.1 GCA_016935355.1 Bacteroidales bacterium
CTCATGCTGTGAAGTTTTAAATAATCTGATATTTCCGGCACACGAACAGCATCACAACAATTCATTTTTGGTTGCCTCCGTTGTGATGGGACAAAGCAACATGGCCGCAGGTGCCACTATCGGGTCAAATCACAACAGCCGCTCGAATGATAATGAAATACAGGCAGGTCGTGGTTTTTGGCCCGGATTGTGCACCAGTCTTAAACATTCAAGCCGTTTTGCATCCTTTGTACTCATTTCAAAATCGGATTATCCTGCCGAACTAGACATCGCCCTGCCCTTTTCCCTGCTGAACAACAATGTTTCAAAAGACCAGATTGAAGTTATGCCGGCTTTCTGGTGGCTTTACAACATGTATGCCCTCGCCCGCAATTCATGGAAATTCACCCAGCGGGACAAAAGAATTTTTAAAGTCCAGAATATCGAATTTGAAACATTCGCGCCGGACACTGTGGAAGAAATAATTCATGCCATGCGTTTGCTTGAAATATGGACGGCAAAAGCACATTTGATGCATAAGGGAGAATCATATGAGTCGCATGATGATACTGCCCTTTCTGAACTGGGACGACAGTTGCTTGTGGGTGACGAAAAACAGGTAAACGGACTGGAAGTGCTCGGTGAGAATATGGAGCATTCAAAACGAAAGGCGGTTATTCTGAAACCTTATAAAGGATATCATGCCTATCGGGATATGTTGTATTATTACGCAGGTAAAAATCTTCTTGCTTACATCGATTCAACACCTGAAACAAACGTAACATCCATTCAAAAAACTTTGGCGGGCAAGCGCGTCAAAGAATGGGTGAACCTGGGCGGACAAATCATGCAGAAAAAGGATCTGGACCGGTTGCGCTCAGATATCGGATCGGAAAAACTCAGCACATGGGAGGCAATTCACAACAGGTATGACAAGTTGTGGGACCGCTATCAAACGGACAAGCAAAAACATGCATTTGCGGCGATGTGCTGGCTTTGCGGAACCGACAAACCCGGTAAAAAAGAATGGGGATCTTTCCTGGACAAGGTAATTGAAGTTCAGGAATACATCAACGATCAGGTATACATATCCAGAAAAAAAGATTATGAAAACCATTTCCGGCAGTCGACTTTCAGGAATATGGATGAAATGACAGCAGCTATTGGTACAATAGAAGATAACAGCTTCATTGTTCAGGTCAGACAGGAAACAAAGGATCTGAAAAAGCTGGTAATGAATATTAAAAAGCAATTATTAAATAAATAACTCTTCCGTTGCCATTGGGACGAATACCATGTCAAGGGAAATAAAAAATCAATACCATGAATTTACAACATCCACATTATTCAAAGTACGCCCTGGTTCAGGAAATGATGCAAAGCATCGATACGGTAAAGAAATTTAACCCCCAACTTACAAAAAATGTAGCCGGTAAGATCCATTCTGCCGGAAAACTGTTTCTTACGGGTGAAGGGTCCAGCCGAATCTTTCCTGCAAAAAACGCCATGCGGAAAGCATTGAGATGGGGCATCAGCACATCCATACATACCGACGGGTCCCGCCAGGCTGCGGAATACGATTTGTCAGAATTTGCCGTTTTCTGCGCTTCAAACTCCGGGCGAACAAAAGAAGTGGTATTGCTGACAAAACAGCTTGCAGCAAGTGGCAATAATTTCCGGTTTGCTCTCACAGCCAATCAGGATACATTGCTGGAAAAAGAGTGCAAAGAGACATTCGTGCTCAATTGTGGTTGGGAACAGGCTGTTGCAGCGACAAAAAGTGTTATTGAGCAGGCATTATTTTATGAATCCATTCTCTGGCATATCAAGGGGATGGATAAAACACAGGAATGCCTTCAGTTGCCCGGACTGCTGGAAAAGGCACTGACCCTGCCAATAGAAAAAGACATCGTTGAAGCAGCAGTTAAAGCACCGACCATCTATTTTGCCGGTTATAATGACGGTGTTGCGGAAGAGCTGACTCTCAAAACCAATGAGATAACCCGGAAAAAATCGGATTTTCTTGAAGGAACATATGCTGTTCACGGTATAGAGGAAGTGATGGATCAAAACGACGTTGTATTTGTCATTGATCCGATTGAGGATGAAGTCGAAAAATTCCGGGATGTGCTGGTGAAAGGAGTTGGATTAACTGTAATTGCTATTGCCGACCGGGACACTCCCTTCAAAACGATCCGGGTACCCGCGGCAGGTGACCTGAAACAGTACGTATTTTTAAGTGCCGGATGGAACCTGCTTGTTGAAATTGGTCTTGCCCTCGGTATTGATCTCGACAAACCCGAACGCGCCCGCAAGGTTGGAAACGAATTCGGCGCTTAGTACCGACAATACCGGAGCCCCATAAGACGACATCAGGGCATCCCGGGAGGGACGACATTACAACAGCCCCATATAGGCTGTATTATGGTTAAATTTTCTTTGGAATAGAATTTAATCCCTTTCTAAATACTGTACGCGTCCGGTCACAAACCTCGCTGCAAGTTCTATTGCCTGTTCTTCTGTAGTATGTTCCGTATCAATGACAAGATCCGGATGCAACGGTGCTTCATAGGGGGCGTCAATACCTGTGAAATCCCTGATCTCCCCGGCAATGGCCTTTTTAAACATTCCTTTGGGATCACGGCTGATACATACTTCAAGGGAAGCATCCACAAAAACTTCAATAAAATTTTCGCTTCCAATGATCTTACGGGCAAGATCCCTGATTTCCCGGGTAGGTGAAATAAAAGCATTAATTGTAATGATACCTGACTGTATAAATAATGCATTTATTTCTGCAATACGCCGGATGTTTTCGTATCTGTCAGCCACCGAATACCCCAGATCGCTGTTTATACCCCGGCGGATGATATCGCCGTCAAATACCCTGGTGAAAAATCCTTTCCCTGCCAGAACGCTTTCGAGACCGTTTGCAATGGTTGTTTTACCTGATGCCGGATAGCCCGTCAACCAGAGTGCTCTTGCATGCTGTTTCAGATATTTCTCCTTGTCTTCACGAGTGAGGTACATTTCATTATGGAGATGGTTATGCATTAATTATTTCTATTGATCAAATCCCTGATCGCCACTGATGCACAATAACATCCAAAGACAGGAGGCATATAGGAGATCGTGCCGACGACTGATCTTTTGTTTTCTTCTCCCTTAACTTCCATTATGGTTTTTTTACTTACAGGTTCCGGTGAATATACAACGGTTATGCCCCTGTATATACCCTGGCGGTGAAGGTATTTCCGCACCATATAGGCAAATCTGCAGTGGTGTGAATCCTCAATATCAGCTATGGTAATTTTCCCCGGATCCAGACGACCTCCCGATCCCATGGAACTGACAATCCTGTGTCCCTGTTTTACCGATCCGGCAAGCAGGGCAACTTTTGGAGCAAGGGTATCGATGGCATCCACTATATAATCGAAATTTCCTGCAAGAACAGATGAAAAATCATCCTCTTTCAGATATTCGCCGATTAAATGCAGCTTTACATAAGGATTGATATCGTAAAGGCGTCTCGCCATAACTGAAATCTTTTTCTGGTCGACAGTGCTTCTCAAAGCAATGATCTGCCGGTTCAGATTTGAAACGGTCACGATATCTCCTTCAATCAAGGTAAGTGTTCCGATTCCCGCCCTGCAAAGCTGTTCGGCAGCATATCCCCCCACTCCGCCCAGTCCGGCAACCATTACATGCGACCGGGAAAGCAGTGCCAGCTTCTCCTTGCTGATCAACAATCCGGTTCTGGACAACCATTCACTCATTTATAAACCGAAACATTTGTTAAAGTTCGCGATGATGTATCCTTTCAGTTCATTCACATCCATTTTCCTCAGGTATGCAGCCTGCTTATAGACTTCATCGATACTGTATCCTGCGTCGTCAGTCTCGAAGAACAGATGGTCCAACGGAATCGATCTGAAAACTTTAAATGCCCTGCTGCTTTCTTTGAAGAGCATGTGACCGAAAGACAAATAGCAGTTCTTTCTGATCAGCTCATCCGCTGTCCGGATATCAGCATTGAACCAGTGAAAGATCCAGGGAGTTTTCTGTCCTTTACTTTTACGATAAGCCAGCATTTCACTGTATGTACGAACGCAGTGAAGAATGACCGGTTTGTTGACCGTTTCAGCAATGGATAGCTGTCGTTCAAAAGCCTCCTTCTGGTCCTCCCAGGGACAGTCAATCGATTTGTCAAGGCCGATTTCACCTACTGCAACAACATTGCGGGCTTCAGCGTGTGCATTTACCCATTCTATGTCATCATCCATGGTGTGTTTTTCTATATTCCAGGGATGCAGGCCGACTGAAAAATATTTCCCGTTAACCAGCTGATCATCCTGGCCGGGAAACACATTCTGAACCACAATCACATCCTGCCTGAGATAGTGGCTGTGGGTATGAATATCGATGAATTTTAATTCCATTATCTCCAATCCAGATTCTAATTTGTCTACCGGAAATATCCGGAGCATGACCAGAAAACTGTAAGAACATTACTGACTCTGTCAACCAGCAAGCACAACCGTTTATTTCAAAACATTAAGACCTTTCTGTATCCTGCGAATGGTTTCCTTTTTCCCCAGCATTTCCATGATATCGAAAAGATGCGGACCCTTACCCGAACCAACCAGCAAAAGTCTGAGCGGAGTCATTACCTTTCCGGCTCCAAGATTGTGATTCTCGATATGTGATTTGACCATTTTTTCCAGTTCCTGTGAAGTAAAGTATTCGGCGGTTTCAATGGTGTTTCTGATCACTTCCATAATTTGTGGCGTGTCTTCTTTCCATACTTTTCCGATCATCTGATGATCATATTCCCCGGGTTCCTGAAAAAAGAAATGTGCATGCGCCCACAATTCATGACGAAATGCAATCCGGTCGCGTATGAGCCTGACAACCTGCAGCACATATTCAAAATCCTTTTCAGACTTTTTTGCTTTCAGTTCCCCCATCAATGTTTTGGCCAGTTCTTCATCCGGTATTTTCTTAAGGTACTGCTGATTGAACCATACTGCTTTCCCCGGATCAAACCGCGCACCGGATTTCCCTACTTTCTCCAGACTGAATGCATGAACCAGCTCGTCCATCGTAAAAATTTCCTGTTCCGTTCCCGGATTCCATCCAAGAAAAGCCAGCATATTCACAACTGCTTCAGGATCATAACCCGACTCCCTGAAGCCTGCTGAAAGCTCTCCTGTCGCAGGATCTTTCCATTGCAGCGGAAATACCGGAAATCCCATTTTATCCCCGTCGCGCTTGCTTAATTTTCCCTGCCCGCCCGGTTTTAATATCAGCGGCAGGTGTGCAAACACCGGCATCTGCCGTTCCCATCCCAGGGCTTTGTATAACAATACATGCAACGCAAGCGAAGGTAACCATTCCTCACCACGGATCACATGGGATATTTTCATCAAATGGTCATCCACAACATTAGCGAGGTGGTATGTCGGCAGACCGTCAGCTTTAAAAAGAACCTTATCATCAAGCTGCGCCGTATTGAAAACCATTTCATCCCGGATGATATCACGAACCTCTACCAAAGTATTTTCGGGCATTTTAAACCTAACCACATAAGGTTTTCCTGATTCCAGACTTTTCCGGGTCTCTGAATCAGAAAGAGAGAGGGAGTTCTTCAGACCAGTACGGGTTGTTGCATCATATTGAAATGTTTTTCCCGTTGATTCGTATTTTTTTCTGATAACATCCAATTCATCGGCACTGTCGAATGCGTAATAAGCATGACCCTCTTCAATCAGCCGGCCGGAAAACTGTCTGTACAGCTCCCTGCGCTCACTTTGCCGGTAAGGTGCCAAGGGTCCATCTATGCCGGGTCCCTCGTCGTATTCAATACCACACCATTTCAGCGATTCTATAATATATTCTTCCGCCCCCGGCACGAACCGCTCCTGATCTGTATCTTCTATTCTCAGAATGAATTTACCACCATGTTTCCGCGCAAACAGATAATTGAATAAAGCCGTCCTGACACCCCCTATATGCAGGGGACCTGTCGGACTCGGAGCAAATCGCACACGTATGTCGGAACCGGTCATGAGTGATAAGTTTCTGTAAAGATAAGAAAAAGTAGAAGGTGAATAGTTTATAACTCATACTGACTGAGTAATGAGTTGCGATAAAACGCAAAAATTGAAGATTGTGAGAGTATTCCTGCATAGCGGTTGTGCTTGTCCACCACAGGAAGATTCCACGCGTGTGTTTTTTCAAATTTATTCATCACCTGTTCCATGCGGTCATCGGTATTCATAGATTTAGCATTATTATCACACTATGAGAATCTTTAAAGAAATGCTTTGTTTGAATTTAATTTGATATTTCAATAACTTGCCTTATCTTTGCAATCCGTTTGTGCCTTTCCGGCATAAAAAATATATTGCGGGGTGGAGCAGTTGGTAGCTCGTTGGGCTCATAACCCAAAGGTCACAGGTTCAAGTCCTGTCCCCGCTACAAA
>JAFGRC010000148.1 GCA_016935355.1 Bacteroidales bacterium
CAGTTCCCATTCTGGAGAACATTTTTCGAAGAACTTGGGTTCCGTGTGGTGGTATCTTCGGAAACGGATAACAAGATCATGAAAAAGTCTCTTGATATGATTGTTGCGGAAACTTGTTTACCTGTGGAAGTAATTCACGGACATATTTATGATCTGCTGGAACAACAGGTTGATTATATTTTTATACCCTTCATCATTACTGAAAAAGGTGAAAAAGACGATCCAACTTATAACTACAATTGTACTTATGTACAAACCTACCCTTTCATGGTAAAAACTGCACTTTCGCCGGAAGACCGGGAAAAACTACTGATACCTGCACTTAATTTCAAATATTTCGGTAAAGTTTTGAACAAGGAATTGTCAGATTTCATGTGGGAAAAATTCAAAATCTCCAGAAAAAAAGTCATCAATGCCATTATGAAAGCTGACCGGTTACAGACACAGTATGAGCGAAACCTTGAAATAAGAGGAAAGGAAGTGTTGGATAACCTTCCTGATAACAAAGAGAGCGTAGTGATCCTGGGCAGACCTTATAATACCGGGGATCCCGCATTAAACATGAGCCTGGTTGAGAAACTGATCAATCTTGATGTAATACCGATACCCATAGAATTTTTGCCGGTATCAGGTGAACATATTACACGGGATTACCGTCAGATGTACTGGCCCAACGGAAAAAGTATTCTTGCTGCTGCCAGAATCATTGGAAGGGATAAAAAACTCCATGCTGTTTATATGAGTAATTACCGGTGTGGCCCCGATTCTTTCCTGTCGCATTTTGTCAATGAAGAAATGGCAGGCAAGCCTTATCTCGAACTTGAAATTGACGAACATAGTGCTGATGCAGGTTTGATCACCAGGTGTGAAGCATTTCTTGACAGTATGAAGGGTTCAAAACTGATCAATAAAGTTCGAAATGAAGTATTCATACCCAGAGGATTTTCTGCATCACCTGCAAAAGACCGCATTCTGTATTTCCCGTATATGTGTGATGCGGGAGAGGCTATAGCAGCAGCATCAAGAAGTTGCGGAATCGATGCTCATGTCCTTCCCAAAGAAGATGAAAGAGACCTTGAACTGGGCAGGAAATATACAACCGGCAAGGAATGTTTCCCCATGATCTGTACAACAGGAAGCTTCCTTAAAAAATTAATGGAACCCGGTATTGATCCGAAAAAAACAAGTTTCTTTATGCCTGACCATAATGGTCCGTGCCGATTCGGACAATACAACAAGTTTCAGAGTATCTTATTCAACAGACTGGGATTTGAAGATGTCAGAATCATCTCACCCAGCAATGATACTTCTTATGAAGAAATTTCCGCAGGACAAGGAACAAAATTCCGTTATCTCGCATGGAAGGGTATCGTTGCGGTTGATCTGTTGCGAAAGTTAAAGCAGGAACGGAAACCTTATGAATCTTATCCGGGAGCAACGGATCTTATATACAATGAAGCGCTTTCAATGGTTGTTACATCGATTGAACACGGAGCCAAAGATATAATAGAAATATTGAAACAGACAGCACGCAGAATGCATGAAATTCCGATGAAAAATGGTTTAAGGAAACCTGTTATTGCAGTTGTCGGTGAAATATTTATGCGTGATAATCCATTCTGCAACGGCTTTATAATTGACAGACTCGAGAAAAACGGGGCTGAAACATGGATTGCACCTTTTGGTGAATGGTTAAGTTATACTACATACAGATACATACGCGACAGTATATGGAAAGGTGATTATAAAGGATTGATGAAAGCCAAAATCCAGGATCTTGCCCAAAGGACCGTAGCGAAAAAGCTGCAAAAGTCACTTTTGGGGATGTATGACAGCCAAAGAGAGGTTGAACTACATGAAATGCTCGAATCCTGCGGCCCATATATTCATAAACATTATGATGGTGATCCTGCCCTTAATCTGGGTACATCAGTTGTATTATCTAAAACGGGAATATCGGGTATTGCAAATATACTCCCCTTTACCTGCATGCCGGGTACTGTTATCGAATCTGTTTCTGACTGGTTTAAACGAAATCATAACAATATACCTTATGTTAATATTGCATATGACGGACAGGACAATACTACCATTGACATGAGAATTCAGGCTTTCATGTACCAGGCCAGAGAATTTGCCAAAGAAAGGGGTTATGATCAGGATGTGAAAAAATTTATGGAACCTTCTTTGGTGTGATTTTTTTTCGGGAGTAACAACAGACAAGCTCTTACCTTGTTAGAATGCACTTGTTCACAGGCTGGTAAAACAATTGCATTTATGGTTAATCCTCCCGGGTGTTTTGAAAAACAACACTTTGTTAATGCCGATAAGTATTTAATCGGTGAATGGATCAATAAAAATGAAATTGAAGAAGAAATTGCAAAAGAATCTGAAATATATAAGCTCTTTACTAAATAAATGGAGAATTGAAAGCAATGCTTTTTCTGCAACAGGAAATCTCCGGGAAGATATCCTAAGTATCACGGCTGTGCATCCTATCAATGAAGATTCAGTACTGGAATTATTGCATAATAGAAATGACAGCAGCAGTTTGTTGACCGCTCTCGTTGAAGACAAACTCATTGAGAAACCGGATTACGGTGTTCATATATATTACCTGAGAAAATTCAAAAAACAGATTTGATTATGAAACTACTGTTAATCTATTGCAAAAGCTTCGGTTTTAAACCGACCATTAAAACTGTCAATAATGAACCTGTAAAAACAACACCTGCATACTATGAAAATATACAGGCAGCCTTCATACAGATTGAGCAAAAAGATACGGAAAGAGAGCATGAAGTCGAAAAAAAATTATTGAAAAACCTGAAATGGATATGCGGGAAAAACCAGGTAAATAAAGTGATTCTGCATTCCTTTGCTCATCTTTCAGAAAGCAAGGCTGAACCGGACTTTACGAAACAATTCTTTATCCGGATTGAAGAACGTATGAAAAATGCAGGTTATGAAGTAAAGCATACACCTTTTGGATATTTTCTTGATCTACAGCTTGATGCTCCTGGTTTTTCACTTGCAAGGGTGTTTAAAGACATTTAATATTGAAAATAATGTAAACAAATGCAAAAATATATCCTGATTCAGGCGTTGAACTCAAAGAATTTAGTGCCAGACATTACGATACGATAGTAAATATGGCAACACTGGGATTGTACAAGTGGTTTATTAAAAAAGCAATCCGCATTATGGTAATTCAAAATACCAACAACCATTTAAAACCGGACGGGAAATTTTATATTCTTGACTTTGCAGAATTTGATATGGATAAAATGCCCGGCATTCATCGTTTCATTTTTAAGAAAATTGAATGTAAATACACCTTTGACTGTTAAAAAGAGATTGGAAAGAGATACTGAATAAACAGGGTTTTGATAATTTCACAGAGCACTTCTATTTTAAAAAATATGTTCGCTTATTGAGCTCCCAAAAAAATGGATAACCTTTCAAATATGCCTTTATTAATAGCTGTTCCGACCAATGATGGAAAAACTGTTTTCACAAAAATGCTGGGCATGGCCAAATACTTTCTAATTTATAAAACATCTGACGGCAGACAATTCGAACTTGTTGAAAAAAGGTTCAATCCATATGAAAACACCATGCAGCATTTAAAGACTTTCGATGTTTATTATATAATTCATGACTGTGAAGTAATTATAGCTGCATATATCGGGAAAAAAGGAATTGAAAGACTTCAGAGCAAAGGATTAAAACTCTTTTTTAAAAAAGGAAATATTCAGGAAGCATTAATAAGTACTTTCAGCGATGAATTCTATAACTGATAAATTAATTAAAGCTACAGAACTGATAAAACAATCATCACGGACTGTCGCATTCACAGGAGCGGGAATTTCCGTTGAAAGCGGGATACCTTCTTTTCGTGGAGAAAATGGTTTATGGAGTAAATATAATCCGATTTTCCTCGATATTAATTATTTTCATCATTATCCAGTAACGTCATGGAAATTAATTAAAGAAATTTTTTATGATTTCTTCGGCCAGGCAAAGCCCAATTCAGCTCATTACGCGCTTGCTGAAATGGAGAAAAAAGGAATTTTACATGCGATCATTACTCAAAATATAGATAATTTACACTTACATGCCGGGAGTAAAGAAGTATACGAATTTCATGGCAATTCAAGGTTTTTGATATGCGAGAATTGTTCCAGATCATTTTTAGCAAAAGACATTGATTTATCGTTTTTGCCACCAAGATGTCCGTATTGTGAAACAATCCTTAAACCCGATTTTGTGTTTTTTGGTGAATCCATTCTCGAGCCCGCCAATACCAAATCATTTTCAGAAATCATAAACGCTGAAATATTTATTCTTATCGGAACCACTGGCGAAATTATGCCTGCATCGATCATACCCTTTGAAGCTAAAAAAAACAAAAAAATAATAATAGAAATCAATATTGTACCTTCAAATTACACCGATACCATAACCGATATTTTTATACAAGGAAAAGCAACTGAGATTGTTCCCGGATTAATTGGGACAGAAACTAATTTTACTTCATATACAATAAACAAAAAAGAGTAATAAAAACGAGGCAATTATGCTGAATCTGAAGAATAAATTTATTTTGGCTCCATTAAAACTGGGATATGCTCATAACGATGGATTTGTAAATAAAAGACATCTTTCTTTTTATGAAAAAAGAAGCCAAAATATTGGTGCAATTACCATAGAACCTCTCTATCTTGATCCGGGTTTGCGGGAAATCCCTTCACAGCTTGGAATAGACAATGACGATAAAATACCGGGATTGTCTTTATTGGTTAACCAACTGCATAAAAACGAAATTAAAGCAATCGCTCATCTGAATCATCCGGGTAGAATGGCAAATCCAAAAATACCCGGCAACTATTTTGTGTCTTCCACTGACAAACCCTGCGAAAATGGAGGTGCTAAACCTGAAATAATGAATCACGACATGATGGACAAAACAATTAACAGTATTGTTGAAGCAGCTCAACGGACAGTTAATTGTGGTTTCGATATTATTGAATTGCAATTCGGGCATGGATATCTTCTAGCACAATTCTTATCACCTGCAGTAAACAATCGGTCCGATCAATATAACGGAATACTGCAAAACAGGGCCAGATTTCCGTTAGAGGTGCTGAACGCCGTGAAAAAAGCCGTCAAAATACCTGTGATTGCCCGGATTAGCGGAGATGAAATGATGCCTGAAGGTTTTCATATTGAAGAAATGATAGAGTTTTCACTCCTTCTTGAAAAAAATGGCATAAATGCCATTCATGTTTCAGCCGGGTCAAGCTGTTCAACACCTCCATGGTTTTTTCAGCATATGTTTGTCAAAAAAGGGGAAACATGGGAATTTGCTGCTAAAATTAAAGCGGCCGTGAAAGTGCCTGTAATTTTTGTCGGACAAATAAATACAGTAGAAGATATTCATTTATTAGAAAATAAATATCATGCTGAATATATAGCATTAGGACGTCCGTTGGTGGCTGATCCTGAATTTATCGGCAAGTTTTTAGGAAAAGTAAAGAAAAATATCAGACCCTGTCTAGGCTGTTCTGAAGGATGCCTGGGAAATGTAAGACAAGGGAAAGGACTGGGATGCGTGGTAAATCCTTACGTTAATATAGATATACCTGACCTGGAATTGATCAGGTCAGTTGAAAGTATTGCCGTGGTTGGCGGAGGACTGGCAGGTATGCAGGCAGCAATATTATTAAAAGAACGGGGCTTCAAAGTAACGGTTTTCGAAAAGAATCAATTAGGCGGGCAATTTAACCTGGCATACCTTCCACCAAAAAAAGAGAATCTGAAGAAAATAATCGATTATTATGTTGCTGAACTTTCGAGGTTAAAAATTCCGGTCATTTATAAGGAAGTAAAAAAAGATGATATTTTAAATGGTAATTTTGACCGGTTAATTATCGCAACGGGAGCTATACCGGTTATTCCGCCGATTAAAGGACTAAAAGAATATTATTGGACAGAATTCCTGAATGATGATCAGTTACCAAAAAATGAAACGGTTTTAATAGTTGGAGGCGGTTTAATAGCTATGGAAATGGCTTCGAAGTTAATTGATGGAAATAACCAGATCATTATTGTCGAGATGCTTAATGAGATCGGTCGTGGAATGGAGACTATGGAAAAATCCTATACTTTAAAAAAATTATATGCAAACGAGACACAGATTTATACCCGGCATAAAGTTATTGAAATCATTGATAACAAAGTGTTTATTGAGAACGATACAGGAATGGTAACAACCATAGAGGGTATTGTGAAAATTATTATTGCGGCCGGTATGAAGAGCTATATTCCTTTTCATCTTGAACCCAGAATACCAGTATACTATATAGGTGATGCCAAATCAGTGGGGAAAGCAGAAAACGCCATTTATGAAGCATATAAATTAGCTCTGACATTATAGTTAAAAAAAAATAGAACTGGAGCATCATGACGAAGATTTAATTGATGATTCAGCCTTTTTTAAATAATTGAATCACATACTGTAATAATATAAAAAATGAAAAAAGCTGATGATAGAGATGATTTTCTTCAAATAACCAATAAACTTATCAGTGAACAGAGATTTGGGGAAGCCATAAATTACTTGCAAAAGATAATAGATGCTGATAAAAAGAATAAAAAAGCCATTGCTCTTAAAGAACAAATTCAAAAAATATTGGAGTACCTGAACAGAGACTTATTCGGGTCAACCAACCTTGATATGGATCCCTGGCTGGAATAAAAACAACATCGATAATAACTATTATGACATAAAAGAGTGGATGGATTATTGAAGTTCTGCCTACCCCAACAATACCGGGAATCCCTGCAGAAAAAATCATGCATTATAAAATTCACAATTTTAATAAATATTCACAATAATGGTATCACAATCACCTGTCAAACAAATTGCTGCCATACATGACCTGTCAGGATTTGGAAGAACTTCCCTCTCGGTTGTTATTCCTATTCTGTCGGCGATGGGAATTAAAGTCTGTCCTCTGCCAACTGCCGTATTATCCTCTCATAGCAGGTACAAAGACTATCATTTTGCCGATCTTACAGATCACATGCAGCCTGTAATTGATCACTGGAAAAAATTAAACATCATTTTTAATGCCGTTTACAGTGGATTCCTGGGTTCGCATAAACAAATCCGCATTGTTCAGAGAATGATGGATGCGTTTGCAAATGAGAACCAGCTTATTATTATTGACCCGGTTCTTGGAGATAATGGTAAAATGTACAAACCGATCAATAACGAAATGGTATCGGAAATGAAATCGATCATCCATAAAGCCAATATCATTACCCCCAATTTAACAGAAGCCTCCTTGTTGCTGGGAAAAGATTTTAACCCTGATATTGATGAAGCAGAAATTAAAGCATGGATGTTGCAATTATCAGAAATGGGACCAGGAATTGTTGTGATTACCAGCGTTCCCGATAAAACTCACGGGCACAACTTTTCAGTAATTGCCTTTAGCAGAAATGGTTCGCGTTTCTGGAAAGTGCCTATCGATTATATCCCGGCTGATTTTCCCGGAACAGGAGACTGTTTTACAAGTGTGTTAACCGGAGCCTTATTGCAGGGTGACAGTCTGCCCATAGCACTCGACAGGGCAGTTAGTTTTGTATCGTATGGTGTACGGGCCACTTATGGATACAACTATGACCAAAACGAGGGGATATTAGTGGAAAGGATCCTTAACCGCTTAAGTTTCCCTATACCAGTCAGCAGCTATGAGATTTTCTGAATAACCATTTAGTCGCACATAAGATTTGAGTCACTGATGTCGCCGGATCGTTCCTTTTTCAGATCAGGAGACATTATAATGCGGGATACACCGCCTACAGCAGATGAAATGTACATGTCGGCATCAAAAGCCTGAGGTGCAAGAAATCCATTCCTGCAAATTCTAATTCATGGATTTTCCAATGATACCTGCTCCGGTAATCAGAAAATGACTGGTATGCATAAAATATATAGTCCTTTAATATTTGTGCGACCATTCTGTTCTCCCGGTATTCGATATCTGTAACCTTGATTTGGTTGTCTTTTCTACCGATATAAATGAACATTTGTTCGTTTTATATGAATTTTTCTATTCATATACAGTTCCGTCTCGTTAATCATAATTGCATTATATTCATGATGATTCTTACAATATTGACAAATGATAAGATATATACTCCCGCAATCCATCAGAATCTTGATTGCAACATACATATATATTTTGAGATCAAATCTTTTCGTTTAAAAACAAAAATTTTTTATAATAAATACCGAAATAATTGTATTATGAACATAAGTTCATTTAACTTTACTTATTGATTTTTTTAAAAAGATATTCTAACAAAATTTAAAAAAAATAACAAACGTGAAAAAATACATGATATGGCAATGTCAAATTTAGTAACCAATATTGAATGGCTTGATGAATTGTTGCCGGAGGGTATTTCCATTCCTTCATCAATGCTGATAAGCGGGCCCGGTGGGACTGGGAAACCTCTGGTAGAATTTGCCTTTGTTGCTGCATGGTTAAAAGCAGGTGGTTCTTTAATAGGAATTCCCCTTCAATATCCGAGAGGCGAACTGGTAAAAATGGCTATGAAAAAATTATATGATATGGATCTTGATAACTATCAAGGGAAAGTAGTGTATGTTCAATTTGATCCGGATGTCAATGGGTTTGAAAAAACAGGAAAAGATGCTTTAAAAGCTAATATGGTAAAGCCTGAAATATGGGACAAGACTATTGAAGAGGCTGAAAATATGTTGGATAAAACAGCATTGGGAACCATGGTTTTTGGTTCGGCATTGAATCTGCTGCTCTTTTCCAAAACATATAAAGAACTCATATTGAATAAATTAAAAGATGCCCTTCAACACGACAAAAGCCGCACCTATGTTTTTGCCGTAAGCACCAGTGCGCTTGCAGATAAAATTAAAATACTGGAGGATGTGGCAGATAACCTTATGTTTACAAGAATGGAGAAACCCATGACACTTTTTTTGAAAATTAACAGGATGAAAGAAGTTAAATTCTCTAAAAAAGAGAAAGCAGTGCCCATATCGAAAGAAATGCTTAAAGAGATCAATAAAATTGCAGAGGAGACGCGAAAGACGAGAATACCGGAAATTATGAAAATTTAAGACTGTGACACGAAATGAAAATAACATTACTTTATGATAATACCATATTTCAAAACAATTTGGAACCAGACTGGGGATTTTCCTGTCTGGTAGAGGCACATAACAGGACAATTCTTTTCGATACCGGGTCAAATGGTGCCATATTGCTCGAAAATATGAAAAAACTTAATATAGCGCCATCATCCGTTGACGATGTTTTCATCTCGCATGCCCACTTTGATCATATTGGTGGCCTTTCAGCTTTTCTTAACATGAATGACCAGGTAAACGTGTATGTGCCGGTTTCATTAAGGGGCGTCCGCAAAGCGAAAAAGGTCATTCACGTGGATAAACCCATGGAGTTATATGAAAACTTTTATTCAACCGGCGAACTTGAAGATATAGAACAGTCGATGGTAGTGAAAACTGATAAAGGACTTGTTCTGATTGTTGGGTGTTCGCACCCAAAAATGAAAAATATTCTGGATTCCGCATCGCAGTTCGGGAATATTTATGCCATTATTGGTGGACTACACGGATTCGACGAATACGAATTGTTTAATGATCTCGAATACATTTGTCCGACACATTGTACCCGGCACATAGCCGAGATAAAAGCTTTGTATCTCGAAAAATATATTGAAGGAGGAGCAGGGAAAATTATAAACCTGTAAAGCATACATAGTATAAAGTGGTTTAATAAAAAAGGTAAGTAGATTTCCGAAGTAACACTAAAAGAAATGATGGAACAATTGGTGGAGGAAGTCTGAAAGCGTTTCAATCGCCCCAATAAATGGTATTTACCCCAGAGTAGAACCCTGGACCCAAGTTTCCGATGCAGAGCATCGGGGAATTTAACCATATAAAGATTAATGCTTATTTGAAAAAAGTTGAATCGTCAATAAAATCTTCGTCATGATGCCCCAGTTCTATTTCAATCAGTTCATTCTGAATACTTTGTACGCAATCCACGGAAGGCAGGTACGGCTTTATATCCAATACAGGAGTTTTATCGAAAGCATCAACTCCTGAAATAAATAAAATTCCGTTTTCCATTTTTTCAAGTTTCACAATGGAAAGCCCGATCGGATTTGGCCTTTTGGGACTGCGTGTTGAAAATAAACCGAAATTGTGTTCATGACTTGCAGCGGGGGGATTTACAGTGGGTTCCCATCGCTCTACCTCACTGAAATGATAAACCACAATAATGTATTCAAATAAATCAAGTGTGGTCAATGCGCTGCGATACTGTGGAAATATTTCAATTGTGCCTTTGGTTTCGGGCATTAATATTCCCTGCCGGGGAGCCCCGGTAGCAGGAGTGTAGCTGGTATGAAATATTCCAATGGGCTGATACTGAATAATCGTTGTGTTTTTCTCCTGGGCATGCATCCTGATAATTATTAAATTAATCAAAAATATGAGTACAAAAGTCTTTTTAAACATCTGTTCCATTATTTAAAAATTTCATTTATCAATTGTTGCATTATGGCTGTTGCTATTCTCTGCAAAGGCGACTTGAGATTCTATGAAACTCGTATACTTCTTTGCTTACAGCATTTTGATGCAATTTATCTTCAATTTGTGCAATAACTGAGTAGACCAGGACTATTTTTACATGTAGGCATGTCCATAATGGATAGCATTATGTTTTATCGCCTAATAGATTTGACTTGTTAAATTATTCCTGGTTGAACACATATTTATGCAGCTATAATCACCTCACAATCATTAACCATGGTATAAACATCCAGCGTCTTTCAATGTTGCATTATGGTTTCGTAAGGATTGGCTCTTTTTTCAACAAAGGTGAATTGTCTGCCATCTATTGCTTTATAAATAAAAAAGTAATTGGCCATGACCGGAATTTTCGGAAAAATAATATTTCCATCGTCAGTGGGGATGGTTTTGAATAAGGGTTTATTTGAATTGTGATCCATTTTTTTGAGCACTTAATAAACGTATGTAATTTTTAACGTAAAAATGCTCGGTAAAACTATGAAAACCAATTTTATTCAATAGCTCTTTCCAGTTTCTTTTGATAAAGTCAAAAGCGTATTTGCACTCAATTTTTTTAAAGATAAAGCGATGCAGGGCAGGCATATTATCCATGTCAAATTCAGCAAAATCGAGAATAAAAAATTTTCCACCCGTTTTTAGGTGATTGTGTGCATTTTGAATAACAATGCTGCGAATTTCATGAGGAAATCCATGAATAACAAAACTGATAAAAACCTTATCATAACATTTTTGTAGATTAAATGGTACGTCAATACGCTGTTTGATAAACTCAGTACGTTTATTGTACTTAAAATTATACCGAAATTGCCTTTCCATATGTTCCGAAATATCCAATCCTGTGATATGGCCTTTTTCATTTAAATAACGGTACATCAGTTTTGCATTACTACCGGTCCCGCACCCTAAATCGAGGATTTGATCACCGGGTTGTATATTCATATGGTGAATGGCTTTTTTAATGAAACCTTTATAAAAGCCCAATGTGGCAAGATTCATTATTGCATCGTAATTTTTTGCAGTAAATTCCTTGAGTTCAACACCAGAATCAGGATAAATCTTTTTCTTTATTTCCATTCTAAAAATCTGCTTTTATTGCTCTTATTACAACAAAACTTCCTTTGCCGCTTCCTTTTTCGGGTTGTTGAATTTCATTTACCTCGTCAAGTGAACCGAATACAGTCTGGCAAGTTTGATCGATTTTAAAATTGTTATACCACAAAAAATGATAAATATCTTCTGTACTGAAAAATTCAGCATCCTTATAAAAAATGCTTTCTTCTTTATGCCTGAGATAAGTTTTGCCTACAGGGCTGTTTTTATCAACAAATCCCACAATTGCTTTGCCTCCGGGTTTTAATACCCTTTTTATTTCTTCAAATGATTTTTGGGCATCATCAACAAAACATATGGTGGTGACCATTAAGACAAAGTCAATGCTTTCATCCATATAAGGAAGATTTTCTGCTATACCCTCAACTGCATTGATCCCCCGTTCCCTCGCTTTAGCCAGCATGGTCACAGAAGGATCACAACCTTCAGTTATACCCAGTGCAGCAGCGAAAATTCCACTGCCAACACCAACTTCAATACCTCTTCCTTCTGAAGGCAGTACCATGCGGATAGCCTCCAACTCTGACATAAAGACATAATGACGATTATGAAACCATTGTTCGTATTTGTCAAGATAATGATCAAAAGGAGCTGTTTTTGCCATTTATAAGAATTTATTTATGATATATGAAAATAACATACCTGACAATAAAATTAATTTCGTCATTAATACTGCCGTTCCATTAGGTTCCCGGAACCAACCGGGCTCAGGAATTTATTATTGTTACGGTCTGTCATTTTCCAGTACGATTTCGTCAACAGCTTTTCCGGGATAGATCATGGGAAAAACATTGGCTTCTTTTTCAATTTTTACCTCCAGTAAGTAAGGTCCGTCATGCGTTAACATGGCATCAAGGGCTGCATCTAGTTCTTCCCGTTCACTAACCATATTGCTGGCTATACCATAAGCTTTGGCCAGAAGCGGAAAATCGGGTGTGGGCATATTTGTCTCCGCATAACGCTTCTTGTTAAACAGTTCCTGCCATTGACGTACCATCCCTAAAAAATTATTGTTGAAAATGATAATTTTAACGGGAAGATTATATTGAAAAATAGTGCCCAGTTCCTGAACGGTCATCTGAAATCCGCCATCGCCCGTAAATAAGACAACAGTTTTACCGGGCTGGCCAACCTGAGCGCCCACAGCTGCAGGCAAACCAAAACCCATCGTCCCCAATCCTCCTGATGTGATTAATGTATTGGGGTATTTGAATTGATAGTATCGCGCACCCATCATCTGGTTTTGTCCCACATCGGTAACAACAATGGCTTCACGCCTGGTTTTTTGTGAAACCATATGCACTACTTCACCAGCCCTGATCTTGCCGGTACCGGGAAAACATTCCTTTACGATCACTTTTTCAGTCTCAATATCATTCAGTCTGGTAAATTCATTGCGCCACGATGCATCCGTGACAGAATGAATCTCAGGGATGATTCTCACTAAAAAGTCCTTAATGTCAGCAAGTACTGCCAGATGGACCTTAACATTTTTATTAAGTTCTGCTTTATCGATATCAATGTGAATGATCTTGGCCTTTGTAGCATAGCGCTTGATGTCACCTGTAACACGGTCGTCAAAACGCATTCCGGCTGCAATGATCAGATCGGCTTCATTCGTAAGCATATTTGGGGCATAGTTGCCATGCATACCCAGCATTCCTACAAATTGAGGATGATCATCCGCAACTGCCGATTTACCGAGCAAAGTGACAGCTACAGGCATTTTTGTTTTGTTTAGAAAATCTTCCAGTTCTTTGTGTGCATTGGCTAATAATATGCCATGTCCGGCAAGCAGCAGAGGTTTTTTCGCAGCATTTATCATCGCTGCGATTTGCCTCAAATCACTTGTATTTAATACAGGTGCTGGAATATACGACCGAACGGACTTAATTTTTTTATATTGATATTCAAATTCCTGTATCTGAACATCTTTAGTAATGTCAAGCAATACCGGGCCGGGTCTTCCTGTAGTGGCATAATGAAATGCTTTGGCAATGACTTCAGGTATCTCTTCTGCCTTTGTGACCTGGTAATTCCATTTGGTAACGGGCATGGACAGACTTAACATATCCGTTTCCTGGAAAGCATCAGTGCCCAGCAGGGGTGATGGAACCTGTGCAGTGATGAATATGACCGGGATTGAATCGAGGTTGGCATTGGTGATTCCTGTAATCAGATTGGTAGCTCCCGGTCCGGATGTGGCGAAACAAACACCCGGCTTCCCTGTAACCTGAGCATATGCCTGCGCAGCATGCGCAGCGCCCTGTTCATGGCGTACCAAAATATGCCTGAATAGACTGTCCTTTTCATACAATTTGTCGTAAATGGGCATTATTGCCCCTCCGGGATAACCAAATATTGTATCTACATTTTCTTCTATCAGTGACAATAAAATGGCTTCAGCCCCGCTGATTGCAAGTAAAGTTTTCATTTTAACCAATTATATTAAGGTGCAATTATTTGAATCCAATATTAATAAATTCTATTTAAAATGATTCTATTTTAGCAAAGTTTTCATTTTTTATATATGTCAATTCTTTGATTGATCCGGTGAATTTACATTTTAAGCTGCAGGTAATCAAATGATTAGCAGCAACATTCATCGGATACTTCCCGGATTCGGTTTACCTGCCACCAAAAGAATAACTATGAATACGATGGATGCAATTCCGGAATCCTGAAGGACACGTTTCATAAACGTTTTGGAATGTTTTGATGAAGATTCCGGCAGAGTCTATATTGTTGCGCCCATGTCTTTATCCGGACCGGCCTGCTGAATGAGGGGTCTGCCATGAAGTTTGCGCCACTTGTTTGAATCACGAAGACTGAATTCACATCCGCAATACTGTTGATTATAAAAATCATATCGTTCAGTCAGTTCTTTCCTTCGCTCAGTTAAACCATATTTACGCCAGTTCTGCTCCCAAAACATAAGATCGGGGTATAAACCGGCTGCATAGCGTCCTGCTTCCGTTATTTGTTCAAGGCTCTTCCACCGGGAAGAAGCCAGTGTGGTGGTAAAAACACTGAAACCATTGTTATGGGCATAGCGGGCTGTTTCGATAAGGCGAATTTTAAAGCATAACAGACAACGCTTTCCGCCCTCAGGCTCATGGCGCAGTTCTTTTGTAAGCTGCAACCAGCCGTAATGATCATAGTCACCATCAATATACTGTATCCCGAGAGATTGAGTCATTCTGATATTTTCAGCTTTGCGAATCTCATATTCTTCACGTGGATAAATATTGGGATTGTAATAAAAAACAGTTGGTTTGATATTGTTATCAATAAGACACTCGGCAATAGCGACTGAACAGGGTGCACAACATGAATGCAACATAACCTCGGATGCACAACCGGGTATGTTTAGTTTTAGTTTTAGTTTTTCAGGCATCACAGATGTACAATATGTAATGATAACATGCGCACAAAATTAATCATACTAATATTTAAATCCATGTTCTCCCGAACGACATTTAAAAACAATACGAAAACTGTATTCAAAGCAGGCTGTTTTAAATGATAATTGATATCTTTATTAAAACATATCAACAATAATAAAATGACCAACAGAAGAGCATTTTTAAAAAATTCCGGTGCAATGGCTATTGGCAGTATTGTGGTACCTGACATTTTAAAGGGTGCATCTTTATTCCGGAGCCTGCTACCTGTCTATGAAATCGGCATTCAAACCTATACGACCGGTTCTTTTATGGGGTCAGACCCCATTGCTATGTTTCAGGAACTGGCGAATATCGGATTTAAAAACATTGAAACCGCTACCTATACAAATCCCTATTATGGATATACACCAAAAGAACTCAGGACCATTATTGAAGATCTCGGTATGAAATGGATCGGACATCATGTACTGGGAGTTCCCATCAATCTGCTTATGGGCAGTTCTTCTGAGAATCCGGAAACCGATCAGGAAAAACAGTCTGCTCAGCCGGAGCAGAATGCAAGAAGCGTGAACATATCACCTGATATTCCCAATCTTACGGACAATTTGCAGCAACTTGTAGATGAAGCAGCCGAAGGCGGCCTTCAGTATCTGATATGTGCATCCACAGCGATTGGGAACATTGAGGAAATCATTTCTGCAATTGATGTTTTCACTAAAGCCGGTGAAGCATGCCGGAAAGCAAGTCTTCAGTTTGCCTACCACAACCATGCAAATGAATGGGATCCGGTATATGGTTCGACTGCATACGACATTATTATGTCCCAAACAGATGAAGACCTGGTTAAAATGGAGCTTGATCTGGGATGGGTAGCTGCCGCAAAACAAGATCCCATAGTGCTTTTCAGAGGTTATCCGGGACGTTTTCCGCTCTGGCACGTAAAGGATTTTAATCTTGAGACCAATACAATCGTACCCATTGGACAGGGAGCTGTTGATTTCAGACCGGCATTTGCTCATGCTGAAGTGGCCGGGATGAAATATTTCTTTTACGAACAGGATACAGCCAAATCCATGGATGATGTAAAAGCAAGCTATGACAATCTGAAGAATATTCTGTGACGTACTGTATAAAAATAATAGAAACGGCTCAGTCTTTCGTAATATTACTACGGAAAATGAGCCGTTTCCTGTTGTATTATATCTGCTGTGAAATTGTTTAGAGGCCGAAAGCGTAATAATACGTACCTGTAGTACCTTCATATACGCCTTCTATCATCACTCCACCTGATCTGTCTTCCAGGAGGCTGACGAATTCATCGACAGAGCTGACAGACTGATTATCAACCCTGGTTATGATAAAACCAACCCTGACATCCGTTTGTCGCCTCAATACACCTGAAGACAATCTGGTAATTCTGAGTCCCCCGTCAATATCCAGCTCCCGTGCTGTTGTGCGGTCAATTTCCTGTAATTCAACGCCCAGTCTGTTCAGTATTTCAACCTGACCCGTCTGTGTAACGCTCGTTGCTCCCTCCTGACTGCGCAATGTAACATTGAAATCCAATTCTTTACCGTTCCGTCCGACCTTCAGGGTAACTTTATCACCCGGCCGTTTCCGCCCGATTATACCAAGGAGTTCTGCATTGTTTTTCACCTCCTGCCCGTCCACTTCGAGTATTACGTCACCAGCTTTCACACCTGCTTCTCCGGCTGAACTGTTGTCTGCAATGCTGTCAACATATACACCCCGGGTAACATCCAGCTTCATCTCCTCAGCAAGCTTTCCGTCCACACTTCTGATGGTAATGCCCAGGTAACCTCTCTGGACGGTCCCGTATTCGATCAGGTCTTCAATGACTTTTAATACAATGTTGGACGGCACGGCGAAGCCATATCCGGCATATGCACCCGTGGGACTGGCGATCGCTGTATTGATGCCGATCAGTCCTCCCTGCATGTTTACCAACGCTCCGCCACTGTTACCCGGATTGATGGCTGCATCAGTCTGGATAAAAGATTCAATAGCACTTCTGTCCTGCAGTATACCAATACTTCTTCCCTTTGCACTCACAATACCGGCAGTAACAGTTGAGTTCAGCTGATAAGGATTTCCAACGGCAAGCACCCATTCACCCACTTCCACATCATCGGAATTGGCAAACGGGATGACCGGTAAACCGGTTTCCTCTATCTGCAACAATGCCAGATCGGTGTATCGATCCGTGCCGATCACTTTTGCTTCGAAAACCCTGTTATCATCTAAAATTACTTCCAGTCCATCAGCACCTTCAATCACATGGTTGTTGGTCACAATAAAACCATCCTCACTGATGATCACACCTGAACCACTTCCCGTGATGACTTCAGACTCATCCTGCGGATTTTCCGGTTGCTGATTCCTGTACCGGGGTCCGAAAAAGTATTCGAACAGGTCATCATCAAAGAATTCCCTGAAAGGATCCGGAATGCTCTGATAACGGTTTGTAACGTCCCGAACCTGTTTTGACTGTATATGCACAACCGCAGGCATGACTTCTTTTGCAATGTCGGTAAATTCGAGGGGAACAACCTCTCCGTTTTCATTTATTGTATAAGCAGTCCTCACAACCGGAATACCTGAAATTTGTTCTATCTTAACATCTCTTCCTCTGCCCGTGACACCAAAACTGGTAAATGCTCCTATGGTGAGGGCACTGCCTAAAACAGCGGCCAAAATAAGTGTTCCAAATTTTTTCATGATCTTGCCCTCCATAATATTTTAATATTCATAAAAAACCATCGTTTCATTAATATATAACAAAAACAGCACTGACAGAGCCTTTTGACCCTGTCAGGCCGTTCTATCGGATTCATTCATTTCCGGTCAGGAAATCCTAATTTCTTTTGCAGGTTTTGGTTTGAGCTCATCCCGTTTCGGCAAAGCAACGTGCAGTATGCCGTCCTCATATTTGGCTACGATCTTATCCGCATTCACGATGTGCTCAGGTACGCTGAACGAACGCTGAAATGACTGATAGTTGAATTCACAGCGGGTTACTTTTTCTCCTTCTTTTTCCTGCTTCTCATTTTTCATTTCAGTTGAGATCGTTAACCTTCCGTTTTCATAATTCACTTTGAAATCCCCTTTTTTCAAACCCGGTGCAGCGACATCAATCATAAATTCGTTATCACTTTCTTTGACGTTCACTGCGGGCAGGGTTGAATTATTTCCTGCAAAATTCCATGTATTCCAGTCCATTACATCTCCTTCAAAAAACCTGTCCAGAAATGAAGGAACTGATGGAAAC
>JAFGRC010000149.1 GCA_016935355.1 Bacteroidales bacterium
CATGCTTAATCAATGTGCTTCCAACCAGTTATTGCCCGTACCAATATCAACAGTAAGGGGAACTCTCAGATCAACGGCATGTTCCATTTCATGTTTTACGATGCCGGCAATCTGCTCCAGTTCAGGCTTGAAAACATCAAATATAAGTTCGTCATGAACCTGCAGGATCATACGGGTTTTGAAATTTCCTTTAACAATCTGATGAATATTGACCATGGCAAGTTTTATGATGTCCGCCGCTGAACCCTGAAGCGGTGCATTAATTGCATTTCTCTCTGCAACGCCCCTGACGATTGCATTTGCAGAATTAATATCACTTAAATAACGCCTCCTTCCCATAATGGTTTCAACATAGCCCTTTTGCTTTGCAAACTGGATGGATTTATTCATGTATTCTTTTACTTTATAATATGTCCTGAAATAATCCGCTATCAGATCAGATGCCACTTTTCTTGATATGTTGAGTCTTTGAGCCAGTCCGAACGCAGAAATACCATAAATAATGCCGAAATTGGCTGTTTTCGCCTGGCTACGCATTTCCCGCGTTACCTCATCAAATGGCACTTTAAAAATTTTTGCCGCAGTGGCGGTATGAATATCTTCCTGATTTAAGAATGCCTCAATCATGTTCTCATCTTCACTGAAATGCGCCATCAGGCGCAGTTCAATCTGAGAGTAGTCGGCAGAAAGCAGCACATTTCCGTTGCTCGGTATGAATGCCTTTCTGATTTCCCTTCCCCTTTCATCCCGAACGGGTATATTTTGCAGATTCGGACTTTTTGAGCTGAGCCTTCCGGTGGCCACCCATGCCTGGTCAAAAGAAGTATGAATTTTGTTCGTTTCAGGATTGATCAATGCAGGCAAAGCATCCACATATGTATTCAAAAGTTTTAGCAGCATTCTGTATTCTAGTATTTTACTGACTATTGGATGCTTATGTTCTATTTTACTTAAGACATCCTCACTTGTGGAATATTGTTTTGTTTTGGTCCTCTTTGCATTTTCAGTAATTTTAAGCCTGTCGAACAATATTTCTCCCAATTGCCTGGGAGAAGATATATTAAATTCCACACCTGCCAATTGATATATTTCCTTTTCAGTTTTATATATTTCTTTTTTAAGAACTTCAGAATAATTATATAAACCTTCAGTACTTATAGTAAAGCCCGAATTTTCCATATCCGCAAGAACTTTAATCAATGGCATCTCGACTTTTTCAGAAAGTCTGTTAAGGTTCATTTCGTTTATCTTTTGTGAAAAAATCCCATATAACTGCCAGGTGATATCCGCATCTTCACATGCATATTCTTTAACTTCCTGTATATCCACATTCTGCATGTTCTTTTGATCCTTTCCTTTATCGCCGATCAGTTCTTCTATTCTGATGGTTTTGTAATTGAGGTATATTTCTGCCAGATAATCCATATTGTGCCTCAACTCAGGTTGTATCAAATAATGTGCGATCATCGTATCAAACATTGGGCCCTCAACTTCAATCCCGTATTTTTTAAGAATTTGCAGATCAAATTTCAGATTTTGTCCTATTTTTTTTATGGTTAAGCTTTCTAAAGCCGCTCTGAGCAATTCGAGAAATTCTTTTCTATTTTGATCTGTTAACGATATGTAATAGGCGACCCTGCTTTCAAAAGCGACTGAAAGGCCAATGATCTCAGCCTCCCGCACATTCAAACCGGTTGTTTCTGTGTCAAAGCAAAAAGCATCCAGGTTCAGCAAAGACTGAACCAGATTTTTTAACTGACTGTGATTGGAAACCAGGTGGTACTGATGGGGAACATTATATACAGAGTTTTGCAGCTGCTCCTGTTTAGCAGCGCCACTATCTGCCTCCGAATAGAATAAGTTCCCTTGTTGAGGAATTCTTGTGTTGGTTTCCAGTGTTCTGGACAACAGCGTTCTAAATTCAAGATCACGGAATATCTCCTTTACCTTTTCAACATTCCATGTTTTTAATTTCAGCTTTTCAGGCTCTAATTCCAATGGCACCTCGGTAACAATCCTTGCAAGTTTCCTTGATAAATAAATTTGTTCCCGGTACTTCACGATATTTTCCTTAAGCCTGCCTTTCAATTTTTCTCGGTTAGCAAAAAGATTGTCAATTGTTTTATACTCTGCGATCAACTCTTTTGAAGTCTTTTCCCCGATGCCGGGAACTCCCGGAATATTATCCGTACTATCACCCCAGAGTGCCAGAATATCTATTACCTGAAAAGGCTCATCGACTTTAAAAATGTCTTTTACCTGTTGAATGCCAATTATTTCATTTTCATTGCTTCCTTTTGATGGCTTATACATAAATGTTTTGTCCGATACGAGCTGTGCAAAGTCTTTGTCAGGCGTTACCATGTAGGTTAACCATCCTTTTTCTTCTGCTTTTTTTGCCAAAGTTCCTATGACATCATCTGCTTCATATCCGTCCACCTGGATTGCTTCAACATTCAAAGCTTCGAGGATCAATTTAATATAGGGTTCCGATTTGATTATCTCTTCCGGTGTTTTTAACCGGTTTGCCTTATAGTTTTCATAAATACTGTTTCTAAAAGTTGGTGCAGGCGGATCAAACGCCACTGCAATATAATCAGGTTTTTCTTTCCTGATTATTTCAATCAGAGCACTTGTAAAACCGAAAATTGCAGATGTGTTAATCCCCTTTGAGTTTACCATTGGCCTGTTGATAAATGCATAATAAGCCCTGAATATTAATGCGTAAGCATCGAGTAAGAAAAGTTTAGGATTTGAATTCATCAGAACTGTATTAGGATGGTTAAACAAAGTGTCAACCAGAAAGCATATTCCAGCTGAAGGATCCTTATATTGGTTGGATCAGTGAATCCTTCCTGTTTTTAGCAGGTACATTTACTGATACAATCCACAAGACTGCTCAGGTTTTCATTCCGTATAAAATAAAACGTGTTTTTTCCTTCCCGCTTTGAACCAAGCACGCCCTTATCTTTTAAAATACCAAGATGATGTGATGTAGTGGACTGTTCAATGTGTAAATATTTATGTATTTCCGTAACCGTTAATTGATTACCGTTCTCCAGAAATTCGAGAATGGCTATTCTTGTGGGATGAGCAATTGCTTTGAGCATGTTTGCAGCTTTTTCAAGTTGTTCAGCCGTAAGACTTTCAAATTTCATCTCAGATAGTCTCTTTTAAAGTGTAAAACATAAAGGTTTAGAATAACATCCGATTGGTATGGTTGAATAAAACTTCAATATATCTACAAACAAATATATTAATATATCTTTAGATCTAAGTATATAATTCATAAAAACATTCGTGATGCGGTAACAGAACTTACATCATTCATAATGAATATATTAAGGAAATTATATACTGATTTATACAGTTATTGGACAAATGATCGCCAGACATTCAGTCACTTACTTGTATTAAGATTTTCCATACCGGAGCATGGTAGTAAAACAAATGGAATATTATTACATTTGACACCAAATCTCTGTGCATGTACACGCTTGACGATATAAAAAGGCCTGTTTCAAAAGAGCTTGCTGAATTTGAAAATTATTTCAGGGACGTCATGAAATCAGACATACCTCTGTTAAATTTTCTGATCAAATATGTATTGAAAAGAAAAGGTAAACAAATGAGGCCTTTATTGGTTTTTCTGTCAGCAAAACTATTCGGGGAGCCAAATAAATCAACATTTACAGCAGCGGCTATGATTGAAATACTTCATACTGCCACCCTGATTCACGATGATGTTGTTGATGATTCCCATCAACGGCGTGGATTCTTTTCAATCAATGCCATCTGGAAATCTAAAATTTCTGTTTTGCTTGGGGATTATTTGCTTGCAAAAGGATTATTGCTCGCAGTGAACAACCATGAGTATGATCTGCTGCATCTTGTATCAAATGCAGTAAAAGAAATGAGTGAAGGAGAATTGCTTCAAATAAAATATTCTCGTAAATTAATCATTACTGAGGATGAATATTTCGACATCATAAAAAAGAAAACGGCAACATTGATTAGTTGCTGCAGTTCAAGCGGCGTAATATCAATCGGGATGGCTGATGATACGGTTCAAAAAATGAAGCGTTTTGGGGAGTTTTTGGGTATCGCATTTCAAATTAAAGATGATCTTTTAGATTTCCAAAACAATAAACTTACCGGGAAACCTGCTTTGAATGACATTAAAGAAAAGAAATTAACACTGCCAATTATTCATTCTCTTTCTACGGCAAATCATAATGACAGACAAAAATTGTTGCGTTTGTTGAATAATAGTTCAATGAATCATCACAGGTACACAGAAATTATCGATTTTATTAATCGAGAGGGTGGAATCGAATATGCAAACAATAAAATGCTGGAATATAGCTCATTGGCCTTAAGTGAACTGGATTCCTTACCTAAGGGAGAAATAAAAAATTCTTTAACAGATTTTGTACATTATACAAATTCTCGTAAGTTATGATTTTATATGCAAATATTCATACAGTATACGCCCTGCCCTTTTACCAATAATCATTTCAAGATCAGTTAATTGCATTTTTCTAACCGTTTCAATATCCTTTGTATTCTGTAACAGCTTATTCTTTGTTATTTTGCCGATACCTTTAATCTGATCCAGTTCTGAAAAAAGCATGGATTTTGATCTTTCATTTCTGTGAAAGGATACTCCAAAACGATGTGCTTCATTTCGTATCCTTTGTATCATTTTCAAGCCCGGTGAATTCTTGTCAATATATAAGGGTACCATATCTCCCTGAATATAGATTTCTTCAAGCCGTTTTGCGATTCCAATAAATGTTGTTTGCTTTTTCATGACTATATCGTGAATTTCCTTTAACGCTGCATTCAATTGACCTTTACCTCCATCGATAACGAACAGATCAGGAAACTTCAGCTGATGCTCCTTGAAGTACCGGAGTCTTCTTTTTACTATTTCCCCAATTGATGCATAATCATTTGCCCCACTGACTGTTTTTATATGGTAACGTCTGTATTCTGATTTATTCGGTTTACCTGATTTAAACACAACACATGATGCAACAGAATTCTTTCCCTGAATATTTGATATATCAACGCATTCAATATGATTGGGGATAACTTTCAACCTGAGCTCATTTTTAAGAGATTCCAGTGCATTTTTTTCAAATGAAGTTCTTCTATTGCTTTCCTGTATTCTGATTCTTTCTATTCGAAATGAATTCACATTTCTAAAAGATAAATCAAGTAATTTCTTTTTATCTCCTCTTAAAGGTACTGTAAAATTAACACCTTTAAGGGTCAAATCAAGTTTGAACGGGATAATTATTTCGCTCGAATTGCTATTGAATCGGTTTCTAAGCTCAAAGATGGCAAAAGACAAAACATCTTCTGCCTGTTCCTCAATCCTCTTAATGATTTCAATGTTATGGGCCTGTATGATTGCACCCTTTACCAATTTCATATAATTAACATATGCCGAACCAGGCTCATCTATTATCGAATATACGTCAATATTATTTATCCCTGGATTAACTATTGTTGACTTTGCTTTGAACTTATCCAGTATTTCTAATTTCTGTTGGATAAGATGTGCTTTTTCATATTCATACTTATCTGCATAATCCAGCATGTGTTGATTTAAATGATTGATCACCTGTTGCAGATTTCCCTTTAGTATTTCCCTTATTTGCTTCAATGAAGCATTATAATCATTTTCACTCTGCAGTCCTTCACATGGTGCTTTGCAATTCTCCAAATAATATTCAAGACAACGCTTATACTTTTTCTTAAGAATATTTTCTTGCGTCAGTGAATAATTGCAGGTTCTAAGCTTATATAATTGTTTTATAAGCGCAAATAAGGTTTTGATCATCATTACGGAAGTATATGGCCCGAAATATTCCGATCCGTCATTGATAATCTTTCTCGTATAAAATACTCTTGCAAACGGCTCGTTCTTTATGCAAATCCAGGGAAATGTCTTATCATCTTTAAGCAGTACATTATATTTGGGTTTATACTCTTTTATTAAGTTATTTTCCAAGAGCAACGCATCTGATTCATTTTCGACAAGTATATATTTAATATCATGTATTTTACTAACAAGAATTTTTTGCTTGTAATGAATTGTGTTGACCTTGCCAAAATAACTTGATATTCTTTTCCTTAAGTTCTTTGCCTTGCCAATATACAGAATTTCACCTGTTTGATTATAGAATTGATAAACACCAGGTTTTTCAGGTATGTTTCCGATTTTAACCTTTATGGTTGAATGAATGCCCATATGTTAAATAATTGATTGTATAAAATATTGGCTCCATTGTTCCACGTGGAACATTTCTTCAGGCTAAAAATCATCGATCACCTTCCCATGTATAACAATAAAATATTAATATCACTTGGTGAAACTCCTGGTATTCTTAGCGCCTGTCCTATTGTTTCGGGCTTTATCTTGTTCAGTTTTTGTCTTCCCTCAGTGGATATAGATTTTAAATCGTCATATTTGATATCTGTTTCAAGTTTAATGTTGTTAAGCCGCTTTACTTTATCTGCTAACATTCTTTCCCTTTCAATGTATCCTTTATACTTAATTTCCACCTCTACGGATTCCCATAATTCTTTATCATAGAATTTCTGATCTTTTTTATAAATATTTAAATCCTCAACACTTTCTCTTAATTCCTCTATTGATACTTCGGGACGCAACAAAATATCTATCAATTTAATCCTTTGCCTTATTGGTGAGGAGTTTTTCCTTATTAAATATGAATTCGCCTTCTCAGGTGTTATGCTATAGTTCTCAATAAACTTTTTTATCTCTTTTCTTTTTCTATTTCTATCATTATATATTCTTTCACGCTCCGGTTCAGCAAGTCCTATACCTATTGCAATTGGTGTAAGTCTCATATCAGCATTATCCTGCCTTAATAAAATCCTGTATTCAGCTCTTGAGGTAAACATTCTGTATGGCTCATCAACTCCTTTATTTATAAGATCATCTATTAACACACCTATATATGCTTCATCCCGTTTTAATATAACTGGATCCTTACCTTTCATCTTCATGGCAGCATTGATCCCTGCAACAATTCCTTGCGCTCCTGCCTCTTCATATCCCGTAGTTCCGTTTACTTGTCCCGCAAAGTATAATGATTCAATAATTTTGCTTTCAAGGCTTAAATTCAATTGTACCGGTGGGTAATATTCGTATTCTATTGCATAACCTGGTCTGTATATCCTTGCATTCTCCAATCCTTTTATATTCCTTAAAGCTTTATACTGCACATCCAATGGTAGCGATGATGAAAAACCGTTTAAATAATATTCATTTGTTTTCCAACCTTCCGGTTCAAGAAAAAGTTGATGCTGTTCCTTTTCACCGAATGTTATTATTTTTGTCTCTATACTTGGACAGTATCTCGGTCCTTTGCCTTTAATTGTACCATTGTAAAGAGGCGACTCAGAAAATCCCTGTTTTAAGATTTCATGCACTTTCTCATTCGTATAAGTAATATAACAACTTCTCTGCTTTTTCGTTATTTCCGTTTCCATAAAAGAAAACCTTCTGATATCCTCATCACCATGTTGCTCTTCAAGAATTTTAAAATTTATAGTCCTCCCATCTATTCTTGCAGGCGTTCCGGTCTTCATTCTTCCTGATTCAATTCCTTCCTTATTTAACTGCCAGCTTATCCCTGAAGAATTTGGTTCAGCAATCCTTCCTCCGTTTGTCTTAAATCTTCCAATATATATTAATCCTTCTTCAAATGTACCCGTTGTTAAAATTACTGCCTTGGAATAGAATGTAACACCCATTTTTGTTCTTACTCCACAGACTATTTTCTTTTTAATTATTAATTCATTTACATTATCCTGCCAAATATCCAGATTATCAGTATTTTCCAATATAAATCTCCACTTCAATGTAAATAAACTTCTGTCGCATTGTGCCCTTGGACTCCACATAGCCGGTCCTTTGGATTTATTTAACATCCTGAATTGAATCATACTTTCATCAGTAACAATAGCCGAATGTCCCCCGAGTGCATCAATTTCCCTCAATATTTGTCCCTTTGCAATACCGCCCATAGCAGGGTTACAAGACATTTGTGCTATCTTCGTCATATCTATTGTCACGATCAAAACCTTTGCTCCGCATCTCGCAGCAGCTACAGCTGCTTCACAACCAGCATGACCAGCCCCTACTACTATTATATCATATATTTCTTGCCTCATATTTTCTTATAATACTGTTAAAGCTTATGTAAAACTTCCATATACAAAATTATCTATATATTTATATATGGAATTATTCCTGCCCTTAAATAATATTCTTCCTTCTCCTTCATTTCAATTTTTTCCTTGTAACTTTTATCATTATATCCTGCCAGGTGCAATACTCCATGTATTATTACCCTTAATAATTCTTTTAACAAATTAACACTATACCGTTTTGCATTTCTTTCTATACATTCGTAACTAATGTATATCTCACCATATATGATATTTTTTCTGTTATCCCCGAATGCAATAACATCCGTAAAATAATCATGCTTCAAATAAATCTTATTGATTTCCTGTAAATGATTATCGTTCGTGATAACGATTTGAATTTCACCTAACCTCTTGTTTTCGGATTCAAGCGTACTTTTAATCCACTTCTGTAAGGGAGCTAATGCTATTTTTTTATCTGTACTGTTGAGGTATTCAATATGAACTTTCAATACTTATTTTAAATTAAACTCCATTTCAACCGTTGCACCGTTCTTTGTAAACCGTAAGTTATCAGAAAGCTTCTCCATTAGAAATATTCCTCTTCCATTTACATTCTCTATATTTTCAGGAGCAGTAGGATCCGGCACATTTTTGTAATCAAATCCGCTGCCCTCATCTTCTATTTTGAATGTAAGTATTTCATTATTTATATTCAGTTCGATATTAACAAACTTACTATCTTCCAGCTTATTTCCATGCAATATGGCATTATTTGCTGCCTCAAGAACCGCTATAAGAATGTTTCCATATATATCAGTACTAATATTATATTCCGCTGATAATTCATCTACTAACTTCTCAACTTTTCTTAAGTTTTCTGTTTTTGAACTTATTCGTAACGTCTTTTCCATTCCTTGCTTTTCTTTTCTTTGCAATTAAATATACTAAAATCACGTATTTTTGGTTACTATTTTTCTGATATTTTAGTCAAAATTACTAAAAAATCTGTTATATTTTTCTATTTATCGCTACTGAGCCAAACTTCCGGATCATTTCTTTCTTCCTCCTTCCAAACCTGGAAATATAAAACACTTTCCCTTGTTTTATTGTCTGTATATACGTTTCCAATAAACTGTCTGGTTTCTACTTCCTGACCTTTCGATACCTTCACGTTTATTAAATTATGATATAATGTGAAATATTCCCCATGCCTTATAATAATTGTATAATTCTCACCCGGTATTGAAAAAACCCCTGATACGACACCTTTAAATATTGCATTTACTTCAGTTCCCGGTATTGTAGAGATATAAATTCCACCGTTTCGTACTGTTACAGATTTGTAATCGGGATGTGCATGCTCTCCATATTTACCGGTAACTATTCCCTGTTCTGTTGGCCAAGGTAATTTTCCTTTGTTCTTTCCAAATTCATCTGAGATCAGCCTTTCTTCCGGCGTCAGTGTCTCAAGCAATATTGCATTATTTGCTTTGCGCCTTTCCTCTTCTATTATTGCTGCTAATTCATTTTCAAGCCTTTTTGCAACTGTCTCCTTATTCCTGATTTCATTTAAAAGTTCTTTTTCCCTCTTTTCCAGATCCGATATTATTTTATTCTTTTGTTCCGCTTCTTCCCGTATCTTCATATTTTCACTATTTGTCGCACTGATTATTCTTTCCTTCTCTTCATACATTATTTTCAGCGTATCATTCCTGCTTCTTAGTTCATTATTCATTTCGGCCATCCTTTCCGCCTGCCTTCTCTGATATTCGTTATATATTCTGATATACCTGATCCTTTTATATGCCTGGTTCATATTTTCTGCAGCCAGTAAATACATTGCCATATAGTTCTTTCTTCTGTTCTTATATGCATTAACGATAATTTTGGCATAATTTTCCTTAATTTTTTTAACCTGTGCCTCTATTTGTTCAATCCTGCCATAATTATCGGATATTAACCATGAAATTTCCTGTAATTCATTTTCCATTTCATTCACTAATTCCTTTCTTTTTTCCAGCAGATGGCTTATTACGCTTAAATCGTTAAGAGAAGCATCTTTTCTCCCCTGGGTTTCTCTTAAAATTTCATTCGCATAATTGATTTCTTTCAGAGTTTCTTCCTTTAACTTCTCAATTTCCTCTCTTTTTTCCTGGCCTTTTACCATGGTAATAAGGAAACTCAATATCATTACAGCAATACAATGCTTTATCATAAGTTAAAACATTTCATCTCGCTTTTTCTAAAGCTTTTCTAATTTTTTCTGATACATCTTCGTTCCGCTTCCGGTCAATTTGCAGAACTTTATTCCAGATTAAAATGGATTCATCATATTTCCTTAAACTATATAATATATCACCAAAATGATCGAGAATATCAGGATCATCAGTTTCATCGTAGTAAATAGCTTTTTCTATTATCTTTCTTGCTTTCCTTACCTTTTTCATTTTATATAAAATCCATGCATACGTATCCAGATAAGTTGAATTCATAGGTTCCATCATAATGGTTTTCTTACTAATTCTTAGGGCCTTATCCAGACTTAAATTTTCCTCTGCCAGATAATACGCATAATTGTTATTGATTACGGTATTATCCGCATCAATTTGTAATGCCTTCTCATAATAATTCCATGCACTGTCATAACTGGAAATTTTATGAAAACCATCTGCTATCAGATTGAAAAATTGTATTTTTACAGGATCACTATTGGCATATTCAACACCATATTTTAACGACTCAAGTGCTTTTTCGTATTCTTTTGCCTGTAAATATCCTGATCCGAGATAAAGGAATGGTAATGGCCTCGTTCTGAATATTTCACCAGCTAATTTTGAATATTTAATTACGCTGTCTGTTCTGCTTAAAACATTTTCAGTGTAAAGCATCTGTTCCCATGCTACATAATTATTTTCATCCTGTTCTACAATATTTTTTAGCATTCTGGAAGTTTCCGTAAAATTGCCCCTTCTGAACTGTATATCAGCATAAAGTGACTGTATGTTAATATCGTTAGCATCCGTTTGCAACAATATTTTTGATAATGTGTCTGTTATAGCTTGCATTCTATTGAACATCAATTCATCCTGCAACATCTGATATACAAATGAAATCTTCTCTTCTTTACTTATTTGGCTATTTAACATAGCATCTACCATAATATTTTCAGCTTCCTTTATTTGCTTGTCTTTTAAAAGAAATTCGCTATATGATACAGCAACATCCAGGTTATCCTTATATTCTGGTATAATTAAGTTATAATAGTATTGCGCAGAATCTCTGTTATCAATGTCTCTGTAATACTCAGCCGCCATTCCCAATATCGTATAATCATCATTGAAAAATTGTTTCGCTTTATTTAACTCATTTAAAGCATTTTCCTCCTCACCTGATATTCTGTACAACCTGTATTTATTTAAAATAATTTCTTTACTGACTCCGATTTGTTTTTCCACTTCATTCAGATATAACAATGCATTCCCATATTTCCCCTGCAATTCATATAATCCCGCCAGCACATATTTATACTCAATTCCGTCTTTCTCCATACTTATCAGTAATTCAAGCATGTGAACCGCACTATCCAGCTCTTGCGCATTCCTGTATATGTTTATCAGATTGATGATATACCATTTGTTATTTTTATCATTATTATACGCATTTATGGCATATTGCCTTGCCCTGTTAATGTCACCAACACTAACCAATATCTGAGAAATCTGGAAATTTACCGCAGAACTTTCCGGTTTTATTTTCAGACATTCATTGTATAAATTAATAGCCTGCAAATAATTATTCAGTATGTATTGTTTCGTTGCTTCAATCAACGTATAATAATACTCCTCCTCGCTGTAACTGCTTATGTTTTCAGCATCACTTCTGATTACTTGTGCATTCACTTGTATAACGAAAAAGCTGACTGCTATCAGTATGACTTCTAATATCCTTTTATTCACAACGCTGCTTTAAAATTATTATTCACTCTAAATTCCTGTGTGTCCAAAACCTCCCGCACCTCTACTTGTGTTGTTAAGTTCCTCAATAACATTCCATTTTACCTTTTCGTGTTTTGCAACAACCATTTGACATATTCTTTCACCATCATTGATGATATATTCCTGATCAGATAAATTTATTAATATGATCTTTATTTCACCCCTGTAATCAGCATCAATGGTTCCCGGTGAATTGAGCACAGTTATACCTTTTTTTATCGCCAGTCCGCTTCTGGGTCTTATTTGCGCCTCAAATCCTTCCGGCAGTTCAATAAACAGACCCGTACCAATGATTACCCTTTCCAGCGGTCTGATCAATACCGGCTCTTCGAGATTGGCAAATAAATCCATTCCTGCAGCATGCTCGGTTATATATTCCGGCAAACCATGTTTCGTTATACATTTAATTTTTACTTCCATCATTACGACCTGCAAAAATATTTATTAAATTTTCTTTCCCGTTGCAGTAATATATATAAATACCAATAAATAGCGTTCCTTCAAAAATATTTACAAATATGTTGTCTGTTCTTAAAAACTTCGCCAAACAAAATATACCTATGCCCAATCCAGTATACATTAATATCTTACCAACATTATACCGGATCTTATAAAATTTCTGTCCTGTATAATATGTTAAACTCAGCATCACAAGGTTACATACTACGTGAGTCCATGCACAAGCTACATAACTAAATTTAGGGATAAATATTACATTCAGAATGATTGTAACAATTGCTCCTATTCCCGTAATAATAACACCATAAACCGTTTTACCGGTCAGTTTATACCACATATTGACATTGAAAAGCATCCCCAAAAGAATATTGGCAAATAATACTACCGGGACGATCTTTAGTCCCTCATGATGCTTTGGGTCAATGAAATATTTGAAAATATCTATATACAATGTAACAGTTAAGAAAACAATCATCATAAATATTGTAAAATATTTCATCACATCGGCATATATGACTTTTGCATCCTTAAATTTCATGTAATTGAAAAAAAAAGGCTCAGCAGCATATCGGAACATTTGTACAAAAAGTGTCATCAATACCGCTATTCTATAGTTAGCACCGTAAATACCCAGTTCATACAGGGGACGTAAAGGAGCTTCGACCAAGTTTTTTAACAAAATCCTGTCAATAGCTTCATTGAACATCCCTGCTAATCCAGCAGCCATCAATGGCAGCGAATACATAAGTATCTTTCTGAGAAGACCGAAATTTATACTTAACCGATCGGGCAGAAATTCCTTCAGTAATAATATTAAAATTATCAGACTGGCCAGCAGATTCGATATTAAAACATAGCCCACACCAATATCTTCAAGCTTCATTCTGTAAAAATCTGTTTCTGAAATGATATACATTCTTGGCATAGCTTCCAGAAAGAACAACACAATAACAATAGTAATCAGCACATTAATGATTTTGAGCAGTGCAAATCGCTTTACTTTATTTTCTATTCTCAGTTTTGCAAAGATCACTGCGCCAACAGCATCAGCTGATAATATGCCACCCATGTAAGCTATATATTCAGGATTACCTGAGTATCCAATCCACTGAGAAATTGACTGCTTACCTGCAATTACAAAAACCAAAAAAATAATTGAAGTTGCTATTACCGAAACAACTGATGTATGAAATGCCTGCTTTTTATTATTTCCTGCAGTTGAAAATTTAAACAGACCTGTCTCCATTCCATATGTCAGGATTACCAGTAATATTGAAATATATGCATATAATTCAGTAATTACCCCGAAGTCCTCCACACTAAATCTTCTTGTGTAATAAAATGTAAGAATGGCGTAATTCAAAACTTTTGGCACAATGTTACCAAGTCCATAGATCAATGTCTGTCCGCCCAATTGTTTGTATGGATTCAAGCTTTTTAATGTTATTTTGATATCATGTCACCGAGTGCAATATTAATGTTCCTATACTGGAAATCGAATCCTGCTTTAAGTAATTTACCTGGCAATACTTTCTGCCCCTCATTGAAAACCAGTGCACTTTCTCCAAAAATAATATTTAATATGACTGCCGGAATTTTTATTTTAAACACTGGTTTCAAAAATAAACACAATAGTTTTGTCGTATTTATCATCGTTGTATATTCCGGTGCTACACCATTTACAATTCCAGTTATATTTCCGTCAGCAATAATATATTTTATCATTCTGTTTAAATCTTCCATATGTACAAATGAAAATCCCTGTATTTCAGTTCCGAAAAATATTCCAATGTGAAATCTGAAAGGAAATAACATTTTCTTTATAAAACCTCCCCTTTTATCCAATACGATTCCCAGTCTTAATATTACAATCCTGAATTTTCGATCTGACAGCTTTTCTGTTTCAAATTCCCAGTCTTTTATCACTTTCGATAAAAAATTCTCTGCATATAATTTACTGTTCTCCTGATGCTCATGTATGTTATCGTATATTCCCACTGCTGAAGCCTGAATAAAAATATCAGCAGGATTTTTACATGCATTTACCTCCTTAATCAAATTTCTTGTTGTAATTACCCTGCTTTCATAAATCCTTCTTTTCTTTTCTTTCGTCCATATACCTACTATCGATGATCCCATTAAATTTATTATAACATCCTTTCCTTCAAGAATTTTCCTGACATTATCTTCTTTAAATTGATTGCGTCCTATGGCTGTAACATTAAATCCGTTTCTTTCCAGATAACTGCTCATTTGACTTCCAATAAATCCAGTGCCGCCCGTTATTACAATTTCCATATTAATTTATATTTTAGTCAATTATTTTATGATCCGTTTCATCAATTTTTTTTAATTATGAAAAAAACATTTATTATCCTTTTTACAATGATGTCTCTCGTTCTGTTCTTTTCATACCCTTCAGTATATGCCCAGCAACTCGTATTAATGGAAACTACTTTAGGTAATATTAAAATTAAGCTTTATAACGAAACACCGGTACATAAATCTAATTTTCTCAAGTTGGTTTCATCCGGATTCTATAATAATGTTCTGTTTCACAGGGTTATAGAAGATTTTATGATTCAAGCCGGCGATCCTGAATCGAAATCGGCCATATCCGGCCAGCAACTTGGTTCCGGAGGTCCCGGATATACAATACCTGCTGAATTTAACCGTACCCTGTTTCATAAAAAAGGAGCTGTGGCGGCAGCACGCCAGGGAGACAACATCAATCCCGAACAGGCATCTTCCGGTTCTCAGTTTTACATTGTCCAGGGTCAGTTGTATACAGAAGAGCAACTCTATTCATTAACTGCCGCCGGTAATCATGCGCCTTTTACATCAGCTCAAATCAGAGCTTATACAACCTTAGGAGGCACTCCTCATCTTGATAACGCATATACCGTCTTTGGTGAAGTCGTTGATGGACTGGATGTTGTTGACAAAATAGCTTCAGTCCAAACTGATTCGAACAACAGACCCGTTGTTGACGTTAAAATCATCAAAGTATCCATTATTGAATAATGTGCAATACCGTTTCCAATGATTGATTTAATTGCAAAATATAACCGTGAAATCGATTCATTTAGCATTCAGACTTCTGAAGATCTTCTGAATTTCCGGAATAAATATTTAAGTAAGAAAGGTTTGCTTTCGAGTTTGTTTAACGATTTTAAGAATGTTACAAACGATAAACAACTTATTGGAAAGCAACTGAATGAACTTAAAAAGAAAATAACAGAACGATATGAATTTTTTAAGTGTCAGCTTTCTGAATCTGAACATGAGTTTCATTTTGATCTTACTCTGCCTCCCGTTCAGTATTCTGTAGGAAGCCGTCATCCGGTTTCCATAGTAAGAAAGGAAATTATTCAGGTGTTTTCCAGATTAGGATTTACGGTTTATGAAGGACCTGAGATTGAAGATGACTGGCATGTATTTTCAGGACTTAATTTTCCTCCTGAACATCCGGCGCGTGATATGCAGGACACTTTTTTCATTGAAAAAGACCCCGATATATTGCTCAGGACTCACACTTCACCTGTTCAGGTTCGCGCTATGGAAACCGAAAAACTTCCCATTCGTATGGTATTTCCCGGCCGTGTTTTCAGAAATGAATCCATATCAGCGCGTGCACATTGCATCTTCCACCAGATTGAAGGTCTTTACATCGATAAAAACGTTTCATTTGCCGATCTGAAACAGACTTTGATCTTTTTCGTCAGGGAATTCTTTGGTGATCAGACCAATATCCGTTTTCGTCCATCCTTTTTTCCTTTTACCGAACCTTCTGCCGAACTTGACGTCTCATGTACCATCTGTAACGGATCCGGCTGCAATGTATGTAAATATACCGGATATCTGGAAATTTTGGGTTGCGGTATGGTTGATCCCAATGTGCTTGATTCTTCTTCCATTGATAGTAAAATTTATACCGGCTTTGCTTTTGGAATGGGAATAGAGCGAATTGCCATGCTTAAATATCAAATTAATGATCTTCGCCTTTATTTTGAAAATGATATCAGGTTTTTATCCCGGTTTAAAAGTGCCCTTTAACCGGATGGTAATCTGATTTGCCACACCTTTGATCTGCCAATTACCATATACACATCGTTCATATTTCAAAATTGCAAATCCAGATTTCCGATTTTCTTTCTTCCAAGATGATTGTATGCTGCTTGTGTGGCTTCCCTTCCCCTTGGTGTCCTTTTGATAAATCCTTCTTTAATCAAGAATGGTTCATAGACCTCCTCAATTGTTCCCGCATCTTCACTGACCGCAGTAGCTATGGTATTCAGGCCAACCGGACCACCGTTGAATTTATCAATTATGGTCGACAGTATCTTGTTATCCATGTCATCCAGTCCTTTTTTATCAATGTTCATAGCTTCAAGTGCATATTCAGTTATCTGTTTGTCAAGTATTTTCATCTTCTTAACCTGACCAAAATCCCTGACCCTCCTTAATAAGGCATTGGCTATTCTGGGCGTTCCCCTTGATCTTGAAGCTATTTCATATACTGCGTCATCCGATATAACAATATTCAGCAATCCGGCTGATCTCTTTAGAATTTTTTCAAGTACTGAACTTTCATAGTATTCCAAATGCAGATTTATACCGAAGCGGGCCCTTAAGGGACTTGAAAGCAATCCGGCCCTCGTGGTTGCCCCGATCAGGGTGAATGGATTTACTTTTAACTGAACTGACCGTGCTCCCGGTCCTTTATCAATGATCAGATCGATTTTATAATCCTCCATTGCCGAATACAGAAATTCTTCTACCGCAGGATTCAACCGGTGTATTTCATCAATAAATAAAACATCACTGCTTTCGAGACTTGTAAGCAACCCTGCCAGGTCACCAGCTTTTTCAAGTACTGGTCCGGAAGTACTTCTGAAATTGCTTTTGAGTTCATTTGAAATGATAAATGCAAGTGTTGTCTTGCCCAATCCCGGCGGCCCCGATAACATAACATGGTCAAGCGCTTCTCTTCTGATCTTTGCAGCTTCAACGAAGATCTTCAAATTATCAACGATTTTATCCTGTCCGCTGAATTCAGCAAATAATGCCGGCCTTAAGTTTCTTTCAACTTCTTTATCCTCTTCAGACAAAACAAGGTTCCTTACTTCAAGCTTGTCATCCATATCATTGAAATAATTGAAGTCGATCTTCCTCAAATTCAATACGTATACCATTAATCCTGTATTCTTTGTTATCCCGGTATGTTATTGTAATCAGCAGGTTTCCGTTCTCATCATATTTCTTCCAGTCTTTTTCACTGATCCCCATATTATAATAGTTCACTTCCTTCAAAACTCCATTGGGATAATAGAATCTGTGCATACCATCAGGATTCCCCTGAATATAGTTACCTTCATATTTTAATTGACCGTCTGAATAAAATGCCTGCCATTTCCCGTCCCTCAATCCCCCTATATAATTCCCCTTTTCAATATAATCACCAACCTGATAATACCATTCTCCTTCCTTTTCCCCGTCAAAATAACTTCCTTGTGTTATGATATTTCCCAGCATATCATATTCATAAGTAACACCCTCCTCCATTCCGTTATAATATTCCTCTTCGCGCTTTATGGATTCGTCTTCATAATACCACGTCCATAAGCCATCCGGTTTCCCGTTCTGAAATATGCCTTCCTGTTCAACAATCCCACCTTCATAATAGAATTCCCATTCTCCTTTTTCCAGATTATTTTCAAATCTTCCTTTTGACCGCACACTGCCATTCTGAAAAAAATATTTCCATTCTCCTTCTTTGCTACCCTCGTTTGTAATGATTCCTTCTCCTATTTTGTTCCCGGATTCATTATATAAAAAAGCGTTAATAACCTTTCCCTCCACATCATACTGACGGTGTATACCAATGGGTATGCTGTCGCGGTATGTCCCCGAGTAGATCAGATTACCATCATTATCATACCTGCTTCTTATTTCAACATCAATATCAACTGTATCAAATTCCTCTACAAGCAATCCCTTATTATATTCCAGCAAAACACTGATGTTGCCATTCCGGTCATATTCCTTATACGGACCGCTTAACTGGTCATCTTCATAATACCTTTCAATACGAATTTTACCATTATCATAATATTCCCTCCACAATCCCTGCTTAAGTCCGGCTTCATCAATCCTGTTGATCCTTTCACGATCAACAAGGATGCCATTATTATAGGTCCTGATCATTATTATATTCCCTTCCGGATCATATTCCTTTGAAATGCCTGAACGTTTGTTTTCACTAAACTCCGCTTCTTCTTTTATAATACCGTTTGTATGGTAATAATAAGAAATACCCTCTTTTTTATCATTAATATAAA
This sequence comes from Bacteroidales bacterium, assembly GCA_016935355.1. Lineage (GTDB taxonomy): Bacteria > Bacteroidota > Bacteroidia > Bacteroidales > UBA10428 > UBA5072. Next base: position 18,989 of record JAFGRC010000149.1, read on the forward strand.
GTTCCCTCGATATGACTCTTCCCCTGCTTAAAGGATCTTTATCTGCTTCTGTATTATAACCAATTGTGTAACCGTTTCTTTTCCCCATTACATAACTGACCTTCTGCATCGTATCTCCCGCTTCATTATAAAATACCCATATACTGTCCAGAATAAAGTTCGTTCTGACCCCTTCACTTCTCAACACACCGTTAGGATAATAGGTTTTCCAGTAACCATCGGGTTTTCCATCGCGTATGGTTCCCTCACTTGACAGCACTCCCGTGGGATAGTATAATTTATGATACCCGTCCTCAAGTTCTTCTTCCTGACTGTATGCATAAGCCACCATGACTATAAAAATCATCGAACTTATGATAATCCTTTTCATAATACGCTGCTTTTTTTAAATGATATGTTAAGCATTTTTCTGATAGATGATTCCGCCTGTCTGCGGAGGCTTTCTTCAATCACAATTTCAGGGTTTTCGTATTTCATGCAGATGTACAACTTTTCCATTGTATTCAGTTTCATATAACTGCAATTACTGCATCCGCATGTTGAATCTTTTGGAGGTGCAACAATAAAAGTCTTTTCCGGCCTTTTCTTTTTCATCTGATGAATGATCCCTGGTTCTGTAGCTATAATGTAAATTTCACCATCATCGTTACTGATGAAATTCAGTAATTTTGATGTAGAACCGATAAAATCAGCTACCAGCCTTACCGGTTTTTCACATTCAGGGTGTGCAATGATCTTTGCACCCGGATATTCTTCTTTTAATTCCAGTATTCTTTCCAATGAAAACTCTTCATGTACATGACATGCGCCGTTCCATATCACCATTTCCCGACCTGTTATGGCGGCAATATAATTGCCCAAATTCCTGTCAGGTGCAAATATTATATTTTCCTTTTCCGGTATATTATTTATAATTTTTTCCGCATTTGATGAAGTACAAATAATATCGGACAATGCTTTTATTTCAGCACTGGTGTTTATATAACTCACCACAGTGTGGCCAGGATGTTTTTCTTTGAATTCCTTAAAATCTTTACTTGTGCAGGATTCAGCAAGTGAACACCCGGCATTGAGATCAGGAAGCAGGACCTTTTTATCAGGGCACAGTATTTTTGCGGTTTCTGCCATAAAATGCACTCCGCAAAATACTATGATATCGGCATCTGTACTGGCTGCCTTTTGCGAAAGATCCAGACTGTCACCAACGAAATCCGCAATATCCTGCAATGGACCTTCCTGATAATAATGTGCAAGAATCACTGCGTTCTTTTCTTTTCTCAGTTTGTTGATCTCATATTCCAGATCCAGCTGATCATCAATATCAACCTTCAGGTATCCATCTTTTAACAATTGTATATTAATATTATTATTCATTTAATTATTTATAATGATATTAATATGCTGTTAGTTATGTTAACAAAAAATGATTCGGTTTTTTGGATAAAATCATATTAAAATTTTGTTAACAGATAATAACATATTATTATGATAATTAATTATTGAAAATGAGTAGAATTTAAATTTATTAACCTGTTGTTAAAAAAACTCGTTGTACAAAAATAAGAAGAAAAACTAAGTCTTTAAGCTGTTAAGTTACTGTTCAATTTTATTAAAAAAACAAAGCTTCTCATTTATTATTTGAATTGTCTTTTAGATTATTGGTGTTTACAGATGTGTAAAATTAAGTTTTTAAAAGTTCTTACTTAATTTTAAACAGTGTTTTAACAAATATTATGATTAAAAGATAATTTTATCTTAATGATATTTTAATGGATTCGGAAAGCGTATATTTTCGTATATTTGTTAATACCTCATCCTGAAGAAACGAAAAGAAATGAAAATAGCAATTGCCAGCGATCATGCAGGTTATGAACTGAAAATGAAATTATTGGAATATCTTCAGACAAAAGGATATAAAATATTTGATCTGGGGAGTGATTCTCCGGAGGCGGCCGATTATCCTGATTTTGGTCATAAAATAGCAAGGTATATCATAAATGGGGATGCTGATTTTGGTATTTCATTGTGCGGCAGCGGTAATGGTATTAACATGACATCCAACAAACATGCGGAAATACGGTCTGCATTATGCTGGAATCCTGAAATTGCTGAATTGGCGAGAAAACATAATGATGCCAACATATGTGCTTTACCTGCAAGATTTGTTACTTTTAAGCAGGCGGTTCAGATCGTGGATGTTTTTCTGAAAGCAACATTTGAAGGAGGCAGACATTACAGAAGGATCTGTAAAATTCCCATTAACTGATTCATAGATATGTTGTCCAATACCAGTAAATATGCCATCAGGGCTGCAATATTTCTGGCCATGAATGCTAAAGATGGTGCAAACATTGACATCAAAACAATTGCAAAAGCTTTGGAAATTCCTTCACCTTTTCTGGCAAAGATTTTACAGATACTGGCAAAGCAAAAATTGCTGAAATCTGCAAAAGGTCCCAATGGTGGTTTTGGATTAGCAAAAGACGCCAACGAAATATCAATGTACGAAATCGTTACCATTATTGACGGCAGTGATATTTTTGACAAATGTCTTATATCGCTCCGGACATGCAATGAAGAAGAAATACCTTGTCCGGTTCATGGTCAGTTTGCACCGATAAGGGCAAGTATCAAAAAATTATTTAAGGAACAGACACTTGGCAGTCTGGCAATGGCAATGAAGGACCACAAAGGAGCCGTCACCTTATGAAATATGCGGTAAAAAAGCCCGCTAATGCCCCGGTAAGATCAAACATAAAGTCGATAACATTCGCGGAACGGTTCAGCGAGGGAAATGTGTATTGAAGCATTTCTGTAGATGCAGCAAATAGCAGGCAGATCAGAAACAAAAACAAAACCTGCTGTGATTTATTGTTGTTGAAGGATTTATATTTTTTGAAATCCCATGTAAGTAAAAACGAGAAAATGAAAAACAATGACAGATGAGCCAAAAGATCCTGAAAACTGATCTTTAAAAAATCAATCTTTTGCAGGCTTGTCGATGGGACCAGACACAATACCAGGATGAAAATCCCAAAAAGAATCGGTTTCCAGAATTTTATAATAATCCCCGGGAGGGTATTCTTTAACATTTGATTCATTGAAAAAAATATTGGAGGTTCATGAAAAATTTAATACTTAACCGGAAGGTGCAACAACAATTCGGTCACCAAGTCCTTTTGAAAGATTCTTCTTCAGATTGTTCAGAACAATAAATTTAGACTGGAGTGCCAGCATGCGTTCCTCATCTGATTGCTGTTGTGCATGACGAAGTTCATCTTCAGTTTCTTTTATCAGGCGCATAACTTTTTCATTTTTAAAAGATAAAAGTGCTTCAGGAACAAGTTCGGTAAGTCGCATTTCTTCCGTTTCGAAATAATTTTCAAATTTTTTCCAGATCTTGCTCAGGTCATGTGCTGAGGTGATCAGGTCAACAACGGTTTTGCTGATTATTTCATCCGGATGTGTGACAAAAAAATGTTCCAGGTTTACCTGATCATTATCAATGATTTTAATTATTTCACCATATATCTGGTTTAATACCGGATGATGAAAATCAAGCTCATCCTTTTCTATTTCGTTGATCAGGTAACGACCCGCCTGCACTTCATATTCCTGCTTGTTTGCATCGCGCAAAGTGATTTTCTGGCTGCCATACAGAAGCATCAGCCGGATAATTTCTTTTTCAGAATTATATTTTTCATCAGTAAGCTGAAAATTTTGATAAGGTGCAGCAGATGGAGCAGGTATATATGATTTGACATCTGTCTGATTCGCCTTCTGGCTGAACTTGTTTCTTCTGATTTTTGCAGTTTCGCTGTATAAAAGCCGTTCGTCAATATCAAAAATTCTGCTGCATTCCCTGATGTAAACCGAACGTACGATACTTTCGGGAATCACGGCAATGGACCTGACGATCTCGGTGATCAGGGAAGCCTTCTTTATAGGATCTTTCTCTGCTTCCTTGACGAGCAGGTTTACCTTGAAGGTAATAAAATCAGTTTCATTTTCGGTTATATAGTTAATGAACGCAACGGAACGGTTTTTTCTGGAAAAGGAATCAGGATCTTCTCCTGCCGGAAGCAGTACAACCCTTACATTAAGACCCTCTTCAAGCAGGATATCGATACCACGCAAGGATGCCTTAATACCGGCTTCATCTCCGTCATAAAGTACCGTTATGTTATGTGTAAAACGTTTAATAAGACGAATCTGATTCACTGTGAGGGAGGTACCTGAAGAAGAAACAACGTTCTCAATACCGCACTGGTTCATGGATATCACGTCGGTATAACCTTCAACCAGGAAACACTTGTCATTCTTTAATATTGCCTGCCGGGCAAAAAATATCCCATAAAGAATATCTCCTTTATGATAGACGTCCGATTCCGGTGAATTGATATACTTGGCGATTTTTTCATTTGATCTCAATATTCGTCCTGCAAAGCCAACAATTTGTCCCGAAAGACTGTGAATGGGAAATATGATCCTGCCATGGAACCTGTCTGTTGTATTTTTATTTTCGTGTTGGATAACAAGTCCGGTTTTGATCAGATAATCAAGCTTAAAACCTTTATAAACCGCTATTTTAGTTAATGAAGTCTTGTCTTCACGAGCATATCCCAGTTGAAATTTCTCTATTGCATCTTCCCGGATGCCTCTTTCTAAGAGGTAACTCTTTCCCACGGCCTTCCCTTCTTCAGAATTCAATGTTTCCATGAAATACTGACAGGCGAAAAGATTCACCGCCAGCAGACTTTCACGTTCGTTTTTAAGTTGTTTTTCTTCAACTGTTTCTTCCTTTTCAACGATTTCAATATTGTACTTCCTTGCAAGGTAACGCAATGCTTCCGGATAAGAGATCTTTTCATGTTCCATTAAAAATGTAACGACATTTCCGCCAATTCCTGAGCTGAAACATTTAAAAATTCCTTTAGAAGGACTGACAAAAAATGAAGGCGTCTTTTCTGTTTTAAAAGGACTTAATCCACGGAAATTCTGTCCCGTTTTTTTCAAATGCACAAACTCACCAATAACTTCTACAATATCAGCAGTTGCAAAAATTCTGTCAATAGTTACCCTGTCAATCATTTGAAGAAATTTTGGATATCATCACGGTCCGGGTTAAAGAAATATTTACAAACATAAGCTTAAAAAGCAAAACATGGTTATACCGGATATATTAATGTGTTTTTAATAATAACCAGCCTTGATGCAATTAAGATGAGTCGCGATGGATGTCATCAATCCGGATCAGTTTATGAATTACGGCATAAACTGTTAAACCTGCAATGGTTTTTATACCAAGTTTGGCGGATATGTTTTTTCGGTGGGTAATAACGGTATGGGAACTGATGAAAAGTCTTTCACCTATTTCCTTATTGGTCAGGCCCAATGCCACCAACCGCAGGACTTCCTTTTCGCGTTCACTGATTTCATAATTTTCACGAGGTGCAGGATGTGTTTGCAACAGAAATGACAATTGTCTGTCAATTTTACGTAAGATAATTTTTTCAGGATCATTGTATTCGATCGCTTCATTAAATGCAGCGATGATTCCGTCGGACGCCTCCTGATCGTGGATGATTATTTTACATGTGAATTGCATGAGAAATTCCAGCAATCCACTTACTGTTTTGTTAGCATGAACAAGAAATGAAACGCTGGTTATCAATATATTGGACGGGTTTTTAAAGGGCGTCCCAAATAATTTTTCGGGACGCGATATTTCCCTGATGTTAACGGGATAGTCCAGTTGCCTTAAAATACTGTAAATACCCAGCCGCGTAATCTGCAACCGATCAGCAATTACAACAGTAATAGAATTCATTATAAATCACTGTAATACATGTTCATAAATCCATTTTTCCATGAATTTTACTTTCGGTACAAGAACTTTATCTTCTATTCGTGCGTGATCATTCAGATCGGCTTCAAGCCGGAACAACTCAATCAGTATCGTATTGCACAGGTGGATATCCTCAGGTGGTGGTATGTATTTAATAATCAGATTTTTCAAATCAAACAGTTTGTCCTCAATATTATCATGTTCGTGAATAAAATCATCCATTGAATACTTGTTTGTCAATTCAATGATATCAGGTGAGGGTTTTTTTGAACGGAACGCTTTTTCAATAGCAAACACATATGGATAGACTTTTATTTCTTCACGGTTGATGTGGTCTTCAAGCTCGGATTTATAATCATTGAAAAATTTGTTGATCAGTGTGGACAATTCAGTATTACCGCTGTATGAGTCAAGCAGGAGCTGATGGATCAGATCTTCGATATAGGGTACCTTAACATGGAGATAATGTTCGTGTGAATTTCTTAAATAATCCACAATCAATTTAAGAGGAAAACCCTGAAGTTGTTTTTTTGGAAAGTAGTTTTTATCATGGAAGGAATTGACAATTTCAAGAAAAAAATATACATCAATCGAGTTTTCTTTGCATACCTGGTCAATGGACTTATCCCCGCACCCAAGCTTTATATTAAAACGTGAGATGATTGGGAGCAACAGATAATTCATGTGGATCATGTCAGCCATTTTCATACTGCGCGTAATTTGCATATTGTAGCTGTTTGGCAATTAAATAATATAAAGTTTAATTACAACATCTGAATTATTTCAGATTGAGCTTAAAATGCAACTGAAAAGAGAACGGTTTTATTCTTACTTTTCTGACTCCGATTTTTCCGGTGGTCCTTGCGTTTCTTTGGTTTCCTGCAATTTTTTGGCTTCTTCCTTTTTCATCTTTTTATTTTTTCTGTATGCTGTAACAGAAGAGGTGAAAACGCCCATCAAAACGCCGATGAACAGTACAAAGACCACAAGTAAAGCCTTGGAAACTTCAACATTCCATAAGAGAAGCCTGATCAGAACAGGCTCATGATTTTGTAAGGTAAAAACAATAACGATCAAAATCAGAAGAAGATTGATAATCAGATTACGTTGCATGGTTGATGTTTTAAAATTGTATAAGACTATAAAGATCATATGGCGGGGATAAGCGTTCTTTCCCCTTAAGAAAACCAAGTTCAATTATAAAGTTAATATATATTGTTTTAACATAAAACAGTTTTATAAGTTCAATTACAGCAAGTGCTGTTCCTCCTGTTGCCAGCAGATCATCATGCAAAAGCACAACGTCCTCACTTGAAAGTGCATCTTTATGTATTTCAAGGGTATCGGTTCCGTACTCCAGTTCATAAGTCTGTGAAAAGGTTTGAGCAGGTAATTTACCCGGTTTCCTGACAGGTACAAAACCGGCACCCAGTTTATAGGCCAGTGCGCCACCCGTAATGAAACCACGTGCTTCCACTGCCACAACTTTTGTAACCTTACGATCCCGGAAATGACCGGAAATGCGGTCCACAATCAGGGAAAGCATTTCAGGTTTTTTAATAGCGGTTGTGATATCTTTAAACTGGATCCCTTTGTCAGGAAAATCAGGGATATTCCTGATGGCGTTTTTAAGCACATACAGATCTGAAATATCGCTCATGGATTTTTACAGTAAAATTAATACTTAATTGCAATTACAATAAGTGATATTAGATTTGAAAAATTCATTATTAATCATTAAATTTATTTGATTGCTGTGTAAACTTTAGTCTGATATGCATATCAATCTGGCCAAATATTTATCAGAAAGGGTAGAGGAAGATTATTCCAGAAAAACGGAACCCGGACCGGTTATAACTTTTTCCAGGGAATACGGATGTCCTGCCAAGATTATTGCTTCAAAACTTGCTGATGAGCTTACAAACAAAGCAATTTTAAAAGGGAAGGATGTAAAATGGAGGTACATTACCAAGGAAATTATGGCTGAATCTGCCAGAGCGCTGCAGATTGATCCTGAAAAAATAAAATATGTTTTTGCCTATGAACACAAAGGTGCCCTGGACAGTGTATTATCATCCCATCTGAACAAATACTATAAATCCGATAAGAAAATCAGAAATACCATTGCAAAGGTTATCAGAAATATGGCAAATGAAGGAAATGTGATTATTGTGGGCAGGGGTGGTGTTGCCATAACGCGGGATATTCCCGATTCCTTGCATATCATGCTTGAGGCACCTTTAGAGTGGAGGGCAGCAAGAATTGCCGAGAATTATAACATTAGCCTTCAGGAGGCACGAAAATCAGCAATTGATGTTGACAAGAAAAGAAAGGAATTTCGTGAATATTTTCAGGGGAAGGGTACCGACTATACCTGTTTTGATACCACCTTTAACTGCATGACGCTTTCCATTGAAGAAATCGTCAAAATAACCTGCAAAATTGCAGAAATCCGTAAACTGATCTGAGAAAATTGGAAAAAATAGTTGTAATTGTTGCAGGGGGCACGGGTAAAAGGATGAACACCGCAGTGCCGAAGCAATTCCTTTTGCTTAAAGGACGTCCTGTCCTGATGCATTCACTTGATGTATTTCACAGATTTGATAAATTCATCAGGATCATTCTTGTTTTACCCGTGGATTTCATCGAGAGCTGGAAAAACCTGTGTAAAAAGTACGACTTTAAATTGATACATGAAATAAAAGCAGGAGGAAGAAACAGGTTTGAGTCTGTAAAAAAGGGCATAACAAATATACCGGATGAATGTCTTATTGCCGTACATGATGGCGTAAGGCCTCTGGTGAGCATATCAACGATTAACAGGTGTTTTGAACAAGCAATGAAATCCGGGAATGCAATACCATGTATGAAAATTCCGGAGACCCTTAGAAAAATTGAATCACATGGCAACATTCAGGTTGACCGGAAAAATTACCGGCTGATTCAAACTCCGCAGGTTTTTAAGGGCTCTGTTTTAAAAAGCGCTTACAGGCAGGAATACCGGGAACATTTCACCGACGATGCCAGCGTTGTTGAGAATCTGGGATACAAGATCCATCTGGTAGAGGGAAATGCAGATAATATAAAAATTACGCATCAGCATGATCTCATCATCGCCGAAGCAATTATGGGCAAAGATCTGTCAATTTAGCATAATTTTTTTGTGAAGGAAGCGGTGTGGAAAATCGGGTGAATTCAAAAATAAAAAAATTAATTCCCGGACAGTATTCACCATAAGTTGTTACGGCTTATACTAAAGTGGTTTCGGTGAATGAGATGTTATTCATCGTATGCTGTTACGGTACCCGACAGGGTGGTTTGGGGAGGGAGAAAGAGTTTATTCATCATACGATGTTATGGTACCGCCTGAAGCGGTTTTGGTCAGGCATATTCCGGGATTGCCCTTATATGTGATATAGCCCTTTAAAGCGGCCTGCGCATGAAGTTCTTCTTCTGCTAATATTTTGGCCGTTCCATTCGTTACAGCCTGTACAACAACAACATCACTTTCAAGGTCAAAAGCAGAAACTGTTGCGGAAGTTGCAACATAGATATCCTGAACGGTAGCATAGCCTTCACCCGTAAATAAGCTTCCCTCAATAACATGACTTTTCAAATAACCAACATCAGCATCAAGATATAAAATTCCGCCGGTCTTCAGTACTACAGATAGTGAATCCGTTATGAGCAAAGAGTTTGTGCTGACATCTGCACCGTTTATGGCTTCAATGGACCGGATCATTTTATAATCAAGGTCGACCACGACCTTCTTTCGGGTAAAAAGATTTCCGGAAACATACAAATGCAAAACATTGTTTTTTACTTCAGTTATAACGTCTTCAGCATCAATTCCCTGGACAGTGATTGAAGCCATTTCACGTTCGGATTTATTCAAACGTACAATGATATTGTCGTCAACATATAGTCCGGTAAAAGGTTGCAGGTTTCTTTCAGCCGGTTGTTGTGGGAATAGCAGGGTAGTATGCATAAAGCAATACAGAAGTGCCAGAATTTTGCTGTACATAAAACTTTGCTTTAAAGTTCAATTAATATATAACTGAAACAACCGGATAAAAGTATACGATGCTGATGAAAAATAGCCCGACTTACCGGATTACCTGTGTATATTTTCAATGATGTTAAAAGGCAGGTTAATCAATTCCTGGAAAACTTCGCCTGCTTCCAGCATTGAATCGTCGTCTGAATCATAAAACCAGTTAATGGTAACGATTTTCAGACCCTGATATTTGACCTGCAAGCCTTTTAAAATGTGCAGAAGCCATTTTGAAGAGCTTGAATTGATATAATTGATATGAAAATCAATATAAGCATATGATTTAAATTCATTTATGCTATTATTGAGCAACCGGTCAAATTCTTCATAAAATTTTGAAGGATCTTCCAGTCTCGATGAACCTGATATAACGATACGGCGCTCATCACGCAGAACAATTACCGAAGGCGTGACACGGGTTTCTTTTATAGCTGATGCCATATATCAATATTTTTAATAAAAATATTGATTTTTATGCATCAGCAATTGTTAATATCTGATAACTTATCAACGTGACAAGTTTTATTTTTGCATCATTATGGCTGGTATTTATATACACATCCCTTTTTGTAAAACAAAATGCAATTATTGTGATTTTTACAGAATAACGGATATTGCCCGGATTCCCGTTTATTTGAAGGCTCTTGAGAAAGAAATTGAAATCAGAAAGGAGTATCTTGAGGGCGATGAAATTGAAAGCATATATATTGGAGGAGGCACACCTTCCTTGCTGGGCATGGATCAGATAAACAGTCTGCTGTATGCGGTTGATAAAACCCACAATATAATCCGTAATTGTGAAATAACATTCGAGGCAAATCCGGATGATCTTTCGGCTTCATTTTTAGGCCGGTTGAAGTATCATACACCGATAAACCGCCTGAGCATTGGCATACAATCGTTTTTTGATGCCGATCTGACATTGTTGAACAGAAGACACAGGGCATTACAATCTGTTGAATGTCTGGAACAAGCTGCAAATGCGGGATTCAGAAACATCAATATGGACCTGATCTATGGAATACCCGGGATGACAGCAGAACGATGGGAAGCAAACCTTCAGCAAATCCCCTATGATAAGATCAGTCATCTTTCGGCATACCACCTGACTGTTGAACCGGATACGCCTTTACACCGGATGGTGGAAACAGGACATATCAGGCCTGTGGATGAAGAAACAAGCCGTGTGCAATATATATTGCTTTGCCGTGAAACCGGGAAACAACAATTTCAGCATTATGAAATATCAAATTTTTGCCGTGACGGCTTTTATTCGATACACAATTCAGGTTATTGGAAGGGAAGGAAATATCTGGGCCTGGGTGCTTCAGCGCACTCGTATGATCTGAATTCAAGGCAGTGGAATGTTTCTGATGTTAAAGTTTATATTAAAGCAGTACAAGATGGGGGAGCGGCCTTTAAATATGAACGGATCAACGATACCATGCGGTTCAATGAATATGTCATGGTTTCGCTGAGAACCATCTGGGGTGTCAGCCTGAAAAAAATAAATTCAGTTTTTGGAAGCGAAATTGTCGCTGAATTTATAAAAAATGCATCCAGGTTTCTGGATGCAGGTCAAATGATTTGCATCGATGGAATATATACCATCCCTGAAGCATCATGGCTTATATCGGATTATATAGTCAGCAGCCTGATGCTGATGCCCAAACATAATAAATGAGAAGACAGATTGGCAGACCGTATGTTCTGCCACGGCAATCTGTGCCGGCTAGTTCAATGAAAACGAAGCAGATCCGATTTCATAACCTTCTGCATATAAAATTACCGTATAATTGCCGGCAATCAGATCAGTGTTTTTTGTCCAGAAAATACATATGTCGATGTCACTGTTCTGATAGTCAAGCTCACGCTGGGCAGAATAAACAACCTGTTCGCCGTTAAATTCAAAAGTCTCACCCCCGTCAGAAGGAAGTATAAGTTCATCGGGTCGGATGATGCGCATATTAATTTGTTTCGGACCAGGCTCGGCAATTGCATTTTCACGTACAGTAAAGCAAACCTTTATTTGCTCCAGGTTTCTGATTTTATTCGTGCTTCTGTCGTTTCTTCTCTGTGGTTCAATTACAATGTTTTTTGCAGAAAGAACACTCGCAAGTTGCACCTGTGTGGTTAGCAATTCCTTTTCGGAAGCCAGGGCAATGTTTTGTTCTTCGACAGATGTAAGCTGCTGCCTAACCTGAATATTTTCCTCGGTAAGCAAACGATTCCTGGTATTCAGTGAATCAATCTGGACAATATAATTGCGCATTACTTTTCGCAAGGTTTCCAGCTCAGACTGGTATTTTCTGATCTTTTCAGCATCTGTTGCCTGCATCCTGAGCAATCGGGTAATCTTTTCCTGTTCCTGTGCGAGCAAATTGTTTACACTGTCATTATTGGTTTTTAAAGAATCGTATTCAACGATCATGTTACGCAATTGTTTTTCGAGGTCACTTTTTACATCTTCAAGAATGGATTTTTCCTCGGTTGTCTGAACAAGCTGTCTGGATTCCTGATAATATTTGTAACCAAGCACTATTGTTGCAATAGCCAATACTATTACAATAACTACCAAAACAACAGAAGGCTTGTTTTCATGTTGATTTTGATTTGCGTTTGTATTTGTTTCCATGATTAATTAGTATTCATAATAAATAGAATGGCAAATATATAACATGTAGGAAGAAAAAATATTATCCGGAATCAATTTTATTCCTCTTTAAAAAGTGAATTCAGCACCAGTATTTCATTGATGACAAAGCCGGCATTGTAAAATGCCGGGTTCAGATTTCCAAGTTCTGTCATTTCATTGCGTACAGTTCCGGTGGCTATTGGGATCCTGGTTATAACACCATCATGAAAGATGAAAACGTACTCTGCATACCCGGTTGAAAGGATAGCTTTTGACGGAATCATATAAGCCGAGTCAGGATCTGCCTGAATCGTCGCATAAACGGTCGTTCCCGGCATGGGAAGCGATCCGGGTTGCTGCATGAAAACGATAGCATCCAGCGTTTTTTTGACGGGATCAATCCGCGTTCCGGTTAATTCAATGCATCCGCCCGTCCTTACAAAAGTATCGCCGGGACTTGTAAAACTTACAGGTTGACCAGGGTTAACGGCTGATGCATATTGCTCAGGCACCCGGAGGTCTAAATACAGATCCTTCGGGTTTACGATTTCACAGATAACGGTTTCAGGAGATATGTGACTGCCGGGAATGATCCCCGTCTCTGTAATATATCCTGCAATTGGTGCCCTGATGCTGACTGACGGGGAAAGATTCTCTATGTTCAGACTATCGGCATTGATCCCTAATATTTTAAGCTGTTGATCAAGAGCAAAGAATGCAATTTCGGTAGTTCTGAAATTTACTTCAGCCTCCTGCATTTTTCTGACCGAGGAAGCGTTTTCAACAGCCAGTTCTCCCTGTCTTGTAAATTCTTCATGATAAAAATGTAGCAAACTCTTTATTTCAAGATAATCCTGCTGGATTTTCAAATAATCGGGATGTGTAATGACAGCCAGCAATCTTCCTGATTTTACATACGTGTTGTTTTTAATATGCAGTGCAGTCACGATACCTCCAAAAGGAGCTGTTACCCGGGCACAATTCGATACGGGTATTGAAACGGAACCTGTACAGGGGATGTCGCGATCAACAATCTGTTTTTCAAGTTTTACAGTTTCAATATTGAGATTTTTGATTTGCTTTTCCGTAAGAGAGATGGAAAGGATTTCATCCGGGCCTCCGGCAAAGGGAATGACGGTATTTTCGTTCCTGCTGCAATTTATGGCTGTCAACATGATATACGATACTGCGGTAATGATTTGTTTAATTCGCATAGAACTCCAGTTGAATGGCGGTTTGATTGTAATGGTTCAAAATTTCAAGGTATTCCAGTTTAGTGGACAGGGATTCTGCAATCCTGCGGGCATATTCAATGTATCCGATTTCTTCTTTTTCAAGTTGCCGTGTTGCCGTTTGCACGATTTGTTCTGCCTCCAATAAGGCATACTGGTCAAAATAGATCAGTTTTTTGAATATCATTTCAAGCTCAAGAACCAGATTTTCAATGGTTTTGTTAATTGCAAAAAGCTGGTATTCATATTCATTTTCAGAAATCTGCGTTTCAAGTCTCGCCCGTTGTACTTCAGCTTTCTTTGTAAAGAACAGTACCGGGATTGAAAGTTCCAGCTGCCATGCCCATAGCCCCGAATAGGGTGCGATGTGTTGATTGATGATCCCGAATGATAGCTCCGGGAAAAATGCAGCAGATTTTGATGCAACGGTGCAATCGTTCAATTCCGTAAGGCTTTTATAATAGCTGGCCAGGATGTGGTTTTGATACATACGGGTATCTGATGCCCGGTTGATTTTATACATGGATAGTTCAGTCATGGAGGGCAATATTTCCGCATCCGTTACGATCAGTTGCTTTACCTTGTTCCTGGCCATTTCAAGTTCGTCGTACAGGATGTTCAAACCGGTTTCCACGCTTGCAGCCTCAGTGACCAAAGCGGTCCTTTCAAGCAGATCAATGTCCCCGTTTTTATATTGCAGGTCAGCTATCCTTTCTATATCGCTGAATACCTTGCTTTGTTGTTCCTGAATGATGAGCCTGTTGTATGTATAAACCCAGTAATAGTATGTCGAATTTACCTCAGCAATAAGGTTTTTCCGGGCCAGGTTATATTCGGTTTTGCTGAGTTGCAGCTGTTTGTCTGCCAGGCGGTAATTATGGATGTGCTCCAGCAAGGACCCGAATCCCTGGTTGATTTCAAGATAACGGTCGCGTTCAGGCCCGTATAGCTGACCCGACCTGTATTTCATTCCGGTGGATTCAAAGTCCCATGAAACCTTTCTCATGAGCTGACTTTGCTCAATTCTCAGGGACTGGTTCACGACTGCAGGGTTGTTTTCAAGTGCCATTTTAACGGATTCCTCCGGTGATATAACAGATATGGGACCGGTTTGGCCGAAAACATACACCTGCACCCACAGAAACGTCAATAAAATGAAATTCCGCATGCGATCAGATGATAGCTTGGTGCTAAAATAAAGGTAAAATCAACAGTTTAAGACAAAAGTTATCAACCTGGCAGCGGACATGTCAGACTGACAAATCAAATGGATTGTATCTGATACCGTGATCATAGACATCTGTATTTTCCGCACGCTTGAGTGTTCTGACTACGGCGTATGTAAGGGGTGTGAAACATATCTCCACCATACATTTGAAAATATAGTTAGACAGGATTACAGACCATAATATGGTTCCGGGAAGGGTACCGTAAAAAGCCACAAAGCAGAAAATAATGGTATCCAATCCCTGACCCACAAGCGTTGAGCCGATAGTCCTTGTCCACAAATGTTTTCCGCGCGTGAAAATCTTAAGTCTTGACAATATCACGGAATTCGAGAATTCTCCTGTAAAATAGGCAATCAAACTGGCCATAACGATCCTTGGCACAAATCCGAGAATATTCTCATATGCTTGCTGGTAGGGCCAGTCGGCAGCAGGAGGAAGAATTTGCACGACAAAAAATGTCACCGACATGAGCAGTGCCGATACAAATCCAAGCCAGATAACCCTGCGCGATCGTTTAAAACCATATACTTCTGTAAGGATATCCCCAAAGATGTAACTGAGCGGAAACAGGATGGTGCCTCCGTCGAAGGTGAATTTCCAAAGACTGAGGATCTTGGTGGAGGCGATGTTTGAAATAAGTAAAACAGCAACAAACAATGCGACCAGCACGTCAAAGTATTTAAACTGATGCGATTTCATAACCTAAAATATATTATGCCGCATCCGGCAGAAAATCACTGATCTGTTTGAATAGCCTGCAACAACCGCACATCAGGTGAAGTCTCACGATGATCCGTTTCCTCTTTAAACAACATTTCATAGAACAGTGGGATGCAGGAAGAAGCAAATGATGTGTTGGCATTAAACAAAACAGCAATACCCATTTCTTCGACAGGATCAAAAGCAACTTCTGTGCGGAATCCTTCCACATATCCTCCATGGTAAACAATATCGTGGTCCATAAACCGGAATATCCTCCAGCCCAAACCGTAGGAAGTATTTTGAAGACCGTTCCAGGTGCTTCTGTAGGTTTGAAGCAGGGGAGTGTGTATATTGATTTCAGTGACCTCTTCAAGAATCTGATGCGCGATGATGTCGGGAAAATTACCGGTAAGCGCCAGTAGCCATTGTGCCATATCTGAAGCACTTGCATTGATACCGGAGGCAGGAGCAACTGAATAATACCGGTCGTTTAAAGGTCTTGATTTCCATCCGGATTTTGTACTGAGATGCGGTAAAGCAGTATTGTTGTTTTGCACCATTGCCGTATAGTCACTGGATGCATACATCATGTTCAGGGGCGAAAATATTTTTTCACGCAACAGTTCATTGTAAGTCTTCCCCGATACCTGCTGCAGAACATCACTGATCAGACTGTAAATGACATTCTGATAAGCATAAACTGCTCCCGGCCTATAGTGAATCGAAATACCATTAAGCAATTCCTTGATTTTTTCATATGGTATTCCGGCATCGAGCATATCCGTATAAGCATGTACGGGAAAACCCGATGTATGACTTAAAATGTGTCTGATTGAAAGCTGGCTGACGTATGAGGTGTCCCGCAAGCGGAAATCCGGAATATGATTTAGCAGACAGTCGTCCCAGTTAAGATAGCCTTCACGTACCATGATCCCCGAAAGCACAGAAGCAAAACCCTTTGAAACAGACCCCAGCCGGAAAATAGTATGCGTATCGATTTTTTCGTCAGTCCCGGTTTCTTTAACTCCGTATCCTTTCAACAAAAGAATGCTTCCCCTGTAAACGATGGCAACGGCTGCACCGGGACTTAAGCTGTTGTCAACCGACTGCTGAATATAATGGTCAAAGTTGAAGATCAGGTTGTCAAAGCGATTCTGAAATTTATTGAAATAAAGATCAGATTTTTCAGAGAAATAAAGGCCATCGGTGATTGACCCCATATTTAAAGTTGAAAGCAGCAATACGAGAAGGACAGATACGAAAAACCTGATGCTTTTCCGCAAGCCCTGTAATTTCAGCACACCCTGCAATCCCCGCACGCCCTGTAACCAAAACAGAATTCCGATCTTTCCCATATGAACACGCATCTGCAACTCATTTTTTGCCAGCATCAGATCATGATTGAACTTCCCTTTCCGGATCCGAATCCGAAAAATGCTGATGCCGAAACTTTAAATGGCTAAAAATAGAACTTTTTAATAATTGAACGAGAAGAGCATGAAAAAAGTTATACACGGGGAATGGCAATATTAGTAAATGCAGGTTGGGATTTCTTCCATGTGCGGAATTTGAATTCATTATAAATAATTTTCACAAGTATATATTTATGTTATTAAATTGGTCTTGTGTAACTTACCATGATCATATTTTCATCTTCTTTTGTGAATATATTGGAAATATGATCATGGACGTATCATTCTTGTGAAACTTATTTTATAAAACATAATATTGTACTAAATTGCACATATTTATGAATGAAAATATTGACATATGGATAATAAAATGAACTTTAACCGCAGGGGATTTTTAAAGTCTTCTGCACTGGGAGCTGCAGGTGCCATAATCAGTTCATCTGCACTTGGAAATCCGCTTGCAAAACAAAGGCAAAATCTTCCGGTAATTACAAGAAAGCTGGGTAAGACCGGACTGGAACTTCCCATTGTAAGTTTTGGCGTCATGCGTTCGGATAATGCAAATCTTATAAGATCAGCTCTGGAAATGGGCTATGTTCATTTTGACTCAGCGTATTCCTATATGGGTGGGAGAAACGAACAGATGCTCGGTGAGGTATTTAAAGAGTATCCGAGGGATTCATTCGTGATATCTACAAAAGTCCAGGCAGACGGTATTGACCGGAGAACGGGCGCACTGGGTCCGGGTTCCACCAAGGAAGCCTTCCTTGCAAAATTTGAAGAAAGTCTGGGACGCCTGCAGATGGATTATGTTGATATTTTTTATTTCCATCAGCCACCAAATCGTGAAGTGGTACTGGCGCCGCAATATCTGGAAGCCCTGAACGAAATAAAGAAACAGGGCAAGGCCCGTTTTGTGGGTTTATCCACGCACAGTAACGAACCGGAAGTGATTCAGGCGGCCATTGACAGCAATGTATACGACATCGTACTGGTTGGTTATAATTTCAAGCACCAGAGAGCTGGTGAGATCAAGGAAAAAATTGCACTTGCCGCGCAAAAAGGTCTTGGCATTATCGGAATGAAACCGATGGCAGGTGCTTTCATGGACCAGGAACGGCAGCATCCGATCAATTGCAAGGCAGCACTGAAATGGGTGTTGCAGGATCCGAACGTACATACCACCATACCCGGGATAACAACCTTTGAAATGCTGACTGAAAATTTCTCGGTAATGGAAAATCTTGAACTGACGGAGGAAGAAAAAAACCATCTTGAAGAAGCAAAACTGGTGGCAGGACTGTATTGCGGAGGATGTGACGATTGCACGCACCAGTGTAAAAAACACCTTCCTGTTCATGAGATCATGCGTGCTTTCATGTATGCATACGGTTACAGGGATTATGACCATGCCTATGCTGTTCTGGAAGAGTACAACCTCTCCTCCAGTCCTTGTGCGGATTGTAACGAATGTGTCGTGAAATGTCCGAAAGGCATATTGGTGGCCGACCGGATCGCCAGCGTATCAAAGCTCAGGGAATTGCCGAGAAACATGCTGGTTTAATTATCGGTAATGCAGGTTGTTTTAAGGGGCAGTATGTAAATAAAACCATTGGTAATGTTCAGGAAACTTTACATTTTTATGTTGTGTTGCTGCATGACCGTATCATCGGCTGTTGCGGAAAGCACATGGTTTCCGGAAGTTGACGGCTGGACAATGGATGAATACGAAAGGATTTATCATTCCGGAGACCTCTGGGAGCTGATTAACGGGGCTGCAGAAGGATTTCTGAATTACGGATTTGAAAGCCTGCATCTGGCTGAATACACAAGAAATGATGAGATCATAAGGGTTGAGATTTACAGTCAGGGTTCAACCGAAAATGCTTATGGCATGTATTCCGCTGAAAGAATGCCTGACTACCGGCAGGTTAAAATAGGCGCTCAGGGTTATTCAAGTGAAGGCATCGTTAACTTTTTTACAGGGCCTTACTATGTCAAAATTATGGCGGTGGGACTTGCAAATGTCGAAGAAAGTAAAATTTTTGAAATGGCCGTGCTGGTTGACAAACATCTGGATCAGCCATCCCGCATGCCGGCAGTGCTTTCACTTTTACCGGAGGAAGGCAGGGAATACTTATCAGACCAGTACATTGCGACAAATTTTATGGGTTATGGGTTTTTGCATTCGGCATTTACTGCACGTTACAATAAAAATGGCAGCTTTCAGCTTTTTATAATCAGGTCTTCTACTGAAGAAATACGGAAGATGCTCGACCTTTATAAGGAAATGCTGACAGAAGAAAGGGTTCATCAGAAAGATGACCTGTATATATTGAATGATACATATAACGGAACGGTCTTTCTTGCAGAAAAGGATGAATACCTGATAGGCATACTGGATACTGAAGAAGAGCACACCGCTGTTGAATATATTAACGCAGTAATTGCCAGATTGCCCTGAACAGGTTGCTCAGAATTATAAAACTTGTACGGATGAATATGAGAAATCCCTGGATGATATTAATCCTTACAGCAAGCCTGTTTATTTCGGGTTGTTCCTATAAAAAAGGGGAATCATATTATTACACTGATTCCGGAGATACGGTGAAGTTCATTGTCAGAAATTCCGGAAGCGGAAATGCAATCTTAAAAAAGGTTGGAAAGCATCGTGCAATTCACGCCCAGAGACGGGATGATTACCGGTTTGTTTTCCTCAGTGATTCGACCGATATCATTGATAATAAGAGCGTATTACTGTCTCATTCCGAAATGCCGGATTATGAAGAAGACCTGCTGACAAGGGGCTATCTGGGAGCCTTTGGCACAAAAGAAGTCGTGACCTATATGATTGTCACGGTTTCGGATTTCGAGAAATACTTTATACAGGAGCGTGAAATTTCCGGGACGGAATGATCAAAAAGGCATCTTTCTAAAAAAGTCCTTCCACACTCAGATATCTTTCTCCCGTGTCATAGTTAAAGGTGAGTATCCGGGATCCTCCGGGAATATCTTTAAGTTTTTTGGCAACAGCAGCCAAAGCAGCACCGGAAGATATTCCCATGAAGATACCTTCTTCTTTTGCGGCCCTGCGGGAATATTCAAAAGCCTCTTCTTTCGATACCGCAATAACGCCATCCAGCAAATCAGTATACAAATTGCCGGGAATAAAGCCTGCGCCAATTCCCTGAATGGGGTGAGGCCCGGCCTGGCCTCCTCCGATGACCGGGGATAGTTCAGGTTCAACAGCAAATATTTTGATTTCATGAAACTTTTCTTTAAGGACCTGTGCGATGCCGGTGATGTGACCACCTGTACCCACACCGGTTATCAGGTAATCCAAACCTTCCGGAAAATCAGCAAGGATTTCCAGTGCTGTTGTCCGGGCGTGGGCGTTTATGTTGGATACATTATCGAATTGCATGGGCATCCATGCTTTTTTGTCGGCACCCGAAAGCTCCTGCGCTTTTTCAATTGCGCCTTTCATCCCCTTTTCACGTGGTGTCAGTTCAATTTCTGCCCCGTAGGAGGTCATGATCTTTCTTCGTTCCACTGAGAAAGATTCAGGCATTACCAGAATGAGCCGGTATTTTTTTACGGCAGCGACCATAGCCAGACCAATACCAGTATTTCCTGAGGTAGGTTCTATGATTACCGAATCAGGTTTCAGAATGCCCTGTTGTTCGGCATCTTCGATCATGGCTTTGGCGATGCGGTCTTTGATGCTGCCTCCCGGATTGGCACGTTCAAGTTTGCACCAGACTTCATACCGCTCATCAAAAAGATGGTTAATTCTCACATGGGGCGTATTCCCGATCGTTTCAAGTATGTTTCCGGCCTTCATAATATTTATTTAAGAAAACTTAAATCACATAATTGATAATATCTCCGTTTTCCTTGCTTTCCCTGATCACGACTTTACTTTCATGATACACAACAGAATAAGGAGGTACACTTTTAGTAAGCCAGACATTGCCTCCGACTACCGTATCATGACCGATGACGGTCTCACCGCCAAGGATCGTGCTCCCCGAATAAACAATAACATTGTCTTCGAGGGTCGGATGTCTTTTTTTACCGCGCATGCTTTTGTCGACTGACAATGCACCAAGGGTGACTCCCTGATATATTTTCACATTATTACCAATGATTGTGGTTTCCCCGATCACGATGCCCGTACCATGATCGATAAAAAAATGCTCACCTATGATCGCACCGGGATGAATTTCAATACCGGTAACACTGTGCGCACATTCGCATATCATCCTGGGGAGATAGGGTATTTTGAGCTTAAAAAGTTCGTGTGCCAGACGGTAAACCGCTATTGCATAAAAGCCGGGATAATAAAGGATCACACTTTCACGGCTCCTGGCAGCGGGATCAAAATCAACAAAAAGCTGTGCATCCTTGATCAGGCTTTCATAGATTGAAGGAATGGCCTGGAAAAACTTCCGGTTTATGTTGGAAATAGATTCTTCCAGGACAGGTTCCAGCGGCACCAGGATGTCTTTCAGGTCAATCTGCAACTGTGCAACACTGAGTTCGATCAACGGAAGATTGCATTTCCGGTCAACTTTAAAAGGGAACAAAAAATAGATCAGATTGTCAATGAAACTGCGTGCCTTGGTCATTGACGGCACTTCCTTTTTGAATTCATTGTATTGCTCAAGGAGGTATTGCGGAAAATCTTCAATGGTAATCATGGCATGATATCTTTAAACAAAGGTATGCATTTCGGATAAAAAAGTCCGGATTTTCAGCTTGAATTTTTCGAAGGGTTACAGGTTCTCAAGTTTGTTGAAAGAAGTTATGAGCCCTCTGATCACGGCTGAACTTAATCCCTGGTGTTCCATTTCATTCAGGCCTGAAATGGTGATTCCCTGGGGGGTTGTGACTTTGTCAATTTCCCTTTCCGGGTGGTTGTTGGTCTCAAGAATCAGTCTGGCAGCACCTTTTACGGTTTGTGCAGTAATGAGCTGTGACATTTCCGAGTTGAAGCCAATTTCAATTCCACCCTGCGACATGGCACGCATAAACCTAAGGGCGAAAGCTATGCCGCACGCTCCCACAACGGTCGCTGCCCCCATCATTTCTTCAGGGATAACAAGTGTTTTTCCCAGCTTTCCGAAAATAGACAGGATCTTATGTTCGGTTTCCACGGTGGAATTTTTATATGAGATGCAGGTCATGGATTCGCAGATTTCCAGGGCAGTATTCGGCATGATCCGGAAGGTTGGAAGAACTCCGAATGCTGACTCGATCTCCTTGTGACTGATTCCCGTTATGGTTGAAATCAGTATATGTTGGGGACCTGTTACATCTTTTATTTCCTCAGAAAGGCTTTTGAATTGTTGGGGCTTGACTGACATGACAAGCAGCTGTGAGTTTTTTACAGCGTCTTTATTGTTGTCGGTGACATGAAAGCCCAATGATGCAAGATAGCTGATCCGGGAGTCCCTTTTTTCAGTGATGATGATTTCATCGTAGGTAAATTGTCCGGAAGCGATCATTCCTTTGGCCAGAGAAGTACCCAGGTTCCCTCCGCCCAGAATTGCCAGTTTTGGTTTTTTCATTTTTATATGTTTGAAAAAGAACTACTTACGGATTGCTTTTACGCCGGGTAATTCTTTTCCTTCTATGTATTCAAGCATGGCGCCACCACCGGTTGAAACATAACTGACCTTATCGGCAAGTTTGTTTTTGTTTATGGCAGCTACGGAATCACCTCCACCGACCAGGCTGAAGGCCCCCCTTGCAGTTGCATCAGCAACTGCTTTGGCAATAGCAGATGTTCCTGCAGAGAATTTGGACATTTCGAAGACACCCATAGGACCGTTCCACAAAATGGTTTTTGAGTTTTTTATGATATCGGTGAACAGTATTATGGATTCCTCACCGATATCCAATCCAAGCCATCCCTCAGGAGTTTCACTGATCTTTGAGTATGCAGTACGGGCATCGGCATCGAATTTATCGGCATTAACGGCATCCACGGGCAATATCACATTCACTTTGTTTTCAACGGCTTTTTCAAGAATACTCAGTGCCAGGTCAAGCTTGTCTTCTTCACAAAGGGAATTGCCGATTTTACCTCCTTGTGCCTTAACAAAAGTATAAGCCATACCGCCGCCGATGATCAGGTTGTCAATACGCGGCAACAGGTTTTCGATGACCATTATTTTATCCGATACTTTTGCGCCTCCCATAATAGCTGTAAAAGGTTTCTGGGGAGCGTGCAACACTTTATCCATTGCGTTCAGTTCGGCTATAATGAGATATCCGAACATTTTGTTTTCATCTGAAAAGAGATCCGCAATCAGCGCAGTGGAGGCATGTGCACGATGTGCCGTGCCGAACGCATCATTGACATAACAATTGGCGTAGGAAGCCAGTTTTGCCGTAAATTCTTTCTGCGATTTCTTAACGGCTTCCTTGGCAGCTTTTTTATCTTCTTCTGATATATTTTCCGGCAGATTAGGTTTGCCTTCTTCCTCAACATAGAACCTGAGATTTTCAAGCAGTAACAATTCACCGGGTTTTAGTGAGCCTGAAAGTTCCCTCGCTGTTTCACCGACACAATCATCGGCAAATTTAACATCCATACCAACCAGGTCTTTCAAAGCCGGAAGCACATGTTTCAGGGAATATTTTTCCTGGGCCATACCACCCGGCCGACCGAGATGAGACATTAAAATGGCTGAGCCGCCGTCTGCCAGTATCTTCTTAATAGTGGGCAATGCACCCCTGATCCGGGTATCATCGGTAACCTTAAAGGTGTTCTTGTCAAGAGGTACGTTAAAATCGACCCTAACGATAGCTTTCTTGTTTTTAAAGTTGAAATTATCAATTGTTTGCATATTGATTGGTTTTGAATGGTTCATGAAACAAAGATAGAAAACTATTTTTATTTACCTTTGAACAGACGGGATTTGGCAGTGTAAAAAGATGAATATTACCCGTTGTGGTCCGATTGTTTAATTGATTTTCAGCAGGTATTTACAGCATGTTATTCCGCGATATTATTGGACAGGAAAAGATAAAGAAACGGTTGACCGAAACTGTGAAAAACAACCGTGCCGGTCACGCATGGCTGTTTTTCGGACCGGAAGGTTCCGGCAAACTGCCGCTGGCAATAGCATTTGCCAGATATATATCATGCCTGAATCCAAAGGAGTCGGATTCATGCGATACCTGCACAAGTTGCATAAAATACAAAAAATTTATCCACCCAGACCTGCATTTCAGTTTCCCTGTAAACAAAACCAGAGATAAGGACACAGTGATCTCTGACGGATTCATTAAAGAATGGCGGGATTTTTTAACCCTCAAACCATATGGCGGACTTGCAGAATGGTATGAATCAATAGGACTTGAAAACAAACAGGGCATCATCAGCACGGAAGAAAGCAAGCGCATCGCATATAAAATCAACTTAAAGGCTTATGAGTCGGATTACAAAACGGTAATTATCTGGCAGGCGGACCGGATGCATGATCAGGCTGCAAACAAGCTGTTAAAGCTGATTGAAGAACCGCCTCCAAATACTTTTTTCATTCTGGTGAGTGAAAAGCCCGAACAAATATTGCCTACCATACGATCAAGGTGCATGAACCTTAAGATACCACGGATTGAAGATGTGGTAATGCGGGACATATTAATGCTGAAACATGGGCTGGATGAACTGAAAGCCGGAGAAATTGCACGGATCGCTTCGGGAAATTATCAGAAGGCATTGACATTGTTGCAGGAACCGGAAGAATATCATTATTGTTTTACCAGATTCAGGGAACTGATGCGTTCATGTTACCGGAAGAAAATTCCTGAAATCATGAAGATTGCCGATGAGCTGGCTTCACTGAACCGTGAAAAACAGAAATCATTTCTAAACTACAGCCTGGGATTGGTACGTGAAAGTCTGATCATGCATTATGATCAACCCGGACTGGTTTATCTTTCAGATGAGGAAAATGAATTCACTTACAATTTTGCCCCTTTTATTACCGGTGATAATGTGGTGCAGTTTAAGGAAGAACTGACAAAAGCCGCATTTGACATTGAGCGCAATGCCAATGGTAAGTTTGTTTTTCTTGATATGGCACTGACCATCTCACAGTTACTGAAGCAGGAGCAGAAAAAATGATTGTGCTGATCAAAAACGGCCGGACAAGAAGTCTCAGAAATTGAATTTTTCCCTGATGTTTTTAAGGCCTTTGCGGCTCACCCGGATTTGCGCTCCATTCTTCAGTTTCATGATATAGTTGTCCCTGGAGTAAGGCTCGATCATGGATACCTGGTCAATTTTAACAATATATGAACGGTGCACCCGCACAAAAGAATCCGCATCGAGATGTTCCTCAAAATGGTTCATGGTTCCTTTTTTCAAATGTTTGCCTTCATCCGTATAAATCATCACATAATCGTCCTGTGCTTCCAGATAGATGATCCTGTCGACAGGTATCACGCGGATCCTCGTTCCGGATTTGACCACGATGCGATTAAGGTTATCGCCCAATGGTTGACGAATCAACCGGTTAATCGTATCATCACGATCAGGTTCAGGGTGGCTCTTGTCATGGCCGGCAGCAATTCTTTGTCTTACCCTGCTTACAGCGCTTATGAGCCGGTCTTTTGAATAAGGCTTTAACAGGTAATCCACGGCATTCATTTCAAAAGCCCGGATAGCATAATCATTGTGTGCGGTTATGAAAATGATTTCAGGTGACTGATCAACCAGTTCAAGCATTTCAAAACCATTTAGTTTCGGCATCTGGATATCCAGAAATACCAGATCGGGATCCAGTTCATTTATGGCTTTGATCCCTTCAAAACCATTTTCACATTCTTTGATGATCTCGATATCTTCAAGATCTTTAAGGAAGTTTTTGATCAGCTCCCGCGACAATTCTTCGTCTTCAATAATAATGGTTTTAATCTTGTTCATTTATACACTCTTATTTTGGGGTATGACGATCCGGATTTCAAAAGTGTTGACTTCTTTCCGGATGGCGATCAGGTCTTCCTGGTCATACATAATCTTCAGCCTGTTTCTGATATTTTGAAGGCCCAGTCCGGCACCCTGTTTCTGTTTCATTTCAGGATCATATTGATTCCTGACCGTGATCAGCAATACATCCGGTTGCGGTTTGCAGACAAGCTCAATGGAGGCAGGTTCGGTATTTTCATAAATGCTGTATTTAACGGCATTTTCAATAAGCGGCTGAAGTATAAGTCCCGGAAGTTTCATATCGAGGGCCATATCATCAACAATCTGATGAACGGAAAGCCGTTTGCCAAATCTTATTTTTTCAATATCCAGATACCGGTTTATGTTTTCCAGCTCTTCATGGAGCGGAGTTAATTTTTCATCTTTATTTGCCACGGAATACCTCAGAAAATCAGAGAGTTTAATGATCATTTCCTGGGCTTTTTCAGGGTGTATCAGGGTCAGGGAACTTATTGAGTTCAGGCTGTTAAAAAGGAAATGGGGATTGATCTGTGATTTCAGTGAATTCAGTTCGGATTCCCTGACCAGTGTTTCCAGCCGGGCTTCTTTAACCAGACTGTTTTTCATATTGGTGTAATAGATCAGCAGATAGTAAACCAGGATGATAAGCCAGTAGTATAAAATACCAGTGACGGATTTCCAGGGAATGGATCTTTTAAGATAATCCATATATCCGGTTTCGGATCCGAACATGGAATATAAAATCACGTACTGTATTACGATCCACAGGGCCACAGCTGACAGGCAGGCAAAAATATGCCGGATGATAAAATTAAGGACTTTTTCACCCGCCGGTTTACCGTAAAACACCGGAAACCATAATCCCAGACCGATTGCGGCAAAGAGCACATTTACGGTCAGGCCTTCTCCGATCGCAACGTGAACGGGTATGCCGGCATACAGTGACGACAATACCACATGGACACAGATCACGATCAGCCATACAAGGAAATAGGCAACTATTGAACTGCGGTTATTCAGCAAAGGATTTTGCATGACATCATGTCTGACGATATGTTAATCAGGATAACGCTTTATTTCCCCTCCTCCGAATATTACCGTACCTTTTATGATCAGCTGGGTTCCTTCATCTGTTGCACCTTCCTGTTTAATATACCGTTGTTTCTCACTGAATCCACCGAAAATTGAAACCACTCTGATCTTGATGTTCCAGTCCTCAGGAGCCATGATCTTCATGCCACCGAAAAGACAGAACACGTCAATATAGTTTTTCCCCGGAGCAAGTTTTGCCCTGAACATGTCGTAATTCAAGCCGCCAAACACGGTTGTAACTTTACCTCCCTTGAAATGCTGGGATTTGACGATCCGGTCGCCTCCGCCAAAAAATGCAAGTTCGTCGATGATATCATCATCGGAGATTATCGTCCGGTCGTGCCAGTCTTTATCGATTTTATGCCTGAAAATGATCAGAACGCCAATAAAGATCAGCAGGGAAGGCCAGAATAACTGCCAGAAATTGAAATGCCAGTGCAAAAAGTCGCGCATGTAAAAAACACCTCCGATCACCAGAAGGATAATCCCGGTTGTTTTGCTGCGCTGGCCCAGGACAAATACCAGCCCGATTATCATAAGCAGTACTTCCCAGCGAAAGAAATACCGGCGAATCTGGTAATCAAGAAGGCCGAAATTATCTGCAAGGAAGAACAATCCGATCAGCACCACGCCGATACCGAGCCATAATCTGCGGTCATAAGGTTTTGTTTCCATTTTTAAATCTCATTTTAATGAATTGTGATTTAAAAATAGTCACTTAAAACGGATTCACGATTGACAAATCGGTAAAAGACCCTGACTTGTCGGTAAGCCGCGGCTATCTGGCAACAGACGCCTGCCGGACCAAAGACGGGAAGTTCTTCCGGAATGGAACAATCAACCTGCTTTTGCAGCGGAATTAAAAACTAACACCGGTACAGCTTCATTTTGCCTTCCCCTGGTTGGCTACGGCTTCCATGGCTTTTCTGATAGCTTCCGGATCACCCAGGTAATAGTGTTTGATGGGCTTGAGATCTTCATCAAGCTCATAAACAAGCGGAACACCGGTGGGGATGTTCAGGCTGATAATTTCTTCGTCGGACATGTTGTCGAGATATTTGACAAGTGCCCTGAGACTGTTTCCGTGCGCGGCAATCAGTATCCTTTTTCCGGTTCTGATAGCGGGAGCAATGGTATCATGCCAGAAAGGAAGAAACCTTTCAACAGTATCTTTCAGACATTCGGTCGTGGGAATATCCCGAAAATCAACATCTGCATACATACGCTGGTTGCCCGGATATCTCGGATCGGTTTTTTCAAGTCCGGGAGGCGGGACATCGTAACTGCGTCTCCAGAGCTTGACTTTTTCTTCACCGTGTTTGGCAGCAGTTTCAGCTTTATTCAAGCCCTGAAGTGCACCGTAATGACGTTCGTTCAGACGCCAGGTCTTGATCCATGGGATCCACAACTGATCCATTTCTTCAAGGGCCAGCCAGAGGGTTCTCAAAGCCCTTTTCAGAACGGAAACGTATGCAATATCAAATTCAAAACCGGCTTCCTTCATCATCTTACCTGATTCATGAGCTTCTGCTATACCTTTTTCGGACAGATCAACATCGGTCCATCCCGTAAAGCGGTTTTCTTTATTCCAGGTACTCTCACCATGTCGTAACAATACTATTTTATACATCGGTCGATTGGTTTAAATTATAAGGGCTAAGTAAGTATATGAACTGAGAAGCAAAGATAAAAAACCAATTAGAAATAACAATAAGCAGAAAGGTTTCAGCAAATCCATGCCGGTGTCGAAACACAATAATTCAAACTTCCGGTTTTTTCCTTAACTGTAATAAATCATGCTTTTATCGTCACAGCAATGGTACCCGAACTGAATGGTAACATGGATGATGCCGAAATGGTTTAGCAGAATATCGTCGATCTGTTTCCTGATTTTTTCCGTTTCACTGATCTTCAGATCATGGATCAGATCCACATGGCATTCAAAGTGTATCTCCTGATCATTCAGGTTCCAGGCATGAATGTGGTGGATGTTGTCAATTTCGGGAATTTCTTCCAGCGCTTTTTTAAGCTTTTTCAGATCAAGCCCTTGCGGCGTACTCTGCATCAGAATATCAACAGCTTCCCGGATGATCTGGTAAGTTTCCTTCAGCAAATAGATGCCCAGCATAAACGTTACCAGCGGGTCGATCCAGTACAGACCGAAAAAATAGATCAGAACGGCCGTAATGATCACCAGGATGGAAGATACCGTATCACCAAACAGGTGCAGGTAAGCCGACCTGATGTTGAGATTGTGGTTTTTATGTTCTCTCAGCAGGAAAACGGAAATCAGGTTGGCCAGAAAGCCTGCCACAGCCACAACGAACATGATAAGACCTTTAATGGGTTGCGGATCCCGCAGACGTTGATAAGCCTCCACAAAAAGATAAATAATAATAACTGTCAGGACAACAGCATTGAAGAGCGCAGCCAGGATCTCAATCCGTTTATAGCCAAAGGTCCTTTTGGTTGAATACCTGTGCTGGCTGACAAGATGGGCAATATAGGCAATGAATAGGGCAAATGTATCGCCCAGGTTATGCAACGCATCGGACAGCAGTGCCAGACTGTTCGAAAGCAGTCCCCCAATAACTTCTGCAATGGTGATTGTGAAATTCAGGACAGTGGACAGGAGTAAATTCTTCTCTTTTATTCCTGCATTGTCTGAATCATGTGGCCGGTGATCATGACGATTCAAAACACAAGGAGCTTAAAAAGCAAAGTTACGCAGTTTTCTTTTCCGGCCATCGCCAGATTATGAATCCTATTCCTATCAATACAAACGGAATGCTCAGTATCTGTCCCATATTCAGTGTAAGGCTGTCCTCAAAGGATTCCTGATTTTCCTTGATGAATTCTATGAGAAATCTGGACAAGAACACAAGTGTCAGAAACAAACCGAAAAGAAAGCCTTCCCGGAGGCGTTCATTATATTTGTAATAAACAAATAACAACAAAAAGAAAATCAACAGATAACACGATGCCTCGTAAATCTGCGAAGGAAAACGGGGCATTCCAAGGATGGTGGCAGTGAAATGAAAACCCCTGATATCCCTTTCAAACTTATAATTTATTGAGTCGTTTTCCGGAGCTTTTACGTTGCTGTCAAAATTATAGCGGGATAAATCATCCATCAGCACATAATCGCCCAGTTGTTTCACAATTTGCTCATCATTAACATTTCTGGCAAATGTTATGTTCATTTCAACGGGAACGTATCCGCCCTTGTTTTCCACATTTTTAATTTTACTGTAACTGATATGCCGGATGCGGTCATCGTACTGGTCCGTTAAAAGGTCAGTAAGATCCCGTGTAAAAACAAAGCCATAATTGCTGTTCGTTGGTTTTCCGTATATTTCCGAATTCATCAGGTTGCCCGTCCGGATCATCGCACCGGCCAGTGCCGTTACCATTACGATCATATCCATCACCCACAGGTATGACATTTTTGTTTTACGGGCAAAAAGGTATATTCCGGCCAGAATTCCCACAGCTGCTCCGTGACTGGCCAGTCCCTGAAAGCCCGTAAACCGGAAATCCTTACCCGGGGTACCCTGCCAGGGCAGGAAGATTTCAAGGATATGCTGACTGTAATAATCAAACTCATAGAAAAGACAATGTCCGAGTCTTGCTCCGATAATGGTGCTGATAACCATGTATATGGTCAATTTGTCAATGATTTCGGGCTGAAGGCCTTTATTTTTAAATATTCGCGACAAAATGATATAACCTGCAACAAAACCAAGAGCAAAAAGAAGGCTGTAATACCTGATTTCAAAATTTCCAAAATCAATCAGCTGTGGCCTTACGTTCCAGATAATGTATGTTATTGACATAGCCGGAAATATAAATATTTCTGCAAATCTAATAAAACTACCTATAGCGCAACACTTTTGTTATTTATATTTGCTGATGGAATGATTTTAATATGATCATGACGGTAACCGGTCCGGACTTTTAATACCGGTGAACATAAACACGATAAACCATGCCAGGATCCCTTGGAAAGACCACAGAAAGCGTTTGTCCAGAAAAGAAGAATAAAACAAAGATCATTTATTCTAAAAGGAATAATACAAAAAGGATAATTTGCTGCCATAACCTGGCCATACTGTTTATTATACTCCTGTATGGCTGCGCGCAGGTGGGCGCTCCAACAGGCGGACCAAGAGACACAACTCCTCCGTTAGTTGTGAAAAGTGAACCGGGAAACCGGACGATTAATTTTTCCGGTAATGAAATAACTATTTTATTCGATGAATATATTGTACTGAAGAATCTGAACAGAGAGTTGCTTGTGTCCCCCCCGCTGGAAATCAGGCCTGATGTCAGGGTAAGAAGCAAATACATACTGATAAGCCTGAACAATGATCTGTTGCCGAATACAACATATACAATGAATTTCGGTGATGCAATTACTGACAACAATGAAGGAAATATCCTGAAAAGATTTGAATTTGTCTTTTCGACCGGCAGTTATATTGATTCGCTTGCATTGACCGGAACGGCATTGAGTGCCACTGATCATAAACCCCCTCTGGAAAGTGAGGATGTTTATATTATGTTGTATGAAGATCCGGGTGATTCTGTCCCGTTGCTCGAACTACCACGTTATCTGGGCGGAATTAACGAAAGTGGTCATTTTCTGGTTAACAATATCCGTCCCGGTACCTTCAGGGTAATTGCATTAAAAGATACGGACGGTGATCTGCGGTATGATCCCCTTACAGATGCCATTGCATTTGCCGATACCCTTGTGGTTATCGGTCCGGAAACCGTTGAGGAAATACACATCATTTCAGATACCGTACAAACGGCTGATACGGTTCGCGATGAAGGATTCCTTCTGCAGGCCGTGAAACTGGATATGTACTATTTTTATGAAGAGACCGGCAGGATATTCCTGAATACAAGGAGCCGCGAATCTCCCCGGGAAGTTTTCCTCACTTTTACACGTTCAGCGTATGATTCCGTTACGATAAGACCCCTGAACTTCGAACCCGACAGCACATGGTTCATAGCGCAATATACATCGGATATGGACAGCATAAGATACTGGATTACGGATACTTCAATTGCGGCCATGGAAAGGATCGATCTGGAAGTGTCATTTATGACGACAGACCCTGAAGAACAATTTATCATGCAACATGATACGGTTCAACTTCTTTACAGACCAACGGAAAGGGCAAGGTCAGCCGCAAGGCGGCAGGAAGATGCACTTGAACCGCAGCGTGAGACTGGACTGAGACTCACGTCCGGTACAGCCAATAACAGATCCATTGAACCGAAAGCCATGATCCGCTATATTGCCGGCACACCTCTGGCAGAATTAGATCCCGGGCGTGTTGAGTTAAAAAGGATCGTTGATTCACTTGAATATGATCATGCATTTACTGTTGTCAGGGATACGAACGACATCAGGTGTTTCATGATTTCGGCGCTTTGGGAAGAAGAGAGTCAATACCACCTGGTCATTCTGCCCGGGGCCGTAAGTGATATTTTCGGACTGGAAAATGATTCGGTCAGGTTAAATTTCAGTACCCTGCCTGAAGATTATTATGCAAACATACGGGTTACGGTAGAAAGTGCCTATTTTCCCCTCATAATACAGCTCATGGATGCAAAGGAACAGATTGTCCGGCAACATTTTATGGAACGGCCGGGAACCTTCACATTTGAATATATGATACCGGGGACCTATTCCTTAAAAGCCATTCATGACCGTAATAACAACAAAAAATGGGATACCGGCAATTATTTCAGGAAAATCCAGCCCGAATCCGTGTTCTATAATAAGACAAGGACAGAAGCCAGGTCCAACTGGGATTATGAGATATTATGGCAGATTACGGATTGATGCGGTTAAGTCAAATTTGATTATTTTTGTCAATAATTTTATTTGCCATGGGAGAGCTATTTGAAGGACGGGGATGCCACAAACTGGTTAAAGACCAGACTGACGCATTTTCCTGTTACGATATCGGAGGCAATAAACTGGATGCCATAAACCTGCACAGGGATATTCCGGAGCATTATCATAATTGCGATATAGTGGAAGTGCGATTCAAGAATACCCGCAAGGGATATTACAAAAATGTGAACAGTCTTAAGCTGCAAAAGGGTGATGTTGTTGCTGTTGAAGCATCACCCGGACATGATATCGGGATCGTATCGCTTACAGGAATGCCAGTTCAGTTGCAGTTGAATATAAACAACATACCCGGAGAGTCTACAGAATTCAAAAAGATCTACAGGAAAGCAAAATCTGTTGACATCGACAAATGGAAAGAGTCCATATCAAAGGAGTTCAAGACCATGATCGATTCCAGGAAAATCACCGGCGATTTAAAACTGGAAATGAAAATAGGGGACGTGGAGTACCAGGGTGACGGGACCAAGGCGATCTTTTACTACATTGCTGATGATCGCGTTGATTTCAGGGAACTTATTAAAGTGCTGGCCGAGCGTTTGAAGGTGAGGATTGAAATGAAACAGATCGGTGCCAGACAGGAAGCCGGCCGTATCGGGGGTATCGGGTCATGCGGCAGGGAACTGTGCTGTTCGACATGGATCACCAATTTCGTATCGGTAACGACAAATGCAGCAAGGTATCAGGAGGTGTCGCTCAATCCACAGAAACTTACCGGGCAGTGCGGCAAACTGAAATGTTGCCTGAATTATGAATTGGCAGCATATCTGGATGCTCAGAAGGATTTTCCGGACACATCCATTCTGCTGGAAACGGAGCAGGGACAGTTCTTTCACCAGAAGACGGATGTATTTAAAAGACTGATGTGGTATTCTTCAAAGAAAGAAATGCCCTCGGAGATTGTCTGCCTTTCGGTCGATCAGGTGAAGGAGATCATTGTCAGGAACAGAAAAGGGGAAAAGGTTAAAAAACTGGAAAGCGTTGCAGCAGTGAACATAGCTCCCATCATCGACTACAAGTACCAGCTTATGGATGACGAATCCAGTCTCGCCAACTATGAGGATGCTCCAACCGAAAAAAAGACGCAAAGAAAATTTCGTAAAAAATACCGTTGACAATTCTATGAAAAAAGCCGGTCTGATCCTTTCAATAGCACTAATCACACTATCATGTGACACACGTAAGTTATTTGAAGAATATACTGAAATCCCGGGTGATGTATGGAACAGTAAAAATGTGCTGCACTTTAATGTGAACATCAGTGATACAATCAGATCATATAATATCTATATTGGTGTGCGCAATGCGGACCGGTATCCATATTCCAACCTGTATCTGTTCGTAACTGCACATTCACCGGATGGAAATTCATTGAAAGACACCGTTGAGGTTGTCCTGGCGGATGAACTTGGTAAATGGCTGGGGAAAGGCGCCGCAAGTATTTATACCACACAACATCCCTATAAATCAAACATCAGATTTCCCGTACGGGGAATATATACCTTTGATATTGAACAGGCTATGCGTGTTCAGGATCTGCGGCATATCAGCAATATCGGACTCCGGATTGAGGCGGCAGACAAAAATTAGCATCCATGCTGTAAAAGATCAACCGGTATGCCCAAAAAAAAACTGCAGCGGTTTGCAGAAATGAAAACATTTCCCAACGTTCTTCAACCTGATTTCGGGGAAGTTTTCCGGAAAGATCATCCTTTTAAAGGAAGGTGGAAAAACTCATATTTTGGTAATGAAAATCCCATCATTCTCGAGCTCGGTTGCGGCAAGGGAGAATACACCATCGGTCTGGCCAGAAACTTTCCCGGAGCCAGTTTTATCGGTGTCGATATCAAAGGTGCCCGCATTTGGAAAGGTGCACATACGGCACTTCTGGAAGGAATATCCAATGTGGCTTTTATCCGCACCCGTATTGAACTGATCGATTCCTTTTTCGGAAAATCAGAAGTGGATGAGATCTGGCTTACTTTTCCTGACCCGCAATTAAAAAAAGGGCGCAAACGACTTTCATCATCCAGGTTTCTTCTATCCTATCAGAAATTTCTCAGGGAAAACGGACTCATACATTTGAAAACGGACAGTGAAACACTTTACCGCTATACACATGAACTGGCTGTCCGCAATAATTTCAGAATACTTTACACAACCGAAGATCTGTATCATTCCGGTATACAAAATGATATCCTGCGCATCAGAACATTTTACGAAAAGCAATATCTGGAGAAGAATTTGAAAATAAAATATCTGTGTTTCGAACTGCCCTATGGAACGATCATCGAAGAACCGGCTGAATCAGGAAAACCAGAGTTTTTTTGACCGGGTATATGAAGTTGTGCGTTTGATCCCGGAAGGAAGGGTTACCACATATGGTGCCATTGCCCGGTATATAGGAGCTCCGCAGTCAGCCCGCCTGGTAGGCTGGGCCATGAACGCATCGCATTACTGGTCAGGTTTCATACCGGCGCACCGGGTGGTGAACCGGATCGGGGTGTTGACCGGCAAGAATCACTTCAGGTATGGAAATCTGATGCAGGAATTGCTGGAAAGCGAAGGGATCAAAATTGAAAACGATCAGATCGAAGAATTTGACAAAGTCTTCTGGGATCCTTATAAAGAATTAATCTAAATAAAATCCGGATTGCAGGAAAAGTATATTATCTTTGGAAACCGTTAGAGCATCATTAATTTAACATTTTAATGTTATGAATTTGAGTGAAAATCAAGTTATTGAAGTATTGCGAAGGATTGTTCATCCGGTTTCGGGCAAGGATATTGTCACGATGGGTATTGTTAAAGATCTGAAGGTGGAACAGCACAATATAGAATTTGCGCTGGTATTCAAAAATTTCAACGATCCTTTGCAATCATCCATTAAAAAAGCATGCATTCAGGAACTCACTGATGGCTTCGGAACGGAGGTCAATGTGAATGTTGACATTCAGACCCTTATGAAACCCGTTACCGGATCCAAAAGGCAGTATTTG
This sequence comes from Bacteroidales bacterium, assembly GCA_016935355.1. Taxonomy (GTDB): domain Bacteria; phylum Bacteroidota; class Bacteroidia; order Bacteroidales; family UBA10428; genus UBA5072. Next base: position 55,089 of record JAFGRC010000149.1, read on the forward strand.
CCTGAAGTACGGAATATCATAGCCATTGCATCGGGTAAGGGTGGTGTGGGAAAATCAACCGTGGCCGTGAATCTTGCCGTGGCATTTGCGGCTGCTGGTGCGAAAACAGGACTCATTGACGCAGATATTTTCGGGCCGTCGGTTCCAAAAATGTTGAAAGCAGAGGATGTCCGTCCTCAGATGACGAAAATCAACGGAAAAGACTGCATAGTTCCTGTTGACAGATACGGAGTAAAGACCCTTTCCATAGGTTTTTTCATCAATCCCGGGGACGCTACTGTCTGGCGCGGGCCTCTTGCATCCAATGCATTTCAGCAGTTGATGAGGGAAACCGACTGGGGGGTTCTGGATTATATGTTTATTGACCTTCCTCCCGGTACCAGCGATATTCACCTGACATTGGTCCAGAGTGTTCCCGTGACAGGAGCGGTGATTGTATCCACACCACAGGATGTTGCCATGGCAGATGCAGTCAAGGGAATTAACATGTTTCGCAATCCGTCGGTGAGCGTACCGGTGCTCGGACTTATTGAAAACATGTCCTGGTTTACACCGGAAGAATTACCGGATCACAAATATTATATTTTCGGTAAGGACGGCTGCAGGAAATTGTCAGAACAGTTTGGAATTCCTTTACTCGGACAGATTCCCCTGGTTCAGGGTATCCGTGAAGGAGGTGACAACGGAGAACCATCAGTATTGCATAAAGATCCGGTAAGTGAAGCTTTTAAAACGGTTGCCGACAATCTCGTCATACAGTTGGACAAACGCAATGCAGAACAGGAACCAACCAGAATAGTGGAGATTAAAAAAGGAAAAGCAAGTAATTCACGATAAATATTATAATATGGAAGCAGAACAAAAAAAAGCCATTATTGAAAAGATAAATTCTGGCATCGAAATAGTACGGCCTTATCTGAAAGCTGACGGAGGGGATGTGGAGCTGATTGATGTTACTGATGACCTTTCTGTAAAGGTCAGGCTTAAGGGAGCATGTGACGGATGCCC
>JAFGRC010000150.1 GCA_016935355.1 Bacteroidales bacterium
GGTGATGTTCCCACCCTTCATGGAGACAACATCTCTGTTAACGTAGGTTCAACCGTTACCATTAACGGCACTTCCAATGTTATCCTGGTTGACATTCAGGGGACCAACGGTGTAGTGCACGTTATTGACAAAGTGCTGTTACCTCATTGAGAATACATTCAGCTTACACAACACTCAAAGCCGGACCGGATATGTGTCCGGCTTTTTTTCCGGGTATTGATTTCTCCCCTTTCTTCACTGCATTAGAGATTCTGCCAAATTGGAGATTCCTGTTTATACATTGTCTTTATTATCAATGCACCCATCCGGCAAAGATAACCGGTACAGCATCTTAATTCCCGGAAAATCCAGAATGATCAGTGATAATTTTTTGGAAATACATGGCAAAAGAACGGTAAAGGAAATGGGTCCACTTTCCGAATGGAACAATGAGCAATGCCCATTGGGCAAGAATGATCAAATGCACGAGGTATAACCAGATGTTATGTTCAAGGATGTTCAGATCGATGAATAGCCGTACCAGAAATGCAGTGATTCCCATCAGGAAAAGCCATATCACAAACAACCAGTCGGAGGGTTGCGAAAACTTGCTGATTTCTTTTGTTTTCCTGATGCGTTCAAAAATAAAGTGAAAAGTCACGATAAAAACAACAGCGCTGACAAAATAACCGAGCAGGTTAATAAACAGGCTTTGGGTTTCAAACCAGTTGAGAAACACGGTAATAAAAAGCAGTGACAGGTAACCAATTACCAGTATAAAATGTTCGAACCACCTGAATTTGTTATCATTGCAGGAGAGTGTCCTTTTCTGTGTAAACATATGCACAAAAAACGATCCTATTGGCTTTAGATATAACTTTACAGGTGCTTTAATTCCGGCTTTAATAATTGTAAAATACCACATACGGATAATATTCGGAAACAAAATAGCAGCAAAAACACCTGCAATGGCGATCATTTCGAAAAGATGACCTCCATGCATAATTTCTGCAAGATCAAAACTATTGAAAGCTGCATAAACAATTACTCCGGCAGCAACCAGCAGGAAAGCAAAAATATTCCATACGGCCGATTTGTATAACAAGCCGGATAACCCTGTCCAGTCATACCTTGAAGTGAGCCACCTCCTGAGTGTCATCATCAGTTCCCCGGGATATGCATTTTGCGGACAGTAAGTGGAACAATCACCACAATAATAACACAACCAGGGTTTCAGTGAAACCTTAATGTCATTTTCCAGTCCCACCATGCTGTATCGCAACATATTTCGGGGAAATGATTCATCTTCGGTAGTCAGGGAACATACTGCCGTGCAATTTCCGCAATTATAACAGGCACTGAAATCAAATGTTCCGAATTCATTCAGCTCTTTAGCCAGTTCTGAGTTGATTGCAGTCATTATTTCAAACGCTTGTACATATAATATTCATCCATTTCATCCAGCTCGCCGGCCTGAACAAAACCGTATTTGATCAGTGACATGAGGTAATAAACCACTTCATGTCGTGACAGGGAAAGCAATTCAGATATTTGGGCAATTGTCATTTCATGATCCCTGAGAGCATCCAGAATGGCTTTTTTGATCTTTGTATAATTTTTAAGCTGTTCTTTCACTTCAACAGGTATTTCATATTTTTCTCGCAGGTATTTATATGTCTGCCCTTTTTCAACTTCCATTTCTCTATGATTTAACTGATAGACAATCAGATATAATTATAAATCAATCCTTTGCAAGCATATCGATCATTTCTTCAATTTCCCGGTTTGAATACGTGATCAGTTCAATTGCATCGTAGGGACAGACCGGGAGGCACATTCCGCAACCCTTGCAAATGGAATTGTTGATCACTGCATAAGATTTGGAGCCTTCGTCAACTTTGTTTATGGCATCGAACGGGCAAGCCTCATAACATGCATTACACCAGCTACAGAGATTCTTGTTTATTGAGGCAACGATGGGTTCAAGTTCAAGCTCTCCTTTGCTGATGTAAGAAAAAGCTTTCGCCGAAGCCGAAAGTGAAGAATTGACCGATTCTGCTATGTTCATGGGGCCCTGACAGGTACCAGCAATGGTAATTCCATCGATCACTGTTTCCACAGGCCTGAGTTTCATATGGATTTCCTTAAGGAATTTATCCCTGCCTTTCGGCAATTTAAACAAAGAAGCAGTTGATTGGTCTTCACGAGGCACCATGGACGTTACAAGTACTACAAGGTCCGCTTCCAGTTCCAGTTCCCTTTGTTCGGTCAGTATATCATTGATTTTGACAAGGGTTTTATTTCCCTTCTGGTAAACAACAGGCAGTTCATGATCAAACGACTGCAGGTAAACGTCGCCCATTCTCAGAGATTCATTGTAATAGACTTCCTGTTTGCCATACGTTCTTACACCTCTCGTAAAATGATAGTTTGCAATATTCCTGTATTTTTTTCTGACATTAATGGAAGTAAAAATTGCTGCAGTACAACAATAGCGGGAGCAGTATTTGTTTTCTCCATCCGGTTGCCGGCTGCCCACGCAATAAACATATGCTATTTTGTTTACTTCTTTCCCTTTATAAATCAACTTTTTGTCGCACAGGGCTATCAATCGCATAAACTGCGGAAGCGTGATCACATTGCTGATCCTGCTGTATCCGAATTCATTTTCCCTGGGGGTATAGGGATCAAAGCCCGTTGCAAAAAGTACGGTTCCTGCATGTAAGGTGATTATTTTTTCTTTCTGACTGAAATTAATTGATTTGCAAACTTTTTCACATTCACCGCAACGGGTGCAATTCTTAATATCTATTACGGTTTTTTCGGGAAATTCTTCCGGGTTATTCCGGTAGATTGCTTTTCGCTGTGTAAGATTAAAATTAAATGAATCGGGAACCTCAACCGGACAAACCTCAATAGCTTTCTTTATTTCTAAAGGATCAGGGATTTCATCAATATATGCAGGTTCAACCCGAACTTTTAACATGAAGTCGCCGATGTGTCCGGCATTTTCAATAACCTGAGCTCCGGTATAGATTGTAATGTTCTTATAAAGAAGCAGTTCGTGAAATAAACGGCTGATTACATTTTTTCCTGTTTCTTCAGAATTGAACAGTTCTTCCCATTGTGCTGTATGGCCACCAACAAAATGATTCCGTTCAATCAGATAAACTTCACAATCCATGGCGGCCAGTGCAATCGCAGCTCTCATTCCTGCAACTCCGGCACCTAATACAGCTACAGCTTTTTTAGAATGAATTTTAATGGGTTTAAGGGGTTTTGCATGCCGCATTTTTGCAATAGCTGCTTTAACTACGCGGATGGCATTTTCAGTGGCACCCGGTTTATCATCGGAATGAGCCCATGACACCTGTTCACGGATATTTGCATGATAGTAATTAAATTTATTTAATCCGGCTCTTACAGTAACGGCCCTGAATGTAGTAAGGTGCAGTTTCGGAGAGCAGGAAGCCACAATTACATCATCAAGATCGTTTTCCTGTATATCCTTTTCCATTTCTTTCTGGTTTGCATCGGCACAGGCAAACATGGTAGTTTTGGTCAATACGACGTCTTTCTCTTTCTCAATTGCGCCCTTAACTTTGTCGACATCCACATAATCGGAAATATTGCCACCGCAACGACATATGTACACTCCTATTCTCTTGCTCATTACGATTGAATTATATAACTGATTGCTTCAGCGGAGGCGGCTCCTGCAGAGAGGATCGAATCAGGAATGTCCATCGGACCGGTTGCAGTGCCGGCAACGAATACACCTTCGATGCTGGTTTTTGCAGGATTTAAAAGAGAATCTGGCTGCCGTATAAAGTGATGAGCATCTTCCTGCAGGGAACGATCTGAAAAAAAGATCTGTGAATCCTGATTGGGCAATACTCCCACCGAAAGGACAACCAGGTCATGTTCCGCTTCCTGAAGTTTACCTGAACTCACATCTTCATAACGAAGAATCAGATTTCCGTTTTCTTTTTCCGTGATCTTCCCGATTTTCCCTTTAATAAAGTTTACACCCATTCCAATGGCTTGTTCATAGAACTCGTTGAATCCTTTTCCAAAAGCCCTGATGTCTATGTAATATATGGTCACATCGGCCATGGGCAGGGCACCCATCAGTAATTGTGCCTGCTTGATGGAATACATGCAGCAGATCTGTGAGCATATTGGGTTTCCAACTGATGCATCCCTGCTGCCGGTGCACAGAACATATGCTATCCTGTCTGGCAATTTTCCGTCGCCAGGCCTCAGAACGGTATGGAAAGGCCGTGTGGGAGCAAGATGTCTTTCCATCTGCATGGAAGTAATCACATTCTTATATGATCCAAAGCCATATCTCGGCATCCTGAGCGGATCGAATAAGTGAAAACCTGTTGCAAGAATGACGGTTTTAACGGATACGGCCCATACTTCCTTTTCCTGTGTAAAGTCAATGCATTTTGTCGGGCAAACCCTCTCGCAGGCTCCACATAGGGTACAGTTTTCTATATCGATAGCAGCAACTCTTGGACTGGCAATGGTGAACGGAATGTATGCAGCTTTGCGGCCAACCATACCGTACTGATACTGGTCGGGAACATTTACCGGGCATGCTTCCTCACAAAGCTGGCAACCAGTACAATCTTCTTCGATCACATACCTTGGATTCTTCAACACGCTTGCCTTAAACTTATGCTTACCGTTCAATGAAATGTTTTTGACTTCGCTACCCGTAAAAATATTGATATTAGTGTGCCTGGCAATCTCGGAAACTTTGGGAGTTGTAATACAGGCGCCACAATCCAGGGTTGGAAAGACTTTGCTGAGCAGGATCATTTTACCTCCGATGGATAAATCCTTCTCAACCAGTAAAACCGTATAACCATTATTTGCAATGTTCAGGGCCGCCTCACATCCTGCAATGCCACCACCGACTACCAAAGCATCAAATGTTGCTTCCCTCTTTGCTTCCTGCATGACTATGCGCTTTTGCTCAGATATTCATTGAAGCTTTTCATTTGCCTGACAAAAGCTTCGCTGCATACTGAACAAACTGCGGACATACGCAACCTGGCAGGATCCATGTCTTTCTGCTTCATTAATTCCTGAGTTTTTGCAACAATCAGTCCGGTTTTTTCGGTACATGATTCATCATAAGGACAATCGCTTCCATCAGCAGCAATAAAGACCCCGTCAAAGCCTTTTTCATACGCATGCATAATCCACCTGGATTTGACGGCGCTTGAGCAAGGTATTGCAATGGTATATACTTTAACCGGATAGTACAGTTTTAGCAATCCTGCCATGTCAATAGCGGGATCGGATATCTTGTCAGTTGAGAAAACAAGGATCTTTGCGTTCTTTTTATCGCTTGCATTCATGGCCGTTGCTTATTTTTTCTTGAGAAAAATTCTGTAATATCCGCTCTCATTAAGAGTCCCGAGATATTCATGACCCTGCTTGGTGCACCACTTGGGGATGTCTACTTTCGTTCCTTCATCAGCTGATAAAACCTCCATTGTATCGCCGGAATTAATCGTACCTATTGCCTTTTTTGCTTCAAGCAGAGGACCCGGACAGGCAGTTCCTCTTGCATCAACGATCTTGCTGGCATTCAGACTTTGTAATTCTTCTGGTGTCATATTTCTGTTTTTAAATGAATAAATTTATGTCTGCTTCTTCAGCAGATTGAATATAGGCTCCTATTCCGCATATATCATCTGCTAAATCAATAAAATCATCAAGTTTTTCACCACCCCAAACCTTACCGGCCAGTCCGCAAACATGAATTTTCACATTGGTGATCGCTTTGGCTTCCCTAAAAAACTCGACCCATGTCTTTACATTCAGGTTTTTAAGGGACTCCAGGAATTCCTTTTTAAGATCAGGGTTCTCGGCCATATTTAACTTGTTTGCATCATCCCCTATGTCCTTTCTGAATGCACGGGCCGCCTGCAGCAATACATAAATATCGACCTGCATATCATTTGCCGCAGCCCCGCTAAGGATAATTCCGGCTGCGGTAAGCTTGTCCACACTGCCGGTATATAATGCGAGGCATAGTTTCTTGGGTTCCATAGCTTATGGTTTAGGTTTATAAAAATATTGTTATTCCAATAACAAAGAAACGCTACTTTATTTAAATAAATGTTTACTTTGACTGTTAAGCTGATTAAACCAAATTGTGATTTATTTCACAATTTGATCTATCTTTGCAATATGATAGAAGCATGTAAACTCTGCAATTTAAAATCGAAAGCCGTTTCAAAACTCAGCGATGAAGAGACTGAGCAGCTTTCCTGCAATTGTACGCTGGTGGAATTTCAGAAAAATGATTCCATAATCAGGCAGGGTAATTTTTCAACCAATGTGGCATACCTTTGCAATGGTCTGGCCAAGGTTCACATAACCGGACCCTATCATGAGCAGATTGTGCGTATCGTTAAAGCTCCAATATATCTGGGATTACCCACCACGTTCGGCAACAAGATCAATCAGTATTCGGTGACGGCAATCGGTCTGGCAGAAGTATGTTATATTGACATGACCACCTTCAAGCAGTTGTTTATGACAAATTCAGAATTTGCTTATGAGATCATGATGGAATTGTGCCGCAATGAACTGGAGGTTTTTTACCGTTGTGCCAACCGGACTCAAAAACAGATACGGGGTAAAATAGCGGATGTGCTGCTTGAGTTTTCAATTAAGATATTCAAATCTGATTCATTCAGCATACCTTTGACACAGGAGGAAACAGGCAATCTGATTGATGCTACGCGCGAGAGCGTAAGCAAGGTACTGAAGGAGTTTGAAGCAGACGGGATCATTTCGGTTAAAGGTCACTTCATTGAAATTAAAAATAGAGATATGCTTAATCTGATAAGCTCGAAAGGATAATCACGCTTTCAGGTGCTGAACATTTCTTTTTCTTGATCACGATCCGGTTCCCTGATCACGGTCCGTCCATCCACAGTATCAATTACAATGTGTGCACCGGCTTTTACCCTGTCTTCCAGTATGGCAAGCGAGATTTCGTCCATGATTTTCTTCTGTATCAGCCGTTTCAACGGTCTGGCCCCAAACTGCACGTCAAATCCTTGCTCTTCAAGATATTTCATACAATTCCGGGTAACATAAAAGCTGATTTCCTGTTTCTTCAGTACCTGTTGTAAAAGGCTCAGCTGAATCCTTATAATACCTGATATATCCGCTCTGGTCAAAGGCTTGAACATGATCAGATCATCAATCCTGTTCAGAAATTCAGGTCTTACGGTACGCTTCAGCAGGTCGAAGATCTGGTTCTTTGTATTTTCAATAATGGTTTCCGCATTGCTCTCCCTGATTTGTTCAAAATTATCCCTGATGATATCGGATCCCAGGTTTGAGGTCATGATGACAATGGTATTCTTAAAATTGGCAACCCTTCCCTTATTATCGGTCAACCGTCCGTCCTCCAGAACCTGTAAAAGAATGTTGAAGGTATCGGGATGGGCCTTTTCAATTTCATCAAGCAGTATTACGGAATAGGGTTTTCTCCTGACGGCCTCTGTAAGCTGACCACCTTCCTCATATCCGATATACCCCGGAGGGGCGCCTACCAGTCGCGATACAGCATGCCTTTCCTGGTATTCGCTCATATCTATCCGCGTCAGCAGGTTCTCATCATTAAACAGGTACCCGGCCAGAGCACGTGCCAGTTCTGTTTTTCCGACACCGGTAGTGCCCAGGAACAGGAATGAGCCCACAGGCTTATGTGCGTCAGAGAGTCCGGTACGGCTTCTTCTGATGGCTGAAGCAACTGCATGAATCGCTTCATCCTGTCCCACGACCCGCTTATGAAGTTCGTCTTCAATATAAAGCAGCTTTTCCTTTTCACTTTGCAGCATCCGTTTCACAGGAATACCGGTCCACCGTGAAACCACTTCGGCAATATCCTCGGAATTAATTTCCTCCCGGACCATACGTTTTCCATCCCGTTCATAATCTTTTAATTTCTGAACGGTTTCTTCCAGGCGTGCTTCTGCTTTCGGAAGCAACCCATACCGTATTTCAGCAACCTTTCCGAAATCTCCGTCGCGCTCATATCTTTCAGCCTGGTATTTCAGGTTTTCAATTTCCTGCTTCAGCTGCTGGATCTTCAGAACATCCATCTTTTCATTTTTCCATAAAGCCATCAGCTGTTTGCGTTCATCTTCAAACTGTGCAAGCTGATTGCTGATGCTTTGTACACGCATCTGATCCTTCTCCCGTTTGAATGCTTCTTTCTCAATCTCAAGCTGCTGTATTTTCCTGTCAAGTGTATCGATTTCCTCCGGTTTGGAATTCATTTCCAGCCTGAGACGTGCAGCAGCTTCATCAATCAGATCGATTGCCTTGTCCGGCAGGAAACGGTCGCTTATATACCTCATGGAAAGCTGAACGGAGGCTACAATGGCCTCATCCATAATGCGGATCTTGTGGTAGTTTTCGTACCGTTCCTTTATGCCGCGAAGGATCGAAATAGCATCCTCTTCATCGGGTTCATCAACATATACTTTCTGAAATCGCCGTTCCAGTGCCTTGTCCTTTTCAAAATACTTCTGGTATTCATTTAGAGTGGTGGCACCAACAGATCTCAGGTCTCCCTTAGCCAGGGCCGGCTTCAGTATATTGGCCGCATCCATGGCGCTTTCACCGCCACCACCGGCACCAACCAGCGTATGAATCTCATCAATGAATAAAATGATCCTGCCATCGGAAGCCACAACCTCCTTTACAACGGCCTTCAGTCTTTCTTCAAATTCACCCTTGTATTTTGCACCTGCCAGCAAAGTACCCATGTCAAGTGAGTATATTTCCTTTGACAACAAATCATCAGGAACATCGCCATTTACAATGCGAAATGCTATACCTTCTGCAATAGCGGTCTTTCCGACACCAGCTTCACCAACGAGTATCGGATTGTTTTTGGTGCGTCTCGACAAAATCTGCAACACCCGCCGGATTTCATCCTCCCTGCCGATAACGGGATCAAGCTTACCGTTTTTCGCCCGCTCATTCAGATTGATCGCATATTTTGCGAGTGCGTGGTAAGTTTCTTCGGCAGACTGGCTGGTGACCCTGCTGCCCTTGCGGAGCTCATTGATTGCAGCTTTTGCATCCCTGATGTTCAACCCACTGTCCTTTAACAGATCGGACACGTCACAGGATACCTGTATCATGCCGAGTAACATGTGCTCCAGTGAAACATATTCATCGTTAAAATCCTTAAGAGACTGTTCTGCTTTCAACAATGCTTTGTTCGCCTGATCCGACAGATAAACCTGTCCGCCACTGACCCTGGGATACGTATTTAAAATATTGATCAGATCGTTTTCCAGTTTCTGTTCATTCACACCCAGCTTTTTAAAAATGAAGGGCAGGACATATTCATCGATTTCCCACATAGCCTTCAGCAGATGCCCGCATTCTATGGCCTGGTGTTCTCTTTCAACAGCCATCTGATGAGCCCGTTGCACGGCTTCCTGAGATTTTATGGTAAATTTATCAAATTGCATTTGCTCTCTTTTATTAAAATTCAATGTTCATCATTATACAAGAGTTATACCATAATGATTGAATGGACAAAAAGTCAGATTTCCCGTGTACGCATCCGGACACAATCTGTCCGGAATCAAAACAATTAACGGTATGTTAAAATTAATGTATTATATTGATTTAAAGTTTTTTACAAGTTTTGGCATACTTTGTGCGAATTTGTGTTCAAAGCATTAAGAACAATAAAATGAAAACTAAAAAGAACTCCGCATTAACCATCAGAATGGTAACCCTGATATTGGCTGCAGGTATAGTTGCACCTGCTTTTTCAGCAGACACATTAAATGTGAAAAGTGAAGCTGTTAAGGATTTTGAATTTGATGCAGTTAAAAAAAGACTTAACAACTGGACAGAAGAACTGAAATCAGCCATTGTTTATGAAGCACCTGCCACAGACATAATTTATAATGAAAAAACAATTATATCCGACAGACTGGATCAGTTGAACGGTGAGCTGGAAAACAATCTGAGATACGCTGTTTCGGCATTTGAACCTGTTTATCCATTAAGTAATGATTATATGGATGCTGTGGCGCGTATAGATGAGTTCTCAAAAGCTGTTGAAAAAACGTTGGCATATAAAGTTCCTTTCGATCAACCTGCTGATATAAACAGTGGAATTACAGCCGTTTATGAATGGACGGGCACTCCGGCTGCCAAAACTGAATAAAGTGTCATATTCACAATATCAGCATTTAATTAAGCAATTGCAGGTGTGTATTTGTTTCACTGTTTTACCACAGGGAAGATGATGCAGCCGCCAGAAACGCCATCAAAACTGCAATATTCAGCGGAGCGGGTTTCATCATTGGAGAATGGCTTGATAAGTTCATAAATAAACAAGCCGCTAACCGGCGGCATTAAAAGCGGATGTGCACCAATAGGCTGTGATCCGGTTTGAAAAAGCGCCCGGTTTTTCAGCAAAGACTTTAAGTGCAAGGGGCCACACCAGCTTCTGTGTATATTGACGCTCTTTCCTGATAAAGTGTATAAGCGGTTCAAATCCTGCTTTTTCAGCATGATAATTGCTGAAGATCATGCTTTCGAGCTCGGCCATATCATGTTCAACACCGAGTCTCTCTCCAAGCGTATCAAGCTGGCGTACAAACAGACCTATTGCCGGAGGCCATAAAGGTCGTAAAATGATCATCTGATTCCAGAGGTACTTGACCGGCTTTCTGAAACTGTGGATGTTTTCGGAAGCAGGCTGACTCATGGCACGCTGAAGATTTACCAGACATCTCTTGTACATTCTCCGGAGTCCGGCCGCAAGCATTGCAAAGTCGCACTCAAATTCAGGGAGCATGGTAATTTTCTTTTTATTAGCTTTTAACAAAAGGGTAATTGAGCGGAGCATCTGATGTTCTGACAGTTTTTCACGGACCATTTCCTTGTGGTTCATTTGCAGCTGGTGAACCAGATCCCCGTATTGCTTTTTATTACCTTTTAATTTGTTTCCGGTCACGCTCGTGTTTAATGTTTTTATGTTGACCGAACTGATTCTGATATCAGAAAGACTGCGGCTTATATCCCGGTAAAGGGTATTCTCATGCTGATAAATTTCTTCACCGATGGCAGTCCTGTATAGTTTAAGCAATGCTCTGGAACGTTTCATGGTTTTTCTGACCTCATGAATGACAACATCAGCATTTTTAACTGATCTTGATCTGCTCAGCGACAGGGCGTGATCATTCAGTCCGGACAACAATCTCAAAAATCCGGATTCCAATGATTGTGATCTAATAAGCTTATAATCAACAGGATAATTTTTATTTTGAGGCATTCTGCAGGAATTATTTATTTGCGTTTCCATCCACCTGTTGGTTGAAAATCCATACTTTTGCATCGTAATTTACAAATTTCGGATCAATTATTAAAACTGAAAATGGATTGGGGTCAAGCCATCAGCGAACGTTTAAAACTTGCCTTGTGGCAGGTCGAGAATACTGTAGAACTTTGGAACAAGGATGCCACGATTCCTTTTATCAGCCGATACCGGAAAGAAGCAACGGGAAGCTTAAATGAAACTGAAGTCTCTGCCGTCATTGATCAGTACAGGAAAATCGTGGAGCTGGACAAGCGCCGGGAAACCATTTTCAGGACAATTGTGGAACAGGGCAAATTAACGGACGAACTCAGGTTGAAACTCATTCATGCTGCTTCCATGGCAGAACTGGAGGATTTATACCTGCCCCATAAACCGAAGAAAAAAACACGTGCCATGCTGGCCAGGGAAAAAGGACTGGAGCTGCTGGCAGATGCAATTATGAAACAACAGGAAAACAATTTTTCTGCATATGCCGAAAAATTCATAAATGACCAGGTGAAAACCGTTGCGGAAGCTTTACAGGGTGCGCGTGATATCATTGCTGAACGCGTCAGTGAAAATCAAAATGCCCGGAATGAGGTTCGCCGATTATTTTCCCGGACTGCCATCATTGCATCACATGTGATGAAGGGTAAAGAAAACGAGGGTGTGAAATACACCGATTATTTCGATTTCAGTGAGCTGCTTCACCGATGTCCCTCCCACAGGCTCCTGGCGATCTACAGGGCAGAATCAGAAGGAATTCTCAGGGTCAGCATTGAACCTGATGAAAAACATGCCCTGGAAAGTTTATCATCCCTGTTCATTAAAAGCAAGGGAGAACATGCAACGCATATGTTAAGAGCAATCGCCGATTCTTATAAAAGACTCTTAAAACCTTCCATGGAAAACGAATTCAGGGCTTTTTCAAAGGAATCGGCTGATGCACAGGCAATTCAGGTCTTTGCTGAAAATCTCAGGCAACTGCTTATGGCTCCGCCTCTGGGCAAGGCACGTGTACTTGCAATTGATCCCGGTTACAGATCGGGCTGCAAAATTGTTTGTCTCGACGAACAAGGCAGCTTGTTGCACAATGAAACCATATTCCCCCACCCGCCGCAAAATGAATTAAAAACAGCAGGAAAAAAAATATCCACGATGGTAAACGCTTATAAAATAGACGCAATTGCAGTCGGGAACGGCACTGCCGGTCGGGAGACCGAATCCTTTCTCAAAAGGATCAAATTTGACCGGCAGATCAGGATATTTATTGTAAGTGAGGCAGGAGCCTCAGTTTATTCCGCCTCGAAAACTGCCCGTGAGGAGTTACCTTCTTATGACGTCACGGTTCGCGGAGCTGTTTCCATCGGAAGACGGCTGATCGATCCACTTGCCGAACTGGTAAAAATAGATCCTAAGGCTATAGGAGTTGGTCAATACCAGCATGACGTCGATCAGAATAAATTAAAAGAATCGCTTGACCGGATGGTGGAAAGCTGTGTGAATGCTGTTGGTGTGGACGTCAATACAGCCAGCAAACACCTGCTGACTTATATTTCAGGACTTGGACACGCATTGGCTCAAAATATTGTTGCATACAGAAGCGAACATGGACCTTTTAAAACGCGGGAAGAATTCAAACACATACCGCGTATGGGTACCAAAGCTTTTGAATTGTCAGCGGGATTTCTGAGGATTCGGGATGGTATCGATCCTCTTGACAACAGTTCAGTGCATCCGGAAAGCTATTATATCGTAAAAAAAATAGCCCGTGACCTGAACCGCAGCATACCGGAAATCATGAACGATGCAGGACTTAAAAATATGGTGAAGATGGAAAAGTATGTTGACGGCAAAACCGGGATTCCGACTTTGTCAGATATTCTGGACGAACTCACGAAACCCGGACGTGATCCCCGACAGTCGGCGAAAATACTTGAATTTGCCGGAAACATTCATTCCATTGAGGACGTTAAACCGGGCATGATTTTACCCGGAATTGTCACCAATATCACCGGTTTTGGTGTTTTTGTTGATATCGGCATAAAAGAAAACGGACTGATTCATATTTCGCAGGTGGCTGACCGCTACGTCAGCAATCCTGCGGATGTTGTAAAGCTCCATCAACATTTGAAAGTGAAGGTACTTGAGGTTGATCTGAACCGCAAGCGGATCCAGCTGACTTTAAAAGAATCAGAAACCGGTATATAAAATCAGGAATTGATAATCAGTGCCTTTGTAAGGCAGCATATAATCCCTTGAAGAATTACAATATATAAAGAAGTCATACAAGAGGATCCGGGTGTTCCAGTACCATTAACCCAGATAAGTCTTCAGAAGTTTGCTTCTTGATGTATGGCGCAAACGCCGGATGGCTTTTTCCTTGATCTGTCGGACTCTTTCTCTTGTCAGGTCAAATTTTTCACCTATTTCTTCGAGTGTCATCTCCTGTACACCGATACCAAAGAAATACTTAATAATGTCCCTTTCACGCTCAGTAAGCGTGGACAGCGCCCTGTCAATTTCTTTTATCAGTGATTCACTGATCAGGGTCTTATCCGCCTTGGGTGAATCATGATTGATCATGATATCGAGCAGACTGTTATCCTCCCCTTCTGCAAAGGGAGCATCTACTGATACATGCCTGCCGGACACCTTAAGGGTATCGGATACCTTTTCCTTGGGCAGTTCCAGGGCATCGGCCAGTTCCTCGGGAGTGGGTGTGCGCTCAAATTCCTGTTCAAACTTTGAAAAAGCCTTGTTTATTTTATTTAATGAACCAACCTGGTTCAGAGGCAGTCTCACAATCCGGGATTGTTCGGCCAGTGCCTGAAGAATGGATTGCCTGATCCACCATACGGCGTAAGAAATGAATTTAAAGCCACGTGTTTCGTCGAATTTTTCAGCAGCCTTGATCAATCCCAGATTCCCTTCATTGATCAGGTCAGGAAGGCTTAATCCCTGGTTCTGATATTGCTTGGCTACCGATACGACAAACCTTAAATTAGCCCGGGTCAGTTTTTCAAGTGCATCCTTATCACCTTTTTTAATGCGTTGGGCAAGCTCGACTTCTTCTTCCACCGTGATCAGCTCTTCTTTGCCAATCTCCTGCAGGTACTTGTCCAACGAAGCACTCTCCCTGTTTGTGATCGATTTTGTGATTTTTAACTGTCTCATCTTCCCTGAAAAATTTGTGCGAATTTATGGTATTTTATTATCAATATCACAATAAATTAATGACAAAAAAAGGGCTTGCGAACTGCAAGCCCAAATTTGTCAATTCCTTATTCGTTGCATCTACAGTCCAAAGGCATAATATGCCACAGTTCCGTCAGGATATACTCCTTCTAATAATACGCCACCCCTTACTGATTTTAGTAGGCTATTCAGTTCTTCGACGGAATCGACCTGTTGATTGTTGATTTTGGTTATGATGAAGCCGGACCTTACCCCTTCATTCCTCAACTTGCCTTCCTGAACCTCAAGTACCTTAACACCGCCTGATATTCCCAGTTTTTCCCTTTCCTGTCTGCTCGGCACGTCGAATGTCGCGCCAAGTAAGTTACTTATGTTTTCCGCCTGAACAATACTGGTACTCCCTTGCACATTACGTAATACCACTGAAAATTGTTGCGTTTTGTTATTTCTTTTTGCGGTTACAGTGATTTTATCGCCCGGTCTGAAGCGCCCCACCATTTCCTGAAGCTCGGAAGGACTGTTCACTTTATTATCGTTAATTGCCGTAACAACATCACCGGTTCTGATCCCTGCTTCTTCAGCAGCACTTCCTGTATTTACTTCCGAAATGTAAACGCCTTCCATATTGTCCAGATTGTATTCCCTTGCCAAGTTGGCATTAATTTCCCTGATGGTCACACCCATCATTGCACGTTGAACCGTGCCGAACTCGATCAGGTCTTTCACTACCTTTTCTACAATGCTTGCCGGAATGGCAAATGAAATGCCTACATTACCCCCGGATGGGGTTATAATGGCGGAAGTGATCCCGATCATTTCCCCTCTGAGGTTGACCAGGGCACCTCCACTGTTACCGCTGTTCACAGCAGCGTCAGTCTGGATAAAAGATTCAATAGCCAGGTCTTCATTATTGATTTCTACATTTCTGCTCTTGGCACTGACAATACCTGCCGTTACCGTTGATACAATATTATAGGGATTACCCACTGCCAAAACCCATTCTCCGACCTTCACCGCATCGGAATTGCCAAAAGGAATGAAATGAAGATCATCTGCCTGAATCTTTAACAGGGCAAGATCCGTTGAAGGATCCGTTCCGACAAGTTCAGCAGTGAATTCGCGTTTGTCATAAAGCACAACGGTAATGTTCTGGGAATTCTCAATCACATGGTTGTTGGTAACAATATATCCGTTTTCAGATATAATGACCCCCGATCCGTATGCCTCAACATTTCTTTGAACGCCACCATAACGGTCACCGTAAAAGAAATCATATATCGGATTGCGGTATGAAACGGTTGATTGCGTCGTCACATGTACAACTGCATTTACCGTCTTTTCAGCAGCAATGGTAAAATCATTGGAGCTGTCCAGAGCAGTCGTCAGACTGACCATTTGTGCAGGTTCCTGCACCCGGGTGATCACAGTTTTTTCAGTATCGTCAATCAATGCAGAATAGGCAAAAACGGCGATCAGTCCACCCAAAACCGCTACCACAACAAATGCTAAAAGTTGGTTCCTTTTCATTTCTTTAAAAATTGGTTGTCTTTTCTAAAATCTTGATTTGAGTTTATATATAAAACCAAATTTGTCTTGATTTTATACCTCATTAACATCAAATTTAGGACTTTTGTTCCAAGTTTCAGCTGGTTTAACATTATTTAACGATTGCCGTTGCATTGCGATAATATGGATGCGCATAACCGGATGTCGGGGATGAACATCATCCCCCAAAACCTCCTCTTCCGGAATATCCGGCTCCCATTCCACCACCGCTTCCGCCACTTCCGCCACCGAATCCTCCGCCGCTGCCAAAGCGCGGATTGACAATGTTGTTGAAAATGGATCCGAATGTATAGGTAATGCCTACACTGCCTTCATAGCGGTATGCTGTTTCAAGAGCCCGTAAACGCAGGTATAGATCTTCATCGGAAACGCTTCCCTTTTCCAGTTCAATCTGATCATGTATGAATGCCACGCTGCCGTTTATATTCAGTGAAAATCCCTTGAACAGCCGCAACCTGATGTAGCCGTCCAGTTCAATCTGGTTCTTGCTGAAGTCGTGCAGATAATTCGATGTACCCAGGGAAACGTTTGCTGATCCCCAGCTTTGCTGTACCTGCAGGGCAATGTCAAGTGTCTGTTGAAACAGATTCTCACTGGTTTTCTCATAAATGGTGGTATCAATATAATTGTTATAGATATACCCGATGCCGTACAATACGCGCAATTGTTTGGTATTTGACTGCGAATAGGGGAAAATATCGTATTCAACGGCAGGAGCGACATTGACTTTGAGGTCCAGGTTATTGTAAGTGGAGGATTCAACACCGCCCCGGAATCCAATGGACCAGTGATCGCTCAGACTTTTAACCGTTAGATTATCGTAACTCCAGGTGCTTCTGATAGCCTCTGTCCGGATTTCAATCATATCGCCGCTTTCAAAATCATACATGTCCCTGATGTAAGTGTTTTTGCTGTAACTTTGTGAAAATGAATTTTCGATCTTCCATTCCGGCGTAATCCGGTTTGCCGAGGCGCTGTTCGTCCACGAATACATTTCCACGCTCTTTTCAAGGTCGAATCTGGGCATGGTCTGAAGTTCAAAAACCCAGTAGTTCCATTTGTCTTCCAACTGTTCGGGAGATTCCTGCCGGATCCCCTGATAACTGATGTTTACTTCATTGATAATGGGTGTTTTGGCCACATAACGCATCAATCCGGCTGACATAACCTTTGTAAGTCCAGCGCGCGTTGTATTTTGTGTATCATCCGGCCTTGAATTGTATGTCAGCGTATCCTTCATACCTGCAAATTCTCCCTCACCTTCAAACAACAGGGAATATCCCGTCCCTCCGCTTCCGGTCGACTGTCTGGTTACCAAAAGGTAAACCTGGGATTCCTTTACGTCCCGCACATAATTGATGTAGGGCATCTCCTCCCGGATATAGTTCATATCGCAGGTCTGACAATCAATGAATAAGCGAATTGCGTTCTTTCTGGTAGTATCTGCCGGAGGCAAACCTTCCTGTGCAATGATCATACCTGATGGTACTGTTATGAAGAACAACAGTACAGAAAACAGTTTTTTCAACATAATCTTGTAGTTTTTAATAATTATTTATTGCTGATTCCCCATAAATGATATTCACTTATGCTTCATGTTTATGCAAAGACAATAAACCTTGCATAAAAATTACGTGCAAAAGTATGCAAAAAACAATCAGCACCTGAAGTCAGTCAGCGATCAATTTGTTAAAGATTGTTAAAACCGGGGGTTTACAATGTTGCTGTAAATCGATCCGAATGTATACGTGATACCCAGACTTCCGTCATACTGGAAACCTGTTTCCAGAGCCCTGGTCCTCAGGTAGAGTTGTTGATCCGACACATTGCCCTTGGCAAGTTCTATCTGATCATGTATGAAAGCCATACCTCCGTTTATGCTTAAGGAAAGTCCCTTGAATATTCTCAGACTGAGGTTGGCGCTAACCCGGACATTATTTTTCTGGAAATCATGAAGATAATTTGAAGCACTCACGGAAGCATTTGCCGACCCCCAACTCTGTTGAACACGGAAGCTAATGGAAAGTGACTGTTCGAATAACCTTTCATAGGTTTTGTTGTATATGGTGGTATCGGTGTAATTATTATATATATAACCAATGCTGTAAAATGCCCTGAGCTGCCGCCTCGTGGATTCAGAATAGGGGAAGATGTTATATTCAATGGCAGGCATGAAATAGCCTTTAAAACGTATATTATTGTATGTTGAAGATGACAAACCCGCTCTGAATCCGACCGACCAGTGATTTGACAGGCTCTTGACCGTTTCGTTGTTTGCGCTCCAGGAACTTCTGATGGCTTCCGTTCTGGATTCATAAGGATTGCCCAGGGAGTCTTTCCTTTCGCGTATATAAACGTTTTTACTGTAACTGTGGTTGGCTCCGAGCCCAATTTTCCATTCAGGCGTCACCCGGTCAGCAGATAAACTATTACTCAAGGAATAAGATTCCACACTTTTCTCAATGCTGAACCGGGGTCTTGTTTGTATCTCAAAAACCCAGTAATTCCATTTGTCCTCAACCTGCTCCGGTGATTCCAGTCGCTCACCCGTATACCGGACCTGAATTGCATTTCTGATGGGAGTTTTCGCCACATACCGCATCAGTCCGAGTGCTATGGTATTCGTAAGACCTGATCTGGTAACATCGTAAGTATCATCAGGACTCGTATTGTAAATCAGCGTGTCTTTCATACCCGACAGTTCATCCTGTCCGGAATAGAGCAGTGTATATGCCGTCCCGCCGCTTCCGGTACTCTGCCTCGTGATCAGTAAATAGACCTGAGCTTCCCGAACGTCCCTGACGTAGTTGACATAGGGCATTTCTTCCCGGATATAATTCATGTCGCATCCCTGGCAATCCATGAACAGCCGGATTGCATCTCTTCTTGAAGTATCGGGAGGCTGTTGCTGGGTCTGGGATTTTGCCTGAAACGTTAGAATCAGCAAGAATAACAGTAAACCAGGGTATCTGATTACTCTGTTCATTTTGTTGAAAACCATAATTTGCATTTTTAGTTTTAATTTGCAGTCAATAGATATAAAAAATCCTTGCGATATCAGATAAGGATTTCATTTGTTTTTGAAAACCGCTTCCAATCGCGAAAATAAACAAATTATTCTGTTATTAACGGAGGTTTTCGTACATTAAGGTACGGAAATTGGTTAATAAATGTTAAAACCATTCACGAAATGCTTAATATTGAAAGCTAATCAGAAAAGATATGGCACACTCTCATAATAGTCATAATAACGATTAGTTTTGAAATATAGTTTCATTGACCATGAAGAGATTGATTTTCATCCTGCTTTTAATTGGATCCTTAAAGTTAACAGCCCAGATCTCGGAGGGAGGATTACCCATTACTTATCAGATTGCAGGACTGAAGAGCACCTCTGAGATCCCCGTTTATACCTTAACTAAGTTGGATGCTGACCGGCTGATGGCAGAAGATCGTGAAAATAATAAGCTGCCTGCACGATATGCGGTATTTGAAGAAATACACATTGACATAAAATCAGAAGGCCTGCATGATAAGATCAGCGATCATAACGGTGAAATATGGCGGTATAAGATCGTCGCAAATGATGCCAAATCGATTCAGCTGGCCTTTTCGGAATTCATAGTACCTGAAGGAGCAACCTTATTTATCTACAATGATTCGTATACCAGGATATACGGTGCATTCACGACCCGGAACATGATGCATGACCATTCATTTGTAACTGCCGATCTCAATTCGGATCATATGATTATCGAATACTTTGAACCCTATAATAAAGAGTCAGACAGTAAGATCATAATCGGTCAGATCGGGCAGGCATATAAAGACATTTTCAAAAGCAGTGCAGTTGAGGATGGCTTTGTGGGAATCAATTGCTATGAAGGCAGGGAGTTTCAGAATGAAAAGCATTCGGTTTGCCGGTTCACATACAGAAGCGGAAATTCAGGTTACCTTTGCACGGGGGCGCTGATCAATAATGTCCGCAATGACGGAACGCCGTTTTTTCTCACTGCAAATCATTGTATCAATGATTCAGCAACTGCAAAATCGATGGTTGCATATTTCAATTACGAAAGTGCCACCTGCCAGGGAACAACCCCGTTGAATTACAATTCACTTTCAGGAGCATCCCTGCTTACTACGGGAACAAGATCGGATTACAGTCTGCTTTTGCTGTCAAGTGAACCACCACCCGACTATAAGCCGTATTATGCAGGCTGGGATATTTCAGATCTGCCCGGTACATCATCCGTAAGCATCCATCATGGCAATGGCACCACAAAGAAAATATCCGTCGATTATGCCCCTCCGGTTTCTTACGATAAAATCCTCTGGTGGAGCACCTACAGCTATTCACCGGCCAACAGCCACTGGAAGGTGCAGTTTGATGCAGGAAGGACTTCCTCAGGATCATCCGGGGCACCTTTATTTAACATGGATAATAAAATCACCGGACAGCTGCATGGCGGAGATGATCAGATCGATTTTTACGGCAAGCTAAGCTATTCCTGGACAAAAAGTGATCTGAAGTACAATACCCTGAAATCATTTCTTGATCCTGAAAACACGGATACCACATCAATTGATGGTTATTATCCCGTCGAAAATCTGCCTGACGCGCAGTTCTTCACCGGATTCAATACAGTATGCAAGGATGCGCCGGTTAACCTTATGGACGGATCGGCATTTAACGCTTCGTCATGGAACTGGACCATAACGCCCGGACCCATCAATTACCTGAACGGGACAGATCAGACTTCAGAAAATCCGGTCATTTCGTTTATTGTCCCCGGGTCATACACGGTGGAACTTCTGGTTGAAAACAGTGCAGGTTCTGATATCATTACGAAGAGTAGTTTCATTACAGTTGGAGACAACCTTTCACCCGGAATATTACCTGTTAACATAACGGATTCCTGCCTGTGCCGTTTCGACAGTCTCACAGTCATGGCCAGCGGAGCTTCTTCCTATTCGTGGTCATTATCGGACGAGACAAAGAAAAACTTCTTTCTTCAGGATACGGCAGCTGCCGTAACCTTTATCCAAAGCTTACATGAGGAAATTAATGATACAGTTACAGGTATCTCGTTATATCTTACGGGTTACCACGGAAGCTGTTCCGATACCGTGCAAATGGTTTATCCCTTGTTGCGTCAGCCAAATGACAATATAGAAGATGCCCTCCTCCTGGAACTTGGCACAAACGGTCCCTTTACCAATAAATGTGCTTCTGTCCAGGAATTTGAACCTGTACCGCCACATTATTCCTGCACAGATCAATTGTCCTGGTGTAATGAGACCGGGGTTGATATCGTAACCAACAGCGTTTGGTTTTATTTTATTGCACCTGCCAGCGGTACAGTCAGCTTGAGTTCCAGGGGATTTGACAATGAGATTGCCATCTATAAAGCAGATGCAGTTCAGGATATTCTGAACGGCAAATATACTATTATAGCTGCTAATGATGACCGTACGGAAAGTGATTACAATCCTGTCATTAAGAATGCATCGGTTATCCCTCAGAAAGTATACTGGGTACAGGTGGACGGGAGCGGAGGCGGAAGTGAAGGGTCTTTCTTTCTGGAACTGGACGATGAGCAGATCATATCCGGTAATCAGGATTTAACGTATTCAACTTTAAAGCTATATCCCCAACCGGCGGGTGAAACGATCACCGTTGAAAGCACGGAATTCCTTCAGGCGCATGAAATGTTGCTGGAAATATTTACAATTGCCGGGACCAGGATTTATGCCACCAAAGTGCCGGGGCCGTTAGAAAGCAGGCTGATGATCCATACGGGTGAATGGAACCGTGGTATTTATTTCATCAGGATATCTTTTAATGGCAATACGCTGTACGGGAAATTTGTAAAGTGATCCTTGAAAATATCACCGTTCGCGCTCTGTGACAGCCTGCATTTCTGTTTTTATTACAGATCGCTCCGGTCGCTGATTTTCAATCATACGTCAATACGGGCGTATTTGGCATGTTTTTCGATAAATTCCCTTCTTGGCGGAACATCATCACCCATTAACATGGAAAAGATCCGGTCAGCTTCTGCCGCACTTTCGATCGTTACGCGCCTCAGCGTCCTCTTTTCAGGATTCATGGTAGTATTCCACAACTGCTCTGCATTCATTTCACCCAGACCTTTATACCGTTGTATATGAATACCTCCTTCTTTTCCCTTTCCCAGCTCTTCAACAATGCCTTTGCGCTCTTCCTCCGACCAGCAGTATTGTTCCGTCTTACCTTTTTTGATCAGGTAAAGCGGAGGAGCGGCAACATAAAGATGACCCAGTTTTATCAATTCCTCCATATGTCTGTAAAAGAAAGTCATGATCAATGTTGTGATGTGACTCCCGTCAACATCAGCATCCGTCATGATAATGACCTTATGATACCGCAGACCGTCGAGGTTCAGTTTCTTGCTGTCGTCCTCAGTCCCCACAGTCACACCCAGTGCGGTAAAAATATTCCGAATCTCTTCATTCTCAAAAACCTTATGGGGCATAGCCTTTTCAACATTAAGGATCTTCCCCCGAAGCGGCAGAATAGCCTGAAACCTGCGGTCGCGACCTTGTTTGGCAGTGCCTCCGGCTGAATCACCCTCCACCAGGAAAATTTCACTTGCCTCAGGGTCCTTGTCCGCACAATCAGCCAGTTTTCCAGGTAATCCTGAACCCGAAAGCACACCTTTTCGCTGTACAAGCTCACGTGCCTTGCGTGCAGCATGACGCGCCTGTGCGGCCAGTATCACCTTCTGGACAATGGTCTTTGCATCACGGGGATTTTCTTCCATATAATTTGCCAGTCCGGCGGATACCGCCTGATCAACATATCCCATAACCTCAGAATTACCCAGCTTTGTTTTGGTTTGTCCTTCAAACTGGGGTTCGGGAACCTTAATGGAGATGACTGCTGTAAGCCCTTCACGGAAATCATCACCATTGATCTCAAACTTTTGTTTGGACAGCAATCCCGATTTTTCTGCATATGCTTTCAATGTCCTGGTCAGGCCCCGCCGGAATCCGGCAAGGTGCGTACCACCTTCTATGGTATTGATATTGTTTACGTATGAAAATACATTTTCGCTGTAAGATGTATTATACTGCATGGCGATTTCAACCGGAACATCACCTTTTGTGTTTTCAATGGAAATGATGCCGGTAAGCTTTTCACGGTTTTCATCCAGCAATTGAACAAATTCAGGAAGACCTGATTCAGAATAGAAAGTCTCATGCCTGAAGTGTCCACCGTTACCATTTTCCTCATATTCGCGTTCATCAGTGATCTCAAGACGCAGTCCCTTATTCAGAAAAGCGAGTTCACGCAGTCTTGAGGCAAGGATTTCAAAATAATAGTCAGTGGTGGTAAATATTTCCGGATCAGGGCGAAAATTAATAATCGTGCCCGTTTGATCCGTGCTTCCGATTTCCCGCACCGGGTACAAAGGCCGGCCACGCTCATATTCCTGCCTGTATATCTTTCCCTTGCGGTAAACCGTGACTTCAAGATGCACTGACAGAGCATTGACACATGATACACCTACCCCATGCAATCCACCAGAAACCTTATAGGAATCCTTATTAAATTTTCCTCCGGCATGCAAAAGTGTCATGACGACTTCAAGTGCAGAACGCTTTTCCTTTTCATGAAAATCCACAGGAATGCCACGTCCGTCATCCGCAATGGTGACCGTACCATCTTGTTTAATATTTACCTGAATATTTTTGCAATAACCTGCCAGTGCCTCATCAATTGAATTATCAACCACCTCATACACCAGATGGTGCAATCCTTTGCTGCTGATATCTCCGATATACATGGCCGGCCGTTTTCTCACGGCCTCAAGCCCTTCCAGAACCTGAATGCTGTTTGCTGAATAATCTTCTGCATCACCAACACCCGCCAGGATCCGATCATCATTCCCTAAATTACTCATTGCTCTCAAATACAATATGATACATATAATATATCCAAATCAGAAATACTTTCTGAAATTCCGGCAAAAACGTTTAAAGGTACACAAAAAACCTGTCTGATTTATGTATGAAAATTCTAACTATCAAGTTATTATCAACAAAAAATTAACAAGGTAAGACTTTGACAGGTAGTGTATTTGGAATACAAATGCAAAAATAATTAAAAAAAATGAATATTGCACATCAAACGGATTGGCCACGGTTCTGATCCGATTCGATCCTTCCGTCAAGCAATTTTATAACACGATGAGCGTAACGTGCTATATGCTCTTCGTGGGTTACAAGTATGATGGTATTTCCCGACTCATGGATTTCCTGAAATACGCTCATGATGTCCGTGGATGTTTTCGAATCCAGATTACCTGTCGGCTCATCCGCAAGGATAATTGAAGGATGATTGACCACTGCTCTTGCCAGTGATACACGCTGACGCTGGCCACCCGATAATTCATTGGGCTTATGTGTCATACGATCCGATAAACCAACACTTCCCAATGCCAATTGTGCTTTTTCAAGCCGTTCATGTCGCGGTATCCCAGCATAAACCAGGGGGAGCATCACGTTTTCAAGTGCCGAATACCGGGGAAGCAAATTAAAAGTCTGAAATACGAAGCCGATTTCTTTATTTCTGATCTCAGCCAGTTGATTGTCATTCAATTTACTTACGTCTTTGCTGTTCAGGACATATGTACCGGATGTTGGTGTATCAAGGCAGCCGATCAGGTTCATCAGGGTTGACTTGCCTGATCCCGACGGTCCCATAATCGCGACAAACTCATTCCTGAAAATTTCAAGAGAGACCGATCGCAATGCCCGGACAATTTCAGCCCCGGGATAGTAATTCTTTACGATTGACTTCAAATGAATAATTGTGTTCATACACGATTCGGAAGATTAGCAAAATGTAAAAAAGTTTTCGTTTGGTTGTTAATAACGCAGTACAAAATTTTGTTTCATAAAATGCTTAAAGTTACAAACAATCCCCAAATAATACAGATCAATTGTTGTTTTGACTTTTGGATCAGATTTGATTTCGTTCCATATTCTGGTCATTTCACACGACCAGTTGATATCATGCAGGATCATCATAAAAGGTTCGGCGGCTCTTCCGATAAAATAATCAAAGTACTTTCTGGTGGCTTCATAGGTATGATTCCCGTCAATGAAGATCAGCGCACGTTCCATGGGTTGATTGTCCAGCAGGGATAATGCTTCCTCAAATGTAATGTTCATCAGTTCAATGCGATCCTGAGCAACTGCTTTAAAGATACCGGAAGCAATGCCGCAAAGCATCGGATTTCCTTCAATTGTTATCATTTGCGCATCGGGATGTCCCAGAGCCAGGTAAAGTGTGCTCAATCCTGTTGAAGTGCCCAGCTCTACAACAACTTCGGGTTTATAATATTTTGAGATCCGGTACAATAGTCTTCCATGTTTTTCGGAAACGGATGATCTTTTGACCACATCCCGCAATGTTCTTGTTTTTACATACCCGTGTGGACCTGCGCCATAAATTGATACGGGAATCAATATTTTTTTCTTCAGCAATTTCTGACGTTCCTGATGAATCAAAGCATAATCGGTATGGAATTCTTTATCTACAAAGGTATTCCGGACAAATTCCAAAATGGATTGTGAACGGATCCTGCCGCAAGACGGATTTCGGGCAACAATCACGTATCGGATATAGTTCAATACCCGTATTAAAACATCCTTCAAGCCTGTTCTCATATCAGGCAGAATTTTCTGCATAATTAAACTTTTTTACGATATTTACAAATCCCCTGTTGATCATGAATCAGTCATTAGACCAGGAAATCAAATACCTTAAGGGCGTCGGGCCCAAAAGGGCAGAAATGCTGGGAAACGAATTGAAGATCTACCTTTTTCGTGACCTGCTGTATTTTTTCCCATATAAATATATTGACCGTTCCAGAATATACTGCATAAAGGATATCGATACAACCCAGACATACATTCAGTTAAAAGGCAAAATAACACATTTCAGAATTGAAGGACAACGCAACAGGCAGCGACTGATTGCCATTTTCACGGATGGGACGGGGACCATCGAGCTTGTCTGGTTCCAGGGTCTTCAATGGATTGCAAGGAATTTTCAACCGGGAGTGGAATATATTGCATTCGGCAGGCCGGGCCTTTATAACAGGAACCTGTCCATAGCCCATCCCGAACTCGAATTGGCCGGTAAACAGGAAGCGGAACTGACATCATCCTTTCAGCCACAATACAGTATTACCGAAAAACTCAGGAACAGCTTCATTACGTCAAAGACCATACACAGGTATGTCGGGCAGGTGCTCAGTCAGGTATCCCGGATCGATGATACCATGCCGGAATATCTGGTAAAGCAGCTGAAGTTGATGTCGCTTAAGGATGCGCTCAGAAACATTCATTATCCGGAAAACAATGAAAAACTGCGAAAAGCTACTTACAGGCTGAAATTTGAAGAATTATTCTATATACAGCTTAACATTCTGGGACAAAAGAAAAAAATTCAATCTGATATTAAAGGTTTTGCTTTCTTAAAAGTCGGTGACCATCTGAATCACTTCTATAAACATAACCTCGGATTTACGCTGACAGAGGCCCAGAAGCGTGTGATACGGGAAATCAGGAGAGACATGGGTTCGGGAAAGCAGATGAACAGGCTTCTTCAGGGTGACGTTGGCAGCGGAAAAACCCTTGTTGCACTGATGTCCATGCTGATAGCTCTGGATAACGGATACCAGGCATGTCTGATGGCCCCAACGGAAATCCTTGCAAAACAACACTTTAATACAATCAGGCAACTGCTTTCAGGTATGGATATAAGCGTCCTGTTGCTTACCGGATCTACAAAGAAAAGTGAACGTGAACAGTTACACGAACTCTTGCAAAGTGGTGAACTGCATATCCTTATTGGCACCCATGCATTACTGGAAGATCCGGTGCGTTTTCACCGGCTGGGACTGGTCATCATTGACGAGCAACACCGTTTTGGAGTTGCCCAGCGTGCCCGGCTTTGGAAAAAAAGCCAGTCTCCCCCTCATGTATTGGTGATGACTGCCACGCCCATCCCCCGGACACTGGCCATGACGCTTTACGGAGATCTTGATGTTTCCGTCATCAATGAACTGCCTCCCGGACGCAAACCCATAAAAACCATTCACTATTATGAATCAAAGCGTCTGGTGTTATTTGGTTTTATCAGAAAGCAGATCGAACAGGGCAGGCAGATCTATATCGTGTATCCCCTGATCAGGGAATCTGAAAAAATGGATTATCTGGCGCTTGAGGAAGGTTATGAAGCAATCACGAGAGCCTTCCCTCCACCCGGTTATCATGTCATTTGTGTTCATGGTCAAATGAATGCGGCGGATCGTGAAGTTGCCATGCACCATTTCGTTCAGGGGCGCGCACACATAATGGTAGCCACAACGGTCATCGAGGTCGGTGTGGACATCCCGAACGCCGCGGTAATGGTCATTGAAAGCGCCGAAAGGTTCGGATTGTCACAGCTGCACCAGTTGAGGGGGAGGGTAGGCAGGGGTGCGGATCAGAGCTATTGTTTCCTGATGAGCTCATATAAATTGTCAAGTGAAGCAAAAAAACGCCTGGAAACCATGGTTCAGACGAATGATGGTTTTGAAATAGCGGAAACGGATCTAAAATTAAGAGGCCCCGGGGATATTGAAGGAACTCAGCAAAGCGGAATGCCTTTTGATCTTAAAATTTCCAGTCTGGCGACGGATGGACAAATTCTTCAATACGCACGCGATGTATCAAATGACGTCCTTGAGGATGATCCACGGCTCACAAAGCCCGAAAACAGCATATTGAAACAACAGCTTTCCCGGTTGATGAAATCGCGCATCGACTGGAGTGTGATCAGCTGAGCATTTAGCGATATTATTCCAGGAACTCCTTGCCATAAAAGTTATCTGCGGTTTCTGTCCCGTTCAGCCCTGAGCTCAATCTTTTGTGCTTCAGAAATCAGATACTCCGCTTCATCATAAATGCAGCCTTTAGGCGAGTAAGTTCCCATAAAACCATGTCCGATGAGTTCCTGGTTGCAATTTTCCAGCCTGAAAACTTCGATAAATGCAGAATAACGAACTTCCACAGAACTTTCGTCTGCATCCACGGGAGTATACCCATCAAACATACCATAGGTGAACCTGATCACATACGTTCCCGTGCTGTCCTCGTAAATTCGCTCATCGATACTGGGCTGTTCATAAAGAATATGCCTCCGTCTTCTTTCAGACCGGTCATCATTCCGTTCCGGAGCCTGTGCCCAGTTGAATTCGCACGCAAACAGTACAATCACAATAAAAATCAGTCTTGTATTCATGCCTGCATATTTTTTAATTTTTAATACATACAGACCATCATGATTTCAGCTTCCTGATGATATTTTTAATCCGACCTGGTATTTATAAGATAAAATTACCAATTATTTTATGGAATTCCTAAGAATTGATTAACAATTCATCACATTATTTCCCCATTTTATCAAGAATTGCCTCAATTTCATCCATGATCCGGTTCATGGCTACAATAGCCTTATGGAATGGTTCGCTGGTGGTCATGTCAACTCCGGCAATTTTCAGCAGATCAATCGGATAATCTGATCCACCGGCCGATAAAAAGGACAGGTATTTTTCCAGACTGCCTTCCTTGCCCGATAAAACATCCTCCGCCAGTGCCGCTGAAGCAGTAAACGATGTGGAATACTGATACACGTAAAAATTGTAATAAAAATGAGGTATATAGGACCATTCCACAGCATAAAGGTCATTTATGTAACAAACTCCTTCGTCATGTCCATAGTATTTCTTCAGAAGATCCCCGTATATTTTGTTCATCACGTCACTTGTAACAGGTTCACCTGCTTCTGCCAGCTCGTGAACAGCCAGTTCAAATTCAGCAAACTTCGTCTGTCTGAAAAGAGTGCCCTTGTAATTATCCAGACGGCTCATGAGGATTGACAGCCGGGTCTCATCATCAGTAATATGATTGACCATATAGGTCCCCAGCAACTCTTCATTGAATGTTGAGGCGACCTCAGCGGTGAAGATCGGATAATCAGCAAGCGGATAGGGCTGCGTTGTGTTGGAAAGGTAGCTTTGCATGGTGTGACCCAGCTCGTGTATGACCGTACTGACATCATCGTACCGGTTATTATAGTTCAGGAGCATATAGGGATGCACATCATAAACAGAACCTTGTGAATAGGCTCCCGAACGTTTACCGGCTGTCGGATATACATCGAGCCACCTTTCATTGAAAGCTTTCCTTATGACGCCCTGATATTCTGTTCCAAGCGGTGCCAAAGAATTGATAATGATGTCCTGTGCTTCATCGTATGCATACTGCAGATCGATATCCTTTACAACCGGTGCATATGTATCGGAATATTTCAGGGTATCGACTTCCAGCATCCGTTTGCGCAATGAAAGGTACCGGTGAAAAACCGTCAGGTTCTCATTGACATTATCGATCAGGGAATGGTAAACACTCAGGGGAATGTTATACGGGTCAAGCGCACTTTCCAGAGCTGAATCGTAATGTCGTGCCCTTGCGACAAAAATATTGCTGTTCACACCAGCAAGAAGCTGTTCCGCCAGAGTTGCCTGAAAGCCTTTCATGGCCGACCAGAAAGCATTGAATACCAGTTCACGGTCGTTCCGGTTTGCAGATGCGCGGTGTAATGAATAACCGGCCTGATTTAATGTCACGGTCTCACCCGTGGATAAAGTTATATTCGGATAAGGAAGTTCCGTATTGGCAAACACGCTATAAACTGAATACGGACCGGACAATATGGATGAAGCATGCGCCATTATTATTTCCTCTTTTTCGGAAAGCAAATGCTCCTGTTGCCTGAACAGTTCATTGAGATACATTTTATAGATCCCCATTTCAGGTTGTTCCGACAAGAACTGATCTGCTTTCTCTTTTCCGAGTTCGAGTATCTCAGGTTCGGCAAAAGAGATCTTTGCACTGATTACAGGACCCAGCTGGCGCATTTCCTGATCCATAGCCAGATATGTCGTATTGCGCAGGTCCTGATCCGATTTCATGGAAGCATATGAATACAATCTGCCGTATAATTTGCTGAAGTCGGATGATGTTTGCAGAAATTCCAGCAACACCGATGAAGAAGATCCCAGTTTTCCTTTATAACCGGCAAGCACGTCCGCATCCGATTTAAGCCGTTCCAGGTCCTTTTCCCAGGCCTCATCCGAAGCATAAATATCCGCAAGATTCCAGGTATATTTTGTATCAACACTATTGCGCTCCTGAACCTGTGAGCATAAAGTCAGATTGTTAACGGTCAGCATTAAAGCTGTGGCAATAAATGCCTGCAAAACTCTAAATAAGGATTTCATGGATAATTGATTTAAATTGTCATAATATAAAAGTATGCTAAATTAAACTTTTTATCAGAAAAGATGTTTAATTTATTAATCCACAATTTTGAAGGGTTGATCAAAAATATCTTTCATAACAGCAGGATATTTTGTAACTTTTGTGTTTGTGTTTCTGATGAGAACTTCCAATTCGGAAAAAAATATGCACCATGGATACAATGGTAAAAACCGGTACTGTTTTTTTCATCGTTTTCATGGCAATGTTATTGCCAGGCTGTGAAGAGGAATTTATACCCGCATTATCCGAAGATCCCGACAACAGTCTGAAAAGCCAGTCGACTCAATCTGTCGCCAAAAGCATCAGTATACAAACAGTATATGGTCCCGAACAGTTTATGCTACTGGAGTGGAAAACCCTTAAAGCCAAAAGAAATATTGTCATTGAGAATTACAACCAGTTCCTGCCCGAATATATTGTATATATTCAGAATGGCAGTGACGGAGGTGATTATATGGTGTCCAGGGGAAACGTGAAAATCAACGGGGAAATCATTCTGGAAATTGATGATCGGAACAGAAAACAGAAGCTGCATGAATTTATTATTGAGTTGCCCGAAACGAGTGTCCTTGACGTGGAAATTAGCAGAAGACCTGTCAGTTATCTTACAATTTCCATTGATGGACTGTTAAAACCGGTTGAAGATCCCAACACTGATGCAGTTAGAAATGCTGAGGAGATCTTTTCGGAAATACATCCGGTTTATCTGTATCTGTTTGACAACAGTCAGGTTAATCCACCGGTGCTTTCAAACGGAATATCTGCACAATATCTCGTTAGTGAAGACAACACAATATCCCTTGCTTCTGTTAATTTTTCAGGATATGCCTGTAAGACCGGTTACCTTATTAACGGCACAATGGACATTAAATCTGTCCAGACCGGAGATCCGGAACTGCCTCCGCACCAGGCATATATAAATTTCACCTTCAATGGTGATCTTTCTGCAACCGGACAGGAATTTCCTGAACTGGATTATTACAATTACCGGTTCCACATCGTATTGAACAGCTGCATCAACTGGACAGATTATCCTGATCCCGCCACAAAGACCGTATTGACAGAATACGATTTCGAATCGATGTCCGTTTTCATCAATAATAAATCAATAAGTCCGGGTGATATACTGGATATTATGGGAAAGTAAGTAATTTTGGGGCGGGAAAATCATTCTGGGAATCTTATTAATATTGAGCCGGGCCGATGATGAAAGGATTCATAGTGATACTGTTATGCAATGCATTGCTGATCGGTTCATATGGACAGAAACCGGCTGTTATTTATGGTCAGATCTCAGATTCCAGCGACGGCCAGGCACTCATCGGGGCGTCGGTCATGATTGACAAAACATCCGGGACGGTATCAGACTCCAGGGGGTATTACACCATTTCAAGCCGGGAAGACTCACTCACGCTAACTTTTAAATATGCCGGTTATAACAGTCAGATCAGACATTTTGACCTGGCAGACAAAGACAGCATACTGGCAGATATCCGTCTGATCCCTTCAATGATCCTGCTGAATGAGATTGTGATAAGTGCCGGCAGGTATGAACAGAAGCTTTCTGATGTAATGGTCTCCCTGGAGATCATTAAACCGGATAAGATCGCCAGTCATAATACCACATCCCTCGAATCCATCATCAGACAGACATCCGGAGTGGATATCGTGGACGGTCAGACAAGCATCCGGGGAGGAAGCGGATACAGTTACGGAGCAGGCAGCCGTGTCCTTGTGCTGATTGACGATCTTCCCATCCTTTCAGCTGATGCAGGCGATGTGAAGTGGGATTACCTCCCGGTGGAAAACATCTCCCAGATAGAAGTCATTAAGGGCGCTTCATCGGTGTTGTTCGGTTCATCTGCCCTGAACGGTGTATTCAACATCCGGACTTCCTATCCCACATCGGGTTCAGCTACACGTATCAGCCTGTTCGGTGCACTTTACATGAAGCCAAAAAGAGATGAAATGGTCTGGTGGGACCAGCAGCCGGTATTTGCCGGACTGGATTTCCTCCATTCCCGTAAAATGGGGAATCTGGATTTGGTCGTTGGAGGAAATGTTTTTCATGATGACGGCTATAAGGAGGCAGAATTCCAGAAAAGGATCAGGCTGAATGCCAATCTCAGTTACCGGAGTAAAAAAGTGAGCGGATTATCTTACGGTCTGAATCTCAACGGTATGATGGTTGATAAGAGCGAGTTCTTTCTTTGGCAGGATGCCGGCCCCGGAGCCTACCGACAGAATATGGATGCTGCTTCAGGTCTTGAGGGAAACAGGTTCAACATCGACCCGTATGTTGTTTACAATACTCAGGGCGGGGCACAGCACAGCCTGAAGACCCGTTTTTACCATGTATCAAACGAATACAAGGAGGCTTTTGATAAAGACAGCCGTTCCGGCCTGTTTTTCGGAGAATACAAATACCATAAACGTTTCAGTGAGAAAACAGGTCTGACTGCAGGCATATCAGGCACTTATTCAAATACGCATGCAAACCTTTACGGCAACCATGAAAGCCTGAATACGTCTGTTTTCGGACAGTTTGACTGCAAACCGGCAGACAAACTGAACCTTACGGCAGGCATGAGAATCGAAAGGTATCAACTGGATGATCTCGTTGAATATTCAAAGCCGGTCTTCAGAGCAGGCCTGAACTATAACGTATTTACTTATACATTTCTCCGGGGATCTTTCGGACAGGGCTACAGATTCCCTTCCATTGCTGAAAAGCATACTGCAACCTCCCTGGCTTCCCTGAACATATTTCCGAATCCAGATCTGCAATCCGAAAACGGATGGAGTGCAGAGATCGGGGTAAAACAGGGTATCAAAGCAGGACCATTTGCCGGTTATGCGGATGCAGCGGTATTCTGGACCGAATACAACAAAATGATCGAATTTACATTCGACAATTACGGTCCGGATACCCTAACGGTACTGGACTATTTTGGATTCAAAGCACTTAACGTGGGCAATACACGGATCACAGGCATAGACATTACATTCTA
This sequence comes from Bacteroidales bacterium, assembly GCA_016935355.1. Classification (GTDB taxonomy): domain Bacteria; phylum Bacteroidota; class Bacteroidia; order Bacteroidales; family UBA10428; genus UBA5072. The sequence goes on from JAFGRC010000150.1 coordinate 33,556, forward strand.
CGGTGAAGGCAACCTGTATGTTTTTCCGGTCTCCCTGATGGCCGGATACACCCATATGGTTCCCGTCGACCTGGATTCGCGAGGTCCAGAGGGAACAGAAAGCAAATTCCTGAAATACAGGTTCAGGAACTCCCTGAAGGCGGATCTGGAGGTCGGATACAAGCGTTTTACACTCGGTGCTGCAGTCCGTTACAACAGCCGTATGGAAAGGATCGACGAAATATTTCTCGATCCGGTATTCGGAGAGCTGATATTACCAGGATTCAGGGATTACTGGGCAACACACAATACCGGTTATACCGTGTTGGACCTCAGGCTCAATGTTGATGTCACCCCGTTCGTTGCCCTTTCACTTATTGTTAAAAACCTTCTGAACAGGGAATACATGCCCCGGCCCGGAAATATTCAGGCACCCAGGAATGTCGCGTTGCGGCTGAATTTCTCTTTTTGAGAACAAATAAACACTGGCGTCAGCACTATAATTTACCTGGTTCCCTTAAGAAACCACCGTAAGCATATTTTAGGACTCACCAACCGGAAGTCTCTGCTGAAGAGATTTTTTAGTCCCGGTAATCATTATCTGATTCATTCAGAGACTGTATGGCAGCAACTGTATTTCCACCATGATAACTTATAAGCGTTTTGATCCAGGAACTTTTTGACTTGTAACTCAAATTTTTATAAAACCATATTTTAAAAAAGCCCTGGAATTGGATCCAAACCTGGATTGGGCACATTACCATTATTCGTGGGCACTTTACCTCTGGAGTCGATTGGAGGAAGCTATTGCCGCGCATAAGAAGCTTGCTGAATTATATCCTGAATGGCTCCATGCCCTGGGTTTAACCTGTGCAGTTACCAGTCAACGCTAAGAAGCTGAAAAGATTCTACTTGAGATCGAATCCTGGCCGATCAGTTCCTATAATGCAGTTTGCCTGTCGCAGATGAATGTTAATTTGGGAAATAAGGATGAAGCTTTTAAATGGCTCGCCTATGAGGCTCATCATGCATGGGTTGCATGGGCAGCTGTAAATAAGCAATTTGAATCTTTTCATGGTGATCCCCGCCGGGAGGAATTCCTTCGCAAAAGGCTGGTGTTAATTTCAATCTGCTTATGCTGAGCAGCCATCCATTCCATTACAGTCACAGGACGGCCATCCAGTTTTATCGTAGATCCGTCATAATCATATTTGCATTTGTTGGCATGCAAATATACCCATGACCAGTGACCGTTATAATGATAGTTGTCCCCTCTGTAAAATCCGGTAATGTCCACTACATGATCGTAATATGAAAAATGGACATTCTTCGCCCTGGCTTCAATTAAACGCTTATAGAGGCGAACCACTGTTGTTTCCGGTACGGTTGTGTAATTGTCCCGAATATTTAACATTTTCGGGA
>JAFGRC010000032.1 GCA_016935355.1 Bacteroidales bacterium
CGCAGGTCATTTCACATCCTGAGCCGTATGGAAAATGTGGGTGGTGAGATCAATGCTTATACCACCAAAGAAGAAACGGTTATATACAGTACTTTTTTCAGCGAATATTACGGCAGAGCCCTTGAGCTGATCAGTGACATTGCCTTTCATTCCAGTTTTCCGGTACAGGAACTTAAAAAGGAGAAAGAGATCATTCTGGATGAGATCAATTCCTATAAAGATTCACCTTCGGAACTGATATTCGATGAATTCGAGGAATTGTTATTTGACGGAAATCCTTTAAGCAGGAATATCCTGGGTGATGAAATAAAACTGAAGACCTTTCAGTCAGAACAAATGCACTCATTTATTTCCAGAAATTATGCGACTGAACAAATGGTTGTTTCTTCAGTGGGCCGGATTGAATTCAGTAAGCTGGCAAGGCTTTTTGAAATGCATTTTAACGGTATGGGCTTACAGGGAAGTGGTGGAAGAGCTGCAATCCAATACCATTACAAACCTGTCATGAAGACCGTTGACCGGCATACCTATCAGGCCCATTGTATTATTGGTAACATTGCATATGATATAAAAGATGATAAAAGAATACCCCTTGCCCTGCTCAACAACGTACTGGGGGGGCCCGGGCTAAATTCCAGGCTCAACATGGCCCTTCGGGAGCGTAAGGGTTTTGCCTATACGATAGATTCATTGTATACGCCTTATGGAGATACGGGTAACCTGACCATTTATTTCGGAACGGACAGGACACTGATTGAAAAATGCATTCAGATTATTCTGAAGGAACTTCATGCCCTGTGCGCAAAACCTTTGAGCAATTCACAGCTGATCAAGGCAAAAAAGCAGATCATGGGCCAGATCGCAATCTCGGCTGAGATCAATGAAAACTATATGCTGACAATGGGGAAAAGCTATATGATATTTGATAAAGTTGAGGATCTGAAAGAAACCGGAAGAAAACTTGATGCCATAACGGAAAAGCAGTTACTTGAAGTTGCAAATGAAGTGCTGGATCCTCAAAGGCTTTCCTATCTGATTTACCGATAAAACTGATGGTTGGGATGAACATGGATAAAGAAATATCAGACTATATTTTAAGACATACAACATCTGAAGATCCTGTTTTACAGAATCTTAACAGGGAAACAAACCTAAAGGTGGTTTACCCGCGAATGATTTCAGGGCACCTGCAGGGAAAGTTGATTGAAATGCTGAGTTGTATGATCTGTCCGTTAAAGATCCTTGAAATAGGCACCTACACGGGCTATTCGTCGATATGTCTGGCCAAAGGACTCCGGGGAAACGGTGTGCTGCATACGATAGAGATCAACGATGAACTCAGGAATATGGCAATGAAATATTTCAATATGGCAGGACTTCAGGACTGTATCATTCTTCATAACGGGGATGCGCTGAAGATCATACCTGTTCTGGAAGACGTATTTGACCTGGTTTTTATTGACGGAAACAAACAGCAATATTTGCAATATTACGAACTGGTGTTTCCAAAGGTTGTTCCGGGCGGTTTTATAATTGCAGATAATGTCCTCTGGGGTGGTAAGGTGGTGCAGGAGCAGGGCCGCACGGACAAAGAAACGAAAGGTATTGCTGAATTCAATGACTATCTGGTTCAGGATGAACGTGTTGAACAGATGATTTTACCTGTCAGGGATGGCCTGACGATTATAAGGAAGTTGAACTTTTAGTATAATCGGTTGTTTTAATAGTTGTAAATCACCTTACTATAATATGGCAGCTTATACCATTCGTGAACTTGAAAATCTTTCCGGGATCAAAGCACATACCATCAGGATCTGGGAAAAAAGATACGGTTTGATTTCTCCGCAGCGAACCCCGACCAATATCAGGACTTATTGTGACGAGGACCTGAAGAAGCTTCTGAATATTTCCGTATTGAACCGCAGCGGAGTTAAAATATCCTCTATAGCCAGATTGTCAGATAAAGAGATTGTAGACAGGATCAAAGAAATAACAAATAATACCGGTGATGTTGACAGCCAGATTGAATGCCTTACATCGGCCATGATTGACCTCGATGAATACAATTTTGAACAGGTACTGGCAAAATCAATCATACATTTTGGTTTTGAAGATATGGCAATCAGAATTTTATACCCGTTACTCAATAAGATTGGATTAATGTGGCAGACCGGCAGTATCAATCCGGCACAGGAACATTTCATTTCCAACCTGATCAGGCAAAAACTTTTTGTGGCAATTGACGGACTGGCAGTTAAGGACACGGCATATGCAAAACGTTTTATCTTTTTTTTGCCGGAAGGTGAACTCCATGAGCTGGTATTGTTGTTTTTATGTTACCTGGCCAAGAAAAGGGGGCATCAGGTCATTTACCTGGGCCAGTCAGTCCCGTTAAATGACCTTGTGGAGGTTATCCGGGTCCGGCAGGTAGATTATCTGGTTACTTCCGTGACCTCCTCCATTTACAGTGAAGATCCTGCTGAATTTATCAGCAGGTTATCAAAGATGTTCGCCGATAAAATCATCTATATCGGAGGGCCCCGGATAGATCCTGCAACACAGAATTACCCGCCCAACATAAAAGTCCTGAGTTCACCCGCTGAATTTCAGAAAAAGCTCGGAGAATTCGAACTGACCCACATCAATAACTAAGAAAAATACTTAATAAGTCTTTACAACCAGTTGCAAATGAATTAAATAATGATATAAAGATCCTAATATATAATGTTGAAATAAAAATTATATTAATTAAACACAAAATATTGCATTATTTATTTTTTTCTTTATTTAGAAATAATTTAGATGAATCGTCATGTCTTCTCAAATAAGGCTAAATAGAAACAATTGATATTTAGAAAATTTGTTTTTCATTCTATTTTATTAACAATTTTTAATAAATCTAAATAAAAATAATTTGTCTAATGTTTAAATAATACTTAATTTTGATAAACAAAAATTCAAATCATCATGACAGCAATTGAATTCAATTATCAGTTGACAAGTCTCAGCGACAGCCTGAAAAGATTTGCATTAAGTCTGACCTCAAATCACGAAGACGCCTCTGATTTATTGCAGGAAACATTTTTAAAGGCGATATCTTACCGTGATAAGTTTGCTGATGACACAAATTTGAAAGCATGGACCTTTACCATCATGAAAAACACATTCATCAATAATTACAGAAGAATCATTAGATCAAACACTACTTTTGACCATACAGACGATTTGTATTACCTGAACCTAAACCAGACATCTGATCTGGATCATCCTGATTCCACGGTAATAGCAAAGGAAATCAAAACACACATTGAAAGCCTGGAGGATGATTTTAAGATTCCGTTTGAAATGCATTTACAGGGATTCAAGTATAAGGAAATAGCCAGTAAGCTTGGATTAAAGCTGGGGACTGTAAAAAGCAGGATTTTTTTCACAAGAAAAAAACTGGCCGATTCATTGGGCGATGATTATAATTAATGATTCACGTGCTGACGTTCAGCATTGATAAATGATTTTTCTTTTTGGGTTTGGTTAGATTAGGTTAGGTGTATTGAGACGCGGGCTGACTGCCCGCGTTTTTTTTAGTATTCATAAACAGTATCATCCATATTTATTACTTTTGCAGCACCTGAATATTAATATTTATCTCATGAGCAATTCTTCCAGATATATGCAAAGGGGTGTATCGTCCAAAAAGGAAGATGTACACGAGGCTATACAGGACATTGACAAAGGTTTGTATCCCGAAGCTTTTTGTAAGATATTGCCTGACATATTGGGAAAGGATCAGGATTATTGTAACATTATGCATGCTGACGGTGCCGGGACCAAATCTTCCCTTGCCTATATTTACTGGAAAGAAACAGGGGATCTGAATATTTGGAAAGGAATTGCGCAGGATGCACTGATCATGAATATTGATGATCTTCTTTGTGTGGGTGCCGTTGACAACATCCTGATGTCATCAACCATTGGCAGGAACAAACTAAAAATTACCAGTGGTGTTCTCATGAATATTCTGAAGGGTTTTGATGAGGTCATACAGGAGCTCGCTAAATGGGGGATTCATGTATATCTCACCGGGGGAGAGACTGCTGATGTGGGCGACCTGGTGCGGACGATCATTGTTGATGCAACAGTTGTCTGCCGCATGAAAAGATCGGATCTGGTACTTAACCGGATTCAGGACGGTGATGTAATCATCGGCCTGTCATCCAGTGGCAAAGCAATTTATGAAAACGGATACAACAGCGGTATAGGCAGCAACGGTCTTACTTCTGCACGTCATGATGTTTTTCAGAATTACCTGGCCGGGAAATATCCGGAATCTTACGATGACCTGATTCCCAAGTCATTGATCTATACCGGAAAATATCGTCTTACGCAAATCATTGAAGAACTCGGCATGGATGCAGGCAGCCTGGTTTTGTCACCCACGCGGACCTATGCGCCTGTTGTTAAGCAGGTACTCAAAGAGTTTCATCCGAAAATTCACGGCATGATTCATTGTACAGGCGGGGGCCAGACCAAAGTTCTGAATTATGTAAATGATTTACACATCATTAAAGATAATCTTTTCCCGGTTTCCCCCTTGTTCGGCATAATCCGGGAATCTTCCGGAACCGAATGGGATGAGATGTATGAGGTTTACAATATGGGACACCGATTTGAAATTTATACAGACAGAGCAATTGCAGCTGCTATCATAAAAATAGCAGCTGATTTTCATATTGATGCCAAAATCGTCGGAAGGGTTGAAAAACACCCGGGCAGAAAACTAACCATTACGGGACAATTCGGTACATGCAGTTATTAATGTCCAAAACGGCAAATTGATTTTTTAATGAGCAGAAATCTGATTTTACAAAAACTTGAGGGAGTGAAATCCCGTTTTGAGGAAGTGGGCAGACATCTTACAATGCCGGATGTCATGAACGACATGAAAAAATTCATTCAATTGAATAAGGAATACAAAGAGCTCCGGCCTGTTATTGATGCTTATGATACATATAAGAACACCCTCAGTAATATAGAATCGACACGGGAAATGCTTTCTTCAGAAAAAGATGAGGAAATGCGGGAGATGGCAAAGGAGGAACTGGATGCATTGCTTGAGAAAATCGGTCCGATGGAAGAAAACCTCAAAATACTGCTTTTACCTGCTGATCCTCAGGACAGCAAGAATGCAATTCTGGAGATCCGGGCGGGAACGGGCGGTGATGAGGCCAGCATTTTTGCCGGTGATCTGTTTCGCATGTATACGAAGTTCAGCGAACAGAAAGGCTGGAAGATCGACCTTCCCAATTATACGGAAGGTACGGCCGGAGGATATAAGGAAATTATTGCCAATGTAAAAGGTGAGGGCGTATACGGGATTCTGAAGTATGAATCGGGGGTCCACCGTGTACAGCGTGTCCCTCAAACAGAGACCCAGGGCAGGGTCCATACTTCCGCTGCATCGGTAGTCGTTTTACCTGAGGCCGAGGAGTTTGATGTGGAAATCAGGCAGGAGGATGTTCGCATCGACCGTTTCTGTTCATCCGGACCGGGCGGTCAATCTGTTAACACAACCTATTCGGCAGTCAGGTTGACCCATATACCTACCGGACTGGTTGTATCATGCCAGGATCAGAAATCACAGCTAAAAAATCTGGAAAAAGCCATGTCTGAATTGCGGACAAGGCTGTACAGTATTGAATATCAGAAGTATATTGACCAGATCGCAGGACAGCGCAAAACCATGGTGGCCACCGGTGACCGGTCAGCCAAGATACGGACTTATAACTATCCGCAGGGAAGGGTAACGGATCACCGCATCAACCTGACATTGTATAATCTTCCAAATGTGCTGGACGGCAATATTGATGAATTGATCCACCATCTTCAAATGGCGGAGAATGCAGAGCGTTTGAAAGTCAGTGCATTTGCATAATTTTAATAAACCTGAACATGACTTCAGATCAACTTTTTGAACAGATCAGGCTGAAGAAAAGTTTTCTGTGTATCGGACTTGATCCTGATTATGAAAAGTTGCCTGCCCGTTTCAGGGATCTGGAAAATCCCCTGTTTGAATTTAACAGGCAGATTATTGACCATACCCATGATCTGGTCATTGCCTGCAAACCCAATACGGCATTTTATGAATGTCACGGTACCAAAGGCTGGGATCAGCTTGAACGAACAGTTGAGTATATCAGGGCCCGTTATCCCGAAATTTTTATCATTGCGGATGCAAAACGTTGCGACATCGGTAATAGTGCTGCAAGATATGCCGGAGCTTTTTTTGAAAGTATGGACTGTGATGCATTAACGGTTTCCCCATATATGGGAGCAGATTCCGTGGAACCTTATCTTCGTCATCCGGGCAGATGGATCGTTTTGCTAGCCCTTACCTCCAATCCGGGAGCCGACGATTTTCAGATGACCGGCAATGAAAATCAGGAGAGACTTTTTGAAACGGTTCTGAAAAAGTCAAAACATTGGGGCAATCCCGGTAATATAATGTATGTTGTCGGAGCTACAAGGGCCAATATGCTTGTAAAAGTCAGGGAGATTGTCCCGGATCATTTCCTTCTGATTCCGGGGATTGGTTATCAGGGTGGAGATCTGAATGAAGTAGCCGGATATGGTATGAACAGTCGCTGCGGACTCATTGTAAATGCTTCACGATCAATTCTATATGCTGATTCGACCGAAAACTTTGCTCAGGTGGCCCGCATCAGGGCAGAAGCTTTGCAACATAAAATGGAGAAAATTTTAAAGAAAGTGATTTGATACCAGTTCCCCGGATCATGCTGACAGCATTCCAAAGGGGCCGTTACAGGTATATCTGATGTTTCAGATTCGGGTTATTTGTATTTTTATCAGACAGTTATCTATTTTATCAGAAAAACCGTTCAGGCCATGACCGAAGCTTTTTTGCATTTTGTCTGGAAATACGGATTGTTCGAGCATAATAATATTTTCACGGATCAGGGAGAACCGGTTGAAATAATCAGACCGGGAGAACAGAATGCGGATGCGGGACCGGATTTTATAAATGCACGAATCAAAATTAACCATATCGTCTGGGCCGGAAATGTTGAGATCCATATCAGGTCATCCGACTGGTACAGGCACAACCATCATAACAATAAAGCATTTGATAATGTAATATTACAGGTCGTATACAGACACGACCGGCCTGCATTGCGCACCAACCGGGAACACATACCTACTTTAATACTCAGCTTTAATGGCCACCTTTATGAAACTTACTGCAACCTGATGGGTTACAAGGGATGGATCTCATGCAGGGATAAGATCCAAAGCATTGATCCGTTCATTTTTAAGTGCTGGTTAAGCACACTGGTCATCGAACGGTTACAGGAAAAAACCGAAAACGTATTACTGTTGCTTGAACAGCTCACCAACAACTGGGAGGAGGCATTTTATGTCCATCTGGCCCGCAGTTTCGGTTTTGGTCTCAACAACACACCTTTTGAAATGCTTGCAAGGTCCTTACCGCTGAAATACATAGCCCGGCATAAGGAAAGCTTGTTTCAGACTGAGGCTTTGCTCTTTGGTCAGGCAGGGTTTCTTGAAGAGCAGGGGGACCGGGATGCATATTATATTGCCTTGCAGGGGGAATACCGGCACCTCCGGAGAAAATATGGTCTCAAACCGCTCGAAAAACATTTGTGGAAGTTTCTGCGGGTACGTCCCGTGAATTTCCCGATAGTCAGGATCAGTCAGTTCGCAGCAGTCATGAACCATTCGGTTCACTTGTTTTCAAGTATGCTGGAGTGCAGAAACCTGGAGACATTTTATAAAATGTTTAAAGCCGGAACATCCGACTACTGGGAAACACATTATATTTTTAATGCAATTTCGTCCAGGAAGGCCAAAAATCTGGGGTATGAAAGCATCAACATTCTGATCATCAACACAGTTATCCCCTTTCTGTTCATCTATGGAACTGTGTTTAACGATGAAGGGCTGAAAAGCCGTGCCGTTGAATTACTGGATCACTTGCCACCGGAACAGAACCGGATCGTGAAATACTGGTCCGGTCTGGGATTCAAAGCTTCTTCAGCATTTTATACACAGGATTTAATTCAGCTTGCCAACGGTTATTGTGCCCGGAAACGATGCCTGGCCTGTTCAGTTGGTATAAAGATCATAAAAAGTGGTAACAGGTGATCAATTTTTTTGGAAGATGTTAAAATATAATATATATTTGATATAAAAATGATATAAATATGATATTAATTTAATATTATCTAAATTTCAAACCAATGAAAAATGAAAGAACAGTTACTCCTTACAACGGATACCTTATGTTATCCATCTTTTTCGTATCGCTGCTGGCTGCAGTCGGTGCAGGGATCTTTAATTCAGTAACGCTGGTCGTTATTTTCACTTTATTTCTCGTTTTCATACCCTGTGGGTTGTTCATTGTGAATCCCAATTCATCAAAGGTATTGCTGCTATTTGGTGCTTACAAAGGCAGTGTGAAACAGAACGGATTTTACTGGATTAATCCGTTTTATAAGCGGATCGGGATTTCTTTGAGGGCCAGGAATTTTGAAAGTGATAAGATCAAGGTGAACGATAAGATCGGGAATCCGGTATTGATCAGCGTGATCCTCGTTTGGAAGGTCAGCGACACTTATAAGGCAGCCTTTGAAGTTGACAATTATGAAGACTTTGTAAAAATCCAGACTGATGCTGCGGTGAGGAAACTCGCCGGAACATATCCTTATGATCAGTTTGAAGATGAAAAGGCAGAGATTACTTTGAGTTCCGACTTTGAAAAAGTGAATGGTGATCTTGAAACGGAAATATCCGAACGGCTTGATATGGCCGGACTTCAGGTTATTGAAGCCAGAATTGCTTATCTGGCATATGCTCCTGAAATAGCGCAGGCTATGCTTCGCAGGCAACAGGCAACAGCTACCGTTGCGGCACGGCACAAAATCGTTGAGGGGGCTGTCGGTATGGTCGAGAGTGCTCTGCAATTAATGTCTGAAAAAGAAATCCTGCAGCTTGATGAAGAGAAGAAAGCAGCCATGGTGAGCAATCTGTTGGTCGTGCTTTGCGGTGAGAGCCAGGTGGAACCGGTTATCAATACAGGAACATTAACCCATTAATGTCACATGACGGAAAAAAAGACATTTGTGCTGAGGATCAGGACCGAGACGATGAGGAGAATTGAAAAATGGGCTGCTGATGAATTCAGAAGCATAAACGGTCAGATTGAATGGATGCTGAACAAATGCCTGAAAGACCATGGCCGGTCCGGCACAAAATAAAATTATGCTCCTTTTGGAGGAATAAAGCATTATAGATTTTCATCCGGAAAAAGTTTTTTTACAAATACATTGATATATAGAAAAAAAAGAATATTTTTGCAATTCGATTTTTGATATGTATAATGATTTAGTAATTATGTATTTATCATCGGAAAAGAAAAAGGAGATTTTTAAAAAGCACGGTAAGTCGGAGGCGGATACCGGGACTTCTGAAAGCCAGATCGCATTGTTTACATACAGGATCAATCATCTTACCGAACATTTGAAAAACAGCAGGAAGGATTTTTCCACACAGCGTGCATTGCTTAAGATGGTGGGTAAAAGAAGAAGACTGCTGGATTATTTGAGAGAACGGGATATTGAAAGATATCGTTCAATTCTTAAAGAACTGAATCTTAGAAAATAAAAGGGCAATTCCGAAATTGCCTTTTTTTTTATTTGTGAGGTTTAACAATCCAAAGTAAGTATTTGTTAATTAATTGTTTATGTTTAAAATATTTGAGAAAAAAATTCATTTGGACGATGGCAGGACCATTATCCTTGAAACCGGGAAACTGGCCAAACAGGCCGATGGGTCAGTCGTTGTTAAGATGGGCAATACCATGCTGCTGGCCACTGTTGTATCGGCTAAAGAGCCGCTGGAAGGCAGCGATTTTATGCCTTTGCAGGTTGAATACAGGGAAAAATTTGCTGCTATTGGCCGCTTCCCCGGCGGATTTTTAAAGAGGGAATCCAGACCGAGTGATTATGAAATACTGATTTCCAGACTGATTGACCGGGCTTTGCGCCCGTTATTTCCGGAAGACTATCATGCTGAGACATTTGTCAATGTTTATCTGATTTCAGCAGACAGGGATACCATGCCCGATGCACTGGCAGGTTTGGCTGCTTCTGCAGCCCTGATGATTTCAGATGTCCCTTTCAAAGGTCCGATATCTGAAGTAAGGGTCGGACGGATCGATGGAAAGTATATTATCAATCCCACATTTACAGAACTGTTAAAATCTGATCTGGACATCATGGTGGGTGCAACTGAAAAGAATATCATCATGGTTGAGGGTGAAATGGACGAGGTACAGGAAGCAGATATGCTTGAAGCTTTAAAGGTTGCGCATGAGGCCATAAAAATACAGTGCAGGACTCAGCTTGATCTGATAAAAGCAGCGAAAAAAGGACAGACGCGTGAATATGCACATGAGGTTCACGATGAGGAACTCAGAAAAAGGATCCAAGAAGAATTGTATGAAAAAATATACCAGATCGCAAAAGGTACGCCTGCAAAACAGGAAAGGCATGATGCACTCGACGGTCTTAAGAAGGAATTTCTTGCTTCTTTTCCTGAGGAGACTGAAATAAATGAAATCTTGATCAGCAATTACTTCCATGAAGTTGAGAAAGAAGCGGTCAGAAATCTGATCCTGAATGAAGGATTGAGGGTGGACGGACGAAAAACAGATGAAATAAGATCCATCTGGTGTGAAGTTGATTACCTGCCTGCCGCTCACGGATCGGCTTTGTTTACAAGGGGTGAGACCCAGGCTCTTGCTACGGTGACACTCGGTACCAAACTTGATGAAAAGGAAATCGATGAAGTATTGATTCAGGGAACGGAAAAATTTGTTCTGCATTATAATTTTCCTCCGTTTTCTACGGGCGAAGCAAGACCTATACGGGGCATCAGCCGCCGTGAGGTTGGACATGGAAACCTGGCGCTCCGTGCACTGAAAAAAATGATTCCCCGGGATAATGTATATGCGATCCGCGTTGTGTCAGACATTCTGGAATCAAACGGTTCTTCATCCATGGCAACTGTTTGTGCGGGAACCATGGCATTGATGGATGCAGGTGTTAAAATCAGGAAACCTGTTTCAGGTATAGCCATGGGATTGATCACTGATGAAAAGACAGGAAAATATGCAATTTTGTCTGACATACTTGGAGATGAAGATCATCTTGGTGATATGGATTTCAAGGTAGCCGGGACAAAAGACGGAATAACGGCAACACAGATGGATATTAAAGTGGAAGGATTGTCGTTTGAAGTTATGCAAAAAGCATTGGAACAGGCCTTTGCAGGCCGGTTGCATATACTTGGAAAATTAGCTGAAGCCATTCCCGAACCCAGGGCCGATTATAAGCCGCATGTTCCAAGAATGGTTCAGATGACCATTCCAAGAGAATTCATCGGAGCTGTGATTGGTCCGGGAGGCAGGGTCATCCAGGATATTCAGGCCAAAACAGGAGCTGTAATTGTGATTGAGGAAATTGACAATATGGGTGTGATCAATGTTTCGGCAGTGGACAAAGCTTCCATTGATGCCGCGATCCAGCGGATCAACAGCATAGTTGAACAACCTGAAGCAGGGAAAATATATAAAGGTACCGTTAAAACCATAACCAGTTTTGGTGCTTTTGTTGAAATCCTGCCGGGCAAACAGGGTTTGTTGCACATTTCCGAACTTGACTGGCAGCGGGTAAACCAGGTTCAGGATGTCCTTTCTGAAGGGGATGTTGTCGAGGTCAAACTGCTGGAAATTGATGAGAAAAACGGAAAATTAAGTCTTTCACGCAAAGCGCTATTGCCTGTACCGGAGGGTTATCAACCTCCCGCACATGCTCATGGTCAAAGGAGCAGGGATCATCGTTCCCCGCGTGAAAACAGGGACTCCAGAAATTTCAGGGACAGAAAGGACCGCCGGGACACAAAACGATGAAGTTCCGGTCTCTTTCGCTATCAAATTGAGAATTCAGATACG
>JAFGRC010000033.1 GCA_016935355.1 Bacteroidales bacterium
TAAACAGTAAACAGGAAACGGCTAAGAATGAAATGGAGGATCATGAATATTTCCTCCCCTGAGTGTCAGGGGAGGTGGCCGAAGGCCGGAGGGGTTAAAAAAGTCAAGAGTCAACAAATAAGCAAATACCATGACTGAGGCATATACTAAGGAAACCGGTTATTTGGATATGGAACTGCTGCGGTTCACGACTGCAGGCAGCGTTGATGATGGCAAAAGCACATTGATCGGAAGATTGTTGTACGACAGCAAGGCTATTTTTGAAGATCAGCTTGAAGCCCTTGAGCGGGCCAGTGTGAACCGGGGAGAGGAGCAGATCAACCTTTCATTGCTGACCGACGGTCTGCGTGCAGAGCGTGAACAGGGCATCACGATCGATGTTGCATACCGGTACTTTGCCACACCCAAACGCAAATTTATTATTGCGGACACGCCCGGTCACATCCAGTATACCAGAAACATGGTGACCGGAGCCTCAACGGCCAATGCCGCATTGATACTTATTGATGCACGCAACGGTGTAATGGAACAAACCATCAGGCATTGTTTTATTGCTTCGCTGCTGCAGATTCCCCATGTGATCGTTTGCATCAACAAAATGGATCTGGTGGGTTTTGATGAAGCAGTGTTTGAGAAAATACAATACGATTTCAACGGATTCTCAGATAAGCTTGATATTCAGGATATACGTTTTATACCGATCAGTGCTTTGAAAGGAGATAATGTAGTGGAAAGATCTGCAAGCATGACATGGTATGATGGACCAACCCTGCTGTTTGCACTTGAACATTTACACATCAGCAATGACAGGAATTACATCGACCCGCGTTTTCCGGTACAATATGTTGTCCGTCCGCATACCGATGAATACCACGATTACCGTGGGTATGCCGGTCGCGTTGCCGGAGGTGTTTTCAAACCGGGGGACAAAGTGATGGTGCTTCCTTCCATGTTCGATTCCCGCATCAGATCGATCGATTCCATAGGAGGTAGTCTGGAAATGGCATTTCCACCCCAGTCCGTGTCCATGACCCTTGAGGATGATATTGATATCAGCCGGGGTGATATGATTGTAGCGGAAAATAATTTACCCAATGTAAGCCAGGATATCACCATTATGATCTGCTGGCTTAATGAAAGGCCCATGCGACAAAATGCAAAATACTGGGTGCGGCATACGACCAGAGAAGCACGCTGCCTGATCCGTGAGGTTAATTATAAGATCGAAATCAACAGTCTGGAAAAAAATTATAGGGACAAACAGATCGGTCTGAATGAGATTGCCGAAGTGACCCTGCGTACCACGCAGCCCCTGTTTTTTGACTCATACAGGAAAAACCGCATTACGGGCTCCCTGATCTTAATCGATGAGGGTACCAATGAAACGGTTTGTGCAGGGATGATCGTGTAGCGACACATGCATAAAAAAACGCCATGCTTGATACAACATGGCGTTTTTTCGATTATATTTTAATTTGACTATTTTATTCAGAGCTGCCGCCGCCGAAGTAAAAATTCAAACCGATTTTTGAGTAGGTGGGCATCAGGCTGATGTTGATCTTGGTCTCAAAATCTTCTTCCTGATAATCGGAACCGTTCCAGACATCCTCCTCATAGGCGTCTTTGAATGATCCCCTGAGGTACATGATTCCGAACTCACCACCGACACTGAAACGGTCGCTGAAGAAATACTCAGCTCCAAAACCAAATTCAGCACCGAGCATCTTGACATCTTTCAATATATTGTTTATGGGTCCGGCTTCACCATTGTGGTAAAAAGTTTCCACCTCATCGCCGTCTTCCTTTATTGATGCCCTCATCATCGGCATGGCAACGCTCAGGTCAAAATAGCCCTTAACCGATCCCAGGTCAAATGCATATGCTTTTATACCCAGGCTTGGCAGATAAAGGTTTCCGGATATTTTCATATCTTCTTCATAGTCTTCAATTTCGCTGCCATTAAAAAATGCACCCGATGAAACCATTTTTATACCCACATTAGCAAACTGGAATCCGACATAAGGCACGACCGAACCGGCTTTAAAGCCAAAGTAGGCAGTATTGGTCGATATACCTGGAGCGACACCAAAGGCAAACTGGCTGTAGCCTTTAAAACCAATAAAAACAAACAAAAGAGACAACAACAGTAATTTTTTCATAGTTATAAATTTTAAGTTAATTGAAAACGTTCAAAGAAATTATCTAAGGACTGATATAGATAAGTTTTTATGACTATCACTATAACGCGATATTAGTAAAAAGGTTATGATTTTTAACCGGAAATTTATCTTTTTTATTAACCGAATCTTACAATTTATGAGAATAGAACTGAAATATTCAATGCTGCGACAGAACAAGGAAGCTTTACCACTTTTTGCCTGTCCGGATATCTTTCGATCAACATATTGCAGGTGAATATCTTATGACAATAACCGTTTGATAAAAAAGGACTGGTGGGTGTATTGTTGTTCCATGACATTGAAAATTCCTGTGGCGTCGATGGGATCTATGCGCACACAACCGGAAGCATGAATGATTTCAGAGGGAGATATGATGATCCCGACATGATGGACGATCTGTCTTTCATTCATAAAGAAGGCCAGATCAGAGGGACCGGAATCCTTCAGGGAATTTATGCCGGTACCGTATTTTGACTGCTGTGAAGTGTCACGCGGTAAACCGATGCCGTGGATCTTGAAAACGGTCTGCACAAAACCTGAGCAGTCGCATCCGAACATGGAACGGCCTCCCCACAGATAAGGCGTATTCAAAAACTGCCGGGCTGTAGCCAGTATACATTCTTTGCTTGGTCTGCCGGTTTCCCCGGGATCAACGGTTACTTTGAAAGATTTATTTTTTATGAAGGTATATCGTTTCTTATTAGTGAAACCATACAGCTCTGAACCCGCAACGATGGTTAAAGCCGGCGCATCATCCGGGATAATTTCCGCAAATCTTACCGGCAGGATCCTGCAGGGTAGTTGTATAATATTCTTATATTCGGTTTCCGTCAATGCAACGTGCTGATTCCTGCTGATCCATCCCTCATACTGGTCATAGCTGGTTGAGATCCTGATCCAGTGCTCCTTTTCAGCCAAGACCCGGTACAGTTCACCGAACAAAAGCTGACTGACCATTTCTGACTGCTCCGCGGGATCTTTCCGCATGGCGACGGTGGCAAGTGTTGTTATACCATAATTCAGCATCTGTATAACCGGCAGTTAATTCTTTTTAATCTGAATACAGGTAAACATACTCAAAGAATTGTTGTTTATAGGGTATGAATGGAAGATTTTTAACTATATTGTGGTAAAATTACCAAAATATTACTTAGTCCGCCTGATCACCAATATTATAATCAACAAACAGGAGTATTTTTAAGCAATGAACCGTATCCTGGACCTCATACGCAGAAATCTCAGAGACATTTACATTTTTCTGATTTTTATTATGGTTTCCCTGACCGTTGTTTATATACTTCCAAGAGAAGGTAAGTTCAGGTACGAATACCAGAAAGGAAGCATCTGGAAACATGATCCTCTGCTGGCTCCGTTCAGCTTTCCCATATACAGGGCACAGGAGGAAATTGACCGGGAACGTGATTCGGTCCTGCGTCATTTCAGACCCATTTACAATTACGATCCTGATGCGGCTGCACGGCATATCAAGGAATTTACTCAGGATTTCAGCAGTCTATGGGTCGATTATTCCGTTAGTACGCTGAACATTCCTTCGGCTGAGGCTTACCACTCAAACCTGCAAAATGAACCAAACAGGAGGCTCGAAATTCTTTGCCGGTCGTCACTGACTTCCCTGATGGGGGACATATTCAATGATGGCATTGTTGATGTGATACCGGATGAGACAGATGGTGCCGTACCCTATGACAAGATTACAATAGTTCGAAACAATGTTGCGGAGGACTATCCTTTACATGCAGTGTATACTCCAAAATCAGCATTTGAAGAAATGCTGGGCTATGTTCGTGACAGCCTGCTCAAACCAATCAATCTTCCTTTCGGGAATTATGATGTTTTTCTGCGCAATTTTCCCTATAACAATTATTTGTCGGCCAATATCATATATGATGCCGAGAAATCATCCCTGGTCCGCAGCAATTTGATCAATGGCATATCTCTTACACGCGGTCTGATACAGGAAGGACAGGGAATCATTTCCAGAGGTGAACTCATAACACCTGAAAAATATCTTATACTGGAGTCTCTCCGAAGAGAATACGAGGAGAATATTGGTCTCCTTGCCGGTAACCTTGTGATGGTCGGCAAATTCATCCTGGTTTTTGCTTCTTTCTTCGTTATCCTCCTGTTCCTGAGAAATTTCAGGGTGGAAGTACTGGACAGTTATCTCCGCATTTCTTTCATACTGCTCACCATATTGTTGATGATCCTGATTGCAAGTTTGACAATAAGTTACAATCTTGCGAGCGTCTATATCCTGCCATTTGTTATTCTGCCCATCATTCTAAAAACCTTTTTTGACGCACGCCTTGCTTTGTTTATTCACATCATCACCGTATTGCTTATTGGTTTTATCGTTCCCAATGGATTCGAATTTGTATTCCTCAATGTATTCGCAGGCATTGTCGCCGTTATCAGTCTCACCAACGAATACCGGAGGTCAAAGATTATAGTCACAGGAGCTTTGGTAATGGTTACCTATTCCGTGATTTACCTGGGGATAGCCATAGTGCAGGAGGGGCGTCTTGTCCAAATGGAATGGCAATATTTCCGGTGGTTTGGTATTAACGGTATGTTGATTCTGATATCATATCCTTTGATTTATATTTTTGAAAAATCTTTTGGATTCACGTCAGATGCGACTCTAATGGAACTTTCCGACAGCAACCAACCCTTGTTGCGCGAGCTGGCCGAACTGGCTCCCGGAACTTTTCAGCATTCTCTTCAGGTCGCCAATCTTGCTGAAAATGCCATTTTCAAAATCGGAGGCAATCCTTTGCTTGTGCGGGCAGGTGCCTTATATCATGATATCGGGAAAATGGATAATCCCAGGTATTTCATCGAAAATCAGAGCGGGGGAGATAATCCCCACAATGATCTTGAATTTGAACAAAGTGCAAATATCATCATCGGACATGTTAAAAAGGGAGTTGATCTTGCCCGTAAAAATAACCTGCCCGAAGTGATTGTTGATTTTATCAGGACCCATCATGGTACCTCCACGGTACAGTATTTCTACAAGTCATTTCTTAAAAAATACCCTGAAGCTGATGTCGATGTAAAACGGTTCTCTTATCCCGGACCAAAACCCTCCTCAAAGGAAACTGCTGTAGTCATGATGGCCGATGCCGTTGAGGCTGCTTCCCGAAGTCTTGGGGATATCAATGAGGAAACCATCGATAAGCTTGTAGAGTCCATTATAAGCAACCAGATGCAGGAAGAACAATATAATGATGCCCGGCTTACATTAAAAGATATTGCAACGATTCGTGATGTTTTCAAGCAACGGTTGAGCACCATATATCATGTGAGGATAATCTATCCGGAATAGAAGGTTTCTTGTTTCCCGATTCGCGCTGAGCGTTTCATATTCTGCGATGTAGTCTATTCAGATATCATCAATCAGTGTAAACTTTACTGTTTATTGTTTACTGATCCATTGATTCA
>JAFGRC010000034.1 GCA_016935355.1 Bacteroidales bacterium
TGGGAAGCCGCTGAATCAGCTTATAAGAAAGTCATTGAGATCAATCCCAACCATCCCGAAGCACATTCATTGTATTCACAACTGTTGTTTGTGCCGGGACGTGGTGAAGAAGGAAGGGAACATGCGGAACTGTCGCTTAAACTTGATCCGCATAATCCGTGGATAATTATTTGGTATGGTCATGTTTTCTTTTTTGAGCGCCGGTATGACGATTGCATCTTGTTCTGCCGTGAATTTTATGATAAAAATCCGACCGCCTTCTGGCCTCTCCAGATTGGACTTTATATGGTACTTCATATGAAAGAAAGATATGACGAGGCTTTTGAAGCATTGAAGTTGGCCATGTCCATCCAGTATAAAGATTTTGACCATGTTTTTGATCAATATGAGAAATTAGGTTATGTCGGCACACTAAACCTCGAAGCTGACACACTCCTTGTGCAGTCAAAAACAAAATATCTATCACAGACTGATATAACTTCTGTTTATTCTTTAGCGGCGAATAAAGAGGGGGCTCTGGATTGTCTGGAGCAAGCTTGCGAAATGCACGATCCGGTTGTACCTTATATTGGAGTATTTCCAAATTATGCCATTTTACGCGATGAACCCCGATATCAGGAATTGCTCAGGAAATTGAACCTCCCCGATAACAATTAAAAATTCAGATACCTCATCAGTTATCCGACACATGTTTCCCTTCGGTGTGACCGCAGACTTGATCGAAACGCTATTCCGGTCAGGCACTCTGATATCGTCTGCCCTAATACTATATGTATATATCCGGTTTACGGAATCACCTGTGAGTTCCCAAAGCCCTGATCGTCCTTAATGATCAGTTCATTTTCCTGATCCGTATTTCAATATCCTTTTCGTTCTGAAGCAACTTAACCAGCTCATCCGTATGGGTATCACCGTAATGATAAGGATATAAAATTGCAGGACGGATCCGTCTTGCAGCTTCCGCCACCTGTTCAACAGTCATTGTCGGTCGGTTCATGGGTAAAAACGCAATCTCTATATCCTTAAGGTCGCTCATTTCAGGAATATTTTCCGTATCACCGGCTATATAAACATTTTTATCACCAAGATGAAGTACATATCCGTTGCCGACTCCCTTGGGGTGATTGGTAGCCGTCATATTGTAGGCCGGAACAGCATCAATCATGATACCGGAGACCGTTTTATGATCGCCATTGGCCATCACCTCACCAAAACCGAGCACTTTGAAACATCCCTCGTTTTGCAGTACAATTGTGTTATCTGTCCTGATTTGCACAATGGCTTCAGGATCCAAATGATCAGGATGTTCATGGGTGAGCAGGATCAGATCGGCCTTTGGCATTTTTGAATAATCCGTACCATACATGCTTACCGGATCGACATGGATTACCATATCATTGTATTGCAACATCAGCGTTC
The DNA here is from genome assembly GCA_016935355.1 of Bacteroidales bacterium. Taxonomy (GTDB): domain Bacteria; phylum Bacteroidota; class Bacteroidia; order Bacteroidales; family UBA10428; genus UBA5072. Next base: position 1,420 of record JAFGRC010000034.1, read on the forward strand.
CATGTGCAATAAATGTGATTTCCAGCGCACCACCGCTTGTTGAAAATATATCCTTCTCGTAATCCTGGGAGAAAAGTCCCGGATTCATTAAGGACAACAGCAATATTATCAGTATTCCTTTCATGATTACAGATTTTTATGTTTGATTAATTATTCGACCGATTCATTTGCAGATCTCAAACGATTAAATTCAAAACTGGAAACTAAAGCTTTTCTTCCAGTCAGGATTGACTTAAAATTCCACCTTCAGCGGATGTACTATTTGAAAGAAAAGACTGAAAGTACGTTTTTTCCCTTGAAATCTGGCTATTTATGATTGACAGTTTTAAGAAAATTTTTCACTTCATCTATCGTTTTCTGCTAAATACTGTATAATATCATCTTTATTTCAACATTTATGTTATATATTTCCTCCTGGCACTGTTTCTTTTCTTATATTAATGCCATGTTTTTTCAGATCTTTGCATCAACACATTTTAAATAATTTATAATGTTGTTTAATGACGGTTTTGATTTTAAAAAGAACGGAAAATCGAAGAGCAGGGTATATATTGAATATAAACAGTCTTTATGGTTTACTTATAAAAATAAACTTAAATGAATAATTTGCATAAAATTGTATTGGCAATTTGCCTCTTGTTTGCTGTTTCAAACATACAGGCTCAAATTAAATTTGGACCCGTGGCCGGTCTGAATTTGTCTACTATGACCATAAAAGTTCTGGGTCTTAATTTTGATTCAGAAACTGTTGTGGGTTTTCATGCCGGAGTGATTTCTGAAATTCCTGTAAATGAGAATTTTGTTTTGCAGCCAGCGGTTTTATATACTACCAAAGGTGCAGATTACACTGTTATTGGTGAGGAAATTGCATTAAGACCAAGTTTCATTGAAATCCCTGTTAATATATTATATAAATATGATGTCGGGCCGGTAAAATTATTTCTGAAAGCCGGCCCTTTTATCGCCTATGGTATTGGAGGGCAAATTGAATCCAATGGTATTGAAGTTGATATAGATTATGGTTCAGGAAACGCCGATATGAAGCCATTTGATTTTGGTTTGAATTTTGGAGCCGGAGTAGATTTTAATAACTTTCTTCTCTCCGGTCAGTATGGAGTAGGACTGGCAAACCTGACATCCATAGAGGCCGGTAATGCTGAAATGAAAATCAATGTGATCGGAATCTCTCTTGCATATTTGTTTGGAAATTAAAATTCAATCCCTTTCCTCCCTTTCACACCACGGGAATAATAGTGTTTCACTTCCTTCATTTCCGTGACCAGATCGGCTATCCCGATCAGTTCTGGGGGTGCATACCTTCCGGTTATTATAATTTCCATATCCTCTGGCCTTTGCTGAATAGCATTTAATAACTCATCCGTACTAAAAAGATTATAATAAATTGCAATGCAGGCTTCATCAAGGATTACCATATCGAAATCCCCGGAATTGATCATCTTTATCACTTCGGATAATCCTGCCCGCGCGGCATCGATATCTTTAACATCAGGCTCATTGTAAATAAAGCAATCCCTTCCATACTGTTTTATCAGAATCGCCGGCAAAAACCTTTTCAATGCCTTGATTTCTGAATATGTCCTGCCTTTTACAAACTGGGCAATAAAAACACGCTTTCCTGCTCCGGCTGCCCTCAGGGCCATTCCAAAAGCAGCGGTTGTCTTCCCCTTACCATTTCCCGTATAGATATGAATGTATCCTTTCATAACCGGCTGCGTGTTTCGCATGGACACGGAACCCGTCCGTATATGCGCATTGATGCACAATTGCATAATAACATTGTTGCCTTAAAAAAGATCAGCATTGCATATATATTGTGCAACTTAAAGTTTCTTAAAACCTTTATCATTTTCACAAATGATTTTGATTCACAACAAAATCGCCTTTTTTTACATTCAGTTTCTCTGCAATAACATCGCATTTCACCATCAACAGGGAATAAATTCTGGGGTCTGATATTTCCAGAAGCCCTTCCAGGTTACCCTGTCCCTTGGAAATGACAACTTCGGCAGACTTAAATGCATACAGGAATTCCGGTGAACAATGTTCCAAAATGGTGGATGGTGCATCATAACCATTGGAAATGATCCTGGCTACATCACCCATCCCGACATACTCCGCATCGAATGCTGTAACATCGTTAATAACTGGTGCGCCTCTTACTGCATAAACCACATTGGGATGATTGAAAGTCTCTATAAAAAGCCTGTCAAATACTATTTCACCCGCATTATCTCCGAGGTAAAGAATTGTTCCGGCATGATCGATGGCTTTCTTTAACTGTTCCGAATGATCGATGGCGAAATCCGAATGCAATACTTTGTCCATGGTCGCATGCAGATCAAAATCATTGCTTGCGGCATAATCAATTATATTTCCAGCAATGGCAAGCCGAAGTGCGGTATCAAACGGATGATCCGATGTTTCTACCTGATTTTTTAAATCGGGATATATTTTGAGAACCAAATCATTATATATCTTTTTGGCCTTTTTGTATGGATCGGGATTATCGGCATATTGCTTCAACATGATGTGCAATTCCCTTGCAAATTCCGGTGAAGAATATTGATTCCATACATCCCGGTAAAGCGTGGCCATTTCACTTGTAAAACGGCTTTTGGACTCCACACTCATGTTTTCACTTTCAAGAAGCTTTTCGAATGACTTTGCAAAACAAAAAAAACAACGATAATCAATGGCCATATTTATGTTTTAAAAACGATATATAATTAATATTTACTGATGAGCCAAAAATGATTCATGAACGCAACATTTATTGTTTTAATCTGTACACCCTCACATAATCCACCTCCATGCGCTGCGGCCAGATGGAGTTATCAATACCTTTCTGTCCTCCCCAGTCACCACCCACTGCAATGTTCATGATCAGGTAAAAGGGCTGGTCAAATGGCCAGGCTTCCCAGCCGGTATTGTCATTGAGCGATGTAAAATATAATGTATCATCTACATAGACCTGTATCCGGTTGGGATACCATTCCAGGATATAATCATGAAATGTTCCGGAAACATTGTCAACTTCTATGGTAGCTGTCCGCTGCGTATTGATCCTCCAGTAATACTTTCTGGTATGTGTGGACGCGTGAATAACATCCTGATTAAAACCCACATGCTCCATGATATCAATTTCCCCGTTGTCCGGCCAGCCCCCGCTCCCGTATGTATTTCGGGCCGGCATCATCCATATGGCCGGCCAGGTTCCTGTACCAAAAGGGATTCTGGCACGGATTTCAAATCTGCCATAAAGCCATTCATGCTTACCCCGGGTGACAAGGCGTGCCGACGTATATTCCATGGTATCCCACGGTTCATGCCTGGCTTCGATGGTCAATATACCGTTCTCGACCCGGGCGTTCTCAGGACGCATGCTGGTATAAAACTGTTTTTCATGGTTTCCCCAGCCGTGGCCACCAACCTGATAGGTCCAGCTGTTTGAATCGGGCAATCCGGCATAATCAAACTCGTCTGCCCATATAAGTTCCCATTCAGCTGCCCGGACCTGACCCGAAAAACAATCCTTCTCAAAAGGCTTCCGGCCAGATCCGGGAATGACCATGGTTATAATCCATAATACAAGGATAATTTTATTCATCATTCTGGTAGTTTATCCAAAAATAAATAAATACAAGCAGAACATGCAACAAACACAAATGGTATTTTTATTTCCAGGGAGTTTTCGGGGCTTTTAAACATATTTCCGGATGTTACAGGGAATGTTCATGAGCATCAGGATTCTGCGATATTTTGATTTCATGATTCAGGTCGGTGGCAGACTTATTTATGAGTTTCCGGGCACTTCGGGATTTTTCTAAATACCTGCAGCACGCATATTTGGCATCCATGTATACGATTGGCTATATTTGCTTTTTTTGAATTGATTCCGAATCTTATTTGTAACTGATTATGAGGTATGTTATTTTAATAACAGAAGGTTTTGTATCTTTGTGCTGTTGATTATTCATAATTCCTGATCTGCGTTGCGGTTTATGCTTCAACAAAGATTCCAGATTACAATTCTGAACCAAAGGCATACCAATGGAAAAGAAATACGGTAGCATAGTCATATTTGTTAAAGAAAAAGGTAACATCCAGCATCTGAATGAAATCCTGACACGTCATGCTGAAATTATCATCGGCAGGCAGGGTATTCCGGTCAGGGATAAATCAGTTAACATCATTTCCCTGGTTGTTGAGGGAACGATTGATGAGATCAACTCACTGACCGGACAGCTCGGAAAATTGCATGGTATCACTGCCAGAGCGGTTCTCGTGAAGGAGTAAGGAACAGCGGACCGAAACAATCCCGCGAAGGAGTGCATCCCGGTCCGCCTGAACGTGCATTGTGAAAATGCTGATCAACGTATATATAATATATTATTGCACAAAATGAAATTTACACCTGAAAAGTATCTGATACCTGATGAACCGGAAAAGCCTTTCATTGATGCGGAAGAGATTGAGAAAATATTAAAAACGGCCAGGCCCGAAAAATCACATGTACGTGATGTTATTGCCAGGTCGCTTGACAAAAACCGCTTAAGTATGCAGGAAACAGCCATACTGATCAATACAACTGACCCCGATCTGATAAGCGAGATCAAAGAAGGTGCAGGTAGGTTAAAAAAGACCGTTTACGGAAACCGGATCGTGCTCTTCGCACCTTTATACATCGGGAATAAATGTGTAAACAATTGCCGCTATTGCGGCTTTCGTGTGTCCAATAAAGATGCCGTACGCGTGACACTTGACAAACAGCAGATCATCGATGAAGTTGCCGCACTGGAGGAACAGGGACAAAAAAGGCTGATACTGGTGTACGGAGAACATCCCGATTATAATCCTCAATATATAGCCGATACTGTGCGCACGGTTTATTCTGTCAGGAAAGGGAACGGTGAGATCCGGCGCGTTAATATCAATGCGGCACCTCAGAGTATTAAGGGATTCCGTGTCATTAAGGAGTCCGGTATCGGAACGTACCAGATCTTTCAGGAAACTTACCATCCCGCAGTCTATCAGCAGTATCATCCTTCAGGCAAAAAGCAGGATTATGATTACCGCTTGTGTTCACTCGACAGGGCTCAGCTGGCCGGACTGGATGACGTGGGTATCGGTGCGCTTTTCGGTCTGTACAAATGGCAGTTTGAGGTCATGGCCATGATCCGCCATACGAACCATCTTGAAGCCTGTTTTAATGTCGGTCCCCACACCATTTCATTTCCCCGTCTTCAGAATGCTTTGTCTGTCAACATACCCGAAGAATACCGGGTACATGATGATGATTTCACCCGTATGATCGCCATTCTCAGGCTTGCAGTGCCTTACACCGGCATGATCCTTACCGCCCGTGAACCTGCTCATATAAGGGATGAATTGTTTCAATACGGGATCTCTCAGATTGACGGCGGTACCAGAATTGAAATCGGCGGTTATACTAAAAAAGGCATTTATCAGCAAAATCTTGATAAAGAACAGTTCCTGATCAACGATAACCGGAGTCTGAATGAAATTATCGATGAACTGCTCGATAAGGGACAGTTACCTTCGTTCTGCACGGCATGTTACCGTCTCGGACGTACAGGCGAACATTTTATGGAGTTTTCCGTACCCGGGTTTATCAGGAATTTCTGTACGCCGAATGCTATGCTGACTTTAGCGGAATACCTTGAGGACTATGCACCGGATAACACTGCAGTGAAAGGATGGCAGGCAATCGAAAAGGAATTAACACGACTAAACGGTCAGGTAAGCAAATCCGAAATCAGACACCGCCTTGAACGCATCAGGACAGGGGAAAGGGATATTTATTTTTGAGAAGCAAAGCTTTTGGGAAGAGGGATGTGTTGAAAAAGAAGGTGTTGAATGTACGGCATTTTCAAAAAAATCATACAAGATCATAAGAAAACTTACAGGATGCAGAAAGGGAAAGAGGGCAAACCACACATCGGGATCTTTGGTAGAAGAAACTATGGCAAAAGTTCACTTTTAAACGTCTTAACGGGCCAGCAGATTGCCATAGTCTCCGATCAGCCCGGTACCACTACCGATCCAGTTAAAAAATCCATGGAAATTCCGGGTATTGGTCCGGTTGTCCTGATCGACACGGCCGGGATTGACGATACAGGTGACCTGGGCATACAGCGGATCCATAAAACCATGCAGGTTCTTGAAAGAATAGACATGGCTATTCTCCTGATCAGCAATAATGAACTGGGTGAATGTGAATTGTCCCTGCTTCATGAAATGCATGCTTCGGGAACGCCCTTTTTGATCATTCACGGTAAATCGGATCTCGTCCCTGCTGATCCGGATTTATGCAGTTACCTGCAAAATAAGTATCATGTCCCGGTGGTCGAATTTAACAACACTCATCCCGATAATCTTGAAGAACTCATCCGGGCAATACGGAACTTCATGCCCGAAACAGCATACCGGCAGCCATCACTGCTTGGTGATCTGGTAGGCCAGCAAGATGTTGTACTGCTTATTACACCCATTGATACTGAAGCCCCCGAAGGAAGACTGATCCTGCCGCAGGTGCAGGCAATACGTGATATTCTTGATAACAATTGTATTGCAATCGTCCTGAAAGAAGATCAAACAGGTTCATTTTTGAAAAATACAGGCATCATGCCAAAGCTGGTGGTATGCGACACCTCGGTGATCCTGAAGGCGGATGCATCCGTACCCAAAAATATACCCCTGACCGGATTCAGCATTCTGTTGGCCCATCATAAGGGTGAATTTGAGAAATACCTCGAAGGTACCCCGGCCATCAGCCGTCTGGACGACGGGGATCGTGTCCTGATAATGGAATCCTGCACACACCATGTATCGTGCGACGACATCGGCCGTTTCAAAATACCACAGTGGATGAGTAGTTTTACCGGTCGCAAACTGGATTTTGATGTTGTTTCCGGTCTGGATCATCTGGTAAAACCCATAACCGATTATGCGCTGGTGGTCCAATGCGGAGGTTGCATGATCACCCGCAGACAGCTTTCAAGGAGGCTTAAACCGGCCATTGACGCAAATGTTCCCGTCACCAATTATGGTATGGCAATTGCCTATATGCAGGGTGTTTATGAGCGGGCAATCGCACCATTTTTACCATGAACATGCAAAGCATCAGAAACATCATATTAAAATCCCATTATGACCGGGAGGACCTGGTTCACCTTTTGCAGTTGCGCGATCCTGAAAAGGCAGAATTGTTAGAACATGCTTCCGGAATCAGGAAGAAATATGCCGGAGATCAGATATACTTCCGCGGGTTGATCGAGTTCTCAAACATCTGCCGCAAGAATTGCCTTTATTGCGGTATCCGGTCGGCTCACAAGGGACTTAAAAGATACAACCTGAATGATGAAGAGGTGCTGGAAACCGCCCGGTATGCGCTTGACTGCAATTACGGATCGATTGTCCTGCAATCGGGTGAACTTGAATCGAAACACTTCACCGGAAGGGTGAACGGACTGCTCAACAAAATCCATCAGCACACGGGAGGCAGGCTGAGGATCACCCTGTCATGCGGTGAACAAAACAGAGAAACCTGTCTCAGATGGTTTGAAAGCGGTGCCCACCGGTACCTGTTACGGATAGAGGCTTCCAATCCTGAATTGTACGGCAGACTGCATCCGGGGGATCAGAAGCACCTGTACAGCCGCAGGCTGGAATGTCTGTATGATTTGAAAGATATTGGTTACCAGACCGGTACTGGTGTAATGATCGGCCTTCCGTTTCAAACGATTGCCGATCTTGCCGATGACCTGCTTTTTATGAAACAATATGATGTTGATATGGTGGGTATGGGACCTTACCTGGAACATGAGAACACTCCTTTTTATCATTTGAGAAATTTGTTGCCAGGGCACTTTGAAAGGTTTCAACTTACATTGAAAATGATCGCACTGCTGAGGATCATGATGAAAGATATCAATATTGCAGCCACCACAGCAACCCAGACCATAGACCCTTCCGGAAGGGAATTGGCTGTCGATGCAGGTGCAAACGTGATCATGCCGAACATCACGCCGGTGAAATACCGCCAATATTATTCATTATATAACGGGAAACCTTTTATTAATGAAACCTTTCCGGATCTCGAACAGTCATCTGATTTCCCCGGAATAAAACTTAACAATCAGATCGCATACGGTGAATGGGGAGATTCCATACACTACCTCAAGAAACAGGGATCATGACTTTTATTATGCATTCTGAAGATTCATTTTATTATATTTAGCACAAATACCCCGGTCATGATCAACAGACAGCTGCTCGAACCTAAAAGCATCGTTGTGGTTGGTGGCTCCAATAATCTGCAGAAACCCGGCGGGAAAATCATTCAGAATATCCTGGCGGATGGCTATGAGGGGAATCTCTATGTTGTCAATCCCAAACAAGATGTGATACAGGGTATTTCCTCATTCCGTCAAATCGACGAACTTCCTTCCGTGGAACTTGCCATACTGGCCATTGCCGCACCGATGTGTAAAGTATCCATGCAAAAACTGGCGGAGCAAAAAAATACACGTGCATTTATAGTTCTATCCGCCGGATTCAGTGAAGAAGGGGAAGAAGGGAAAAAGCTTGAGCATGAGCTTGCAGAAATTGCAGATCATTCCGGTTCCTGCCTGATCGGTCCGAATTGTATCGGTGTGGTAACACAAACTTACAGCGGAGTATTCACAACACCTGTGCCCCGGCTGAGCAGCAAAGGCTGTGATTTTGTTTCCGGTTCCGGAGCTGTTGCGGTATTTATCATTGAATCGGCAATGCAAAAAGGGCTGACATTCTCAAGTATATATTCTGTCGGGAACGGTGCCCAGACCGGTATTGAAGAAGTGCTGGAATACTGGGACAACCAATATGCCGAAGGCATCAGCTCACCCATTAAACTCATTTACCTTGAAAGCATCCGGAACCCGGATAAATTATTGCATCATGCTTCATCTCTGATCCGCAAAGGATGTAAAATCGCCGGCATTAAATCCGGAACGACAGAACCCGGGATCCGTGCAGCCATGTCCCATACGGGGGCTATGACCGCGGCTGATTCCGCTGTAGAGGCATTGTTCCGCAAAGCCGGCATTGTAAGATGCTTTGGCCGGGAAGAACTTACCACAGTAGCCTCTGTATTGACACAGAAGCCACTGAAAGGTAAAAATATAGCCATTATCACCCATGCCGGAGGACCGGCTGTAATGCTGACTGACGCACTGTCGGCCGGGGGACTGAAAATACCGCCCATTCCTCAGGACAAACAGAAAGATTTGCTTTCATTGATGAATCCGGGAGCATCAGCGCAAAATCCCATCGATCTGATGGCTACCGGTACCATTGATCAATTGGAGCAGGTAATTGAATTTACCGACAGGCAACTGCCATTTATCGACGGAATGAGTGTGATTTTCGGAAGTAACGGTCTGTTTGATATTGAAGAGATCTATAATATGTTGCATCGAAAAATCAATGAATGCGTGAAACCGATATATCCCATTCTTCCCTCCGTTACCAGTACCGCGGAAGAGCTCGGGGATTTTGTAAAAAAGGATCATGTATGTTACCCTGATGAAGTGGTTTTGGGACACGCACTTACAAAAATTCACAACACGCCATATCCTGCAGAAGAAAAGATCTTTCTTGAAGGCATTGATGTTCAGCGTATCAGACAAACCGTCGCGGAAGCCCCGAGTGGATTTGCAGAACCCGGACTGATCAGGAAATTTCTTGAAATTGCAGGTATTCCCATAGTCCGGGAAGGATTTTGCACCAGCAAAAGAAGGCTTATTGACCTTGCAAATGAAATTGGCTATCCACTGGCAATCAAGGTAGCCGGACCGGTACACAAATCCGACGTCGGTGGCGTTACCCTGAATATCAAATCACCTGAGCATTTGCAGGCTGAATACAAAAGAATGAGAAAAATCAAAGGGGTACATGCTGTGCTGATACAGCCCATGCTTACGGGTACGGAACTTTTTATAGGAGCTGCATACGAACCGCGTTTCGGTCATGTGATACTCGTCGGTCCGGGAGGCATCTTCGTTGAAGTCCTCGGTGATTTTTCATCCGGTCTGGCTCCTTTGACATTTAATGAAGCGGACTCAATGATCAGAAGTCTGAAAAGTTACAGGATCATACGCGGAACCCGCGGGAAAAAAGGAGTTGATGAAAACAAACTGGCTGAGATCATCGTTCGGTTATCAAGTTTGTTAAGATTTGCAACGGAGATCAAGGAGATCGACCTCAATCCGCTGATCGGCAATCCGGATCATATCACCGTGGTGGATGCGCGGATGCGGATTGAAAAATAAGCGGTATGCATATTAACACGAAAAGTCCTATTTTACTTATATTCGAACTTTTATTAAGCCATAACTTCAAAACCAGATGCCATGATCATACACCAGTTGTCCGTATTCCTTGAGAATAAAGCAGGAAGACTTACTGAAGTGCTTGATGCCCTGGGTAAGGAGCATATTAAAATAACAGCCTTAAGTATTGCAGACACCTCCGAATTCGGCATCCTCAGGATGCTTGTATCCGATCCTGATAAATCCAGGCAAATCCTTAAAGAAAGGTCGTTCACGGTCAATATTACCGAGGTTATTTCCATCATGACACCCAATGAGGCACAATATTATGCCAAAGCGCTGAAAATACTGTCTGATCTGGATATCAGCATTGAATACACATATGCCTTTTCTATCGGACAAAAGTCAATAGTAGTGATGCGTTGCAGTAATAACGAATTGGCTATAAAAGCTTTAAAGGAACATGAAATGGAACTGGTCAGGGCAAGTGATTTATACAAGATCTGAGATTTGGGACCGGACGGGGCAGGTGGATGATAGAGGATCTGATATTTGGGAGCGGTCCCATGAATTTAATGTTAAAAAACACTGTGAACTGAAATGAATATATGGAATGCGCATTTTGAGTGCATGGAACGCAATGAGCTCAGGAAAATTCAAACTGAAAGACTTCAGGAAACCATTGAAAGGATTTACTTTAACGTGCCCTATTACCGGCATAAAATGCAGGAAGCGGGACTGGGTTCTGAAAGTCTTCAGGATGCGGAAGATCTGCATAAGTTTCCTTTTACAACCAAACAGGACCTCAGGGACAATTACCCCTTCGGTTTGTTTGCCGTGCCCATCAGTGAGATCGTCAGGATACACGCATCTTCGGGTACAACAGGTAAACCCACTGTTGTCGGTTATACGCGGCGGGATATTGTTACCTGGTCGGAAGTAATGGCACGAACCCTGACGAGCGCCGGTGCAAACCGGAATGACTTTATTCACGTTGCATACGGCTATGGTCTTTTCACCGGTGGTCTCGGTCTTCATTACGGGGGCGAAAAAATAGGAGCATCGGTAATACCCGTATCGGGAGGAAACACCAAAAGGCAGCTGCAGTTGATGGAGGATTTCGGAAGCACGGTCCTGGCCTGCACGCCCACCTATGCTTTGTTTCTTGCCGAAGCCATTGAAGAAAACAATATTGACAGAAATCATCTGAAACTTCATACAGGTGTTTTTGGGGCCGAACCCTGGACTGAGAATATGCGAAGGGAAATAGAGGAAAAACTTTGCATCAGGGCGATTGACATATACGGATTAAGCGAAATCATCGGACCCGGTGTTGCCAGTGAATGCATGCTGCAGGACGGACTTCATATCAATGAAGACCATTTCTACCCCGAGATCATCGATCCGGATACACTTGAGGTCCTGCCCGAAGGCAGAACAGGGGAACTGGTATTCACCACCATTACCAAGGAAGGTTTGCCGCTGATCAGATACCGCACACGTGATTTGACGCGACTAACCTATGGGAAATGCCGGTGTGGCCGGACGCTGGTGCGAATGGACAAATGCCTGGGCCGCAGTGATGACATGCTGATCATCCGGGGCGTTAACCTGTTCCCGTCACAAATTGAAAGCATCCTGCTTGAAATGTCTGAAATCAAACCCCATTACCAGTTGATCGTAGACCGCATCAACAATCTGGACACACTTGAATTGCAGGTTGAAGTCGATGAAGAATTTTTTCAGGATAAGATAAGCCAGCTGCAGACTTTACGGCAGAAAATCCAGAATAATCTGGAAAGCACCCTCGGAATCAGCATTCAGGTGCATCTTGTCGAACCGAAGACCCTTGTCAGAAGTGAGGGTAAGTCACAGCGTGTAAATGACAGGAGAAAATACTGATACGCATTCACCCAGCCATGTCTGAAACACCCATATCAGCAGAATTGATCAGGAAACCTGCAAAGCAGGACGGACCTGCGCTGTATCAGGATCCGGGGAAAAGAGATGAAATTTTTAACACGGATCATTTGTGATTTTTATTAGATATTATGCAAAAAAATACTAATATTTGCCGCTTGCACCCGAAAATGAGAAGGACATTTTCAATAACTGTATCCTGTTGTATTCAATAATTGCTAAATAATCATCTGATGGCTAAAATCAAAGGAGCGATTGTAATTGATGTTGAAAGATGTAAGGGCTGTGAATTGTGTATGGATTCATGCCCGACCGACGTAATCAGAATGGAAAAGAAAGTCAACGGCAAAGGATACCATTATGCATATATGGAAAATCCGGAAAACTGCACAGGTTGCATAAATTGCGCACTGGTTTGTCCGGATGCCGTGATTACAGTCTACCGGAAAAAATTTGAAGACTAAAAACCATACCGAAATGGCCGATATAAAATTAATGAAAGGGAATGAGGCATTTGCCGAAGCGGCAATCAGGGCTGGTTGCGATGCTTATTTCGGTTATCCGATCACACCACAATCAGAAGTCCTTGAGTATCTTACCGCCCAGGAGCCCCATAAACGCACAGGAATGATCGTATTGCAGGCTGAAAGTGAGATTGCAGCAATCAACATGGTTTATGGTGCGGCCGGAACGGGAAAACGCGTGATGACTTCTTCCTCGGGTCCGGGGATCAGCCTGAAGCAGGAAGGTATATCCTATATGGCCGGAAGTGAACTGCCCTGCCTGATCTTAAATGTGATGCGCGGGGGACCCGGACTGGGTACCATTCAACCTTCGCAATCAGACTATTTTCAGGCTACAAGGGGAGGCGGGCATGGCGACTATTACACACCGGTCCTGGCACCTGCATCCGTACAGGAAATGGCGGATTTTGTCAGGCTTGGATTTGAACTTGCTTTTAAATACCGCAATCCTGTCGTCATCTTATCCGATGGCATTATCGGCCAGATGATGGAAAAGGTTGAACTTTTTCCGCAGCAGCCCAGGGCGGTTGAATTCGATCAGTCGTGGGTCACGACAGGCAAAACGCCTGATCGCGAACGCAATATCATAACATCTGTGGATCTTGATTCAGCACGGCAGGAGAGACATAACCAGGATCTGCAGAAAAAATATCAGAACATGCGGGAACATGAAGTCCGGTTTGAATCTATAAACTGCGACGATGCTGATTACATTTTTATAGCTTTTGGCTCCGCGTCGAGAATATGCCAGAAATCGGTGAAAATTGCCCGGGAAAAGGGCATTAAGGTTGGATTGTTGCGTCCCGTCACCCTGTTTCCTTTTCCTGCAAAAGAAATTAAAAAACTGAGCAAACAGGTAAAGGGTATGTTATGTGTTGAGCTGAATGCCGGCCAGATGATAGAAGATGTCCGTCTTGCTGTTGAAAATAACACATTGGTAGCCCTGCACAACCGTATGGGAGGTATGGTACCCACACCGGAAGAGGTTTATCATGCACTTTTGCAAAAATTTTCAATTGAATAAGTCATGGAAAAAGAAAATTTGAGGCTGGATGAAATCATCCGGGAAGAAAATATCGTCTTTCATAAGACGTCCCTGTTGACGGATAAGGTATTTTCCTATTGTCCGGGTTGCGGACATGGAGTGGTACACCGTGTGATCATGGAAATCATTGAAGAGCTGGGGATTCAGTCAGACACCATTGGGATCAGTCCAGTCGGATGCTCGGTCTTTGCATATGATTTTATGAATATTGACATGCAGCAGGCTGCTCACGGAAGAGCTCCGGCAGTAGCAACCGGTATCAAACGTTGCTGGCCGGAAAAATATGTTTTTACCTATCAGGGGGACGGCGATCTGGCTGCCATCGGCACTTCCGAGACCATCCACGCTTGTAACCGCGGAGAGAATATTGCGATTTTCTTTATCAATAACGGCATTTATGGGATGACGGGGGGACAAATGGCTCCCACCACCCTGTCGGGAATGAAATCATCTACCACACCTTACGGCCGTGACACAATGCTGATGGGAAATCCCATAAAAATGACGGAACTGGTGGCAACATTACCCGGCACATATTTTGTCACAAGACAAGCCGTGCATACCGCATTGTATGTGCGTAAATTCAAGAAAGCTGCAAGGATGGCATTTGAAAATCAAAAGCTAAAAAAGGGATTGTCTTTTATTGAAGTCGTCTCAAACTGCAATTCAGGCTGGAAAATGTCTCCTCTACAGGCCAACAGGTGGATGGAAGAAAATATGTTGGCTTTCTATCCTCCCGGGGACATAAAAATAAATGGCGAACTTATAAAAAAGACCTGAAATTTTTTATCAGGACTATTCATAACCTGTACCAAACATATTGATATGAATGAAGAAATCATTATTGCCGGATTCGGCGGACAAGGTGTACTTTTAATGGGTAAGATCATGGCTTATGCAGCCATGATGCAAAATTTGGAAGTCAGCTGGATGCCGTCTTACGGACCTGAAATGCGCGGTGGCACGGCAAATGTCACCGTCGTGATCAGCAGTGAAAGGATCAGCTCACCGATTGTGAACAGCTATGACACAGCAATCCTGTTAAACCAGCAATCCCTCGATAAATTTGAAAATTCCGTTAAAACGGAAGGAATACTTTTGTATGATCCCAACGGGATCTCACGCCACCCGGAAAGGAAAGACATCAGGATATTCCAGGTATCAGCAGCTTCTGAAGCTGCGAAAATGCTGACGACCAAAACCTTTAACATGATTGTGCTCGGGGCCTATCTGAAAATCAATTCTTTAATCAGTCTCGAAAATGTCATCAAAGGTATCGGCGATTCCCTTCCCGAAAGACATCATCATCTGATACCGGTGAATATTGAAGCGGTAAAAAGAGGAATGGAAATTGTTAAAAAGATAAATTCCTGATCATTCAACAATTTCATTTCGGATCGCCGTGACCTTCGTACTGATCTTACTTACTATATCGAGATATCCCTGAATTTCCTGTCTGCCCTCCGGAGAATCCGGATTAAAGTTTTCGTGAATTTTGACAACAAATGAATCAAAATAAGGTTGGAGTTCTGTCAGATCGGTGATATACTTTTCAATCATCACATCGTCTTCATAATTCTTCAGCATACCAAGCAGATTGCCCAGTGAGTATCGTTGCTCCGCCAGTCTTTCCAGTATATCATAGTCTCCCGTTCCCGCAGCAACATCACAAGCAATATAGACGGCTTCAACCCATCCTCCGATAATAACGAGAGAAGCAGCTCCATACCTTTCGTTTTCCTTAAGATATGTATCTGTTGCCATATATACTTCGTTGGCGATTTTAATCAATGAGTCCTTATTGTTTATGTTTCTTTCAAAGCGCTGTGCGGTATTCTCAAAATAGTTGGATGGAATACCCAGCTCCTCAGCCATGCGTTGCATCGCATTAAAATAACTGGCAGCTATATCGAGCTGCTCAAAAACCCTTGAATAACTCAGATCAACGGCAAATACACCCAGATTCAAGGCTTTCTTGGAGCTGGTGATGTAGTCTGTGACTTTATCGGTAGGATTGAGTAAAACCTGCTCAAATACGGCACCCGACGATTCAAAGAGGGAGGACAGCTCAACCGACAGGTACATGTTGTAAAAAATGGGCAATCCCACGCCGGTCGTATCATACATGTACTTCATCGGCACAGGCTGATCCAGATTAATACTGTCAATTCCAAGGCCGGAGATCACATTTTGGTTTCTTTTGCAGTTAATTGTTCCTATAATTATCAATAACAGAAATAAAATGACCGGGGCTGCAGATTTCATAAATGAACTGTTTTGAAAATTAACCCATGCGAGAATTGTGATTAAAGCTATAAATTATTTTTTTGATTTGCAAAGTCAGTTTTCACATCAATCCTGCAGTCATTTCAATTGACTAGAAAATTTTTCCTGCGGTTTTTTTCATAAATTGTATCCTTTCAAATGCAACGGTGTTGAGTTCATTGCCACCAACCAGACCCCTGAAAGATCTGAGTTTTTCATAATCTTTCGATTTCATCCATTTTTGCAGTTCATCCAGTATGGTTTTGATATAGTCCTTCCCCTTTTTATAAAGAACGGAGCAGATCTGAACCGATGTCGCACCAGCCAGAATCTGCTTGATGACACCTTCAGCATCATGGATCCCGGTAGCTGCAACCAGCTCAATTTCCGTTTTTTGCCTGAGAAGGGCTATCCAGCGTAACGATAAGGTAATCTCTTCGGGAGAACTGAAAACATTGTTTGAAACCACGCGCAGGTTGTTTATGTCGATATCGGGACGGAAGTCCCTGTTAAAAAGGACCAGACTGTTGACTTCCATATTGCTGATCTTATATAACATGCGGTAGAGATTTGTAAAATGGTAACCAACCTTGACAGCAACAGGAATACTGACATTTTTCCTGACCTCATGAATGATATTCATGTAGGTTTCTTCAATCTGATAACCGGTCATATTGATGTCTGCGGGACCGCTGAAAACATTCAGTTCCAGTCCGTCGGCGCCGCTTTTTTCAATTTCGGCAGCGAATTCCGGCCATTTGTTTGTCGAAACGCAGTTAATGCTCGCAAAAACAGGAACGGAAACAGCATTTTTTGCCTGCTCAATGAGCTTTAAATATTGCGAAATACCTTCTCTTGTAATAAAAGAATCCAGAAAACCCACCGCTTCGGGATACCAGTAATACATTGCATCCTGTTTATCCAACAAGGATTTATCAGATATAATCTGTTCCTCAAAAAGTGATTTCAGGACAATTGCCCCGGCACCGCTTTCTGCAAGCTGTTTTACGGATTCGATACCGGAGGTCAGATTTGAACTGGACACAATGACCGGATTGGGAATGCTGATCCCCATAAAAGTTGATGATAAATCCATAATTCCAAGATTTTAGTATTTCAAATTGCACTATTTAAGGACCGTCTTGCTGTAATTTATGATGTACTCCTTGACGTATTCCAATGCCCTGTTAAGATTTTCCAGGGCTCTGGCAGTCGGTTCGTTCATAAATTCCCACTTGTAACCTTTTATGTGCAACAAATAAGCTTCAGGACTGCGATGAAATATCTGTTCACAGATATGAAGGATAAAAGCAGGTGATGCGGAATGCATTGTAAAGTTAGCTACCGGAGATGGTTCCAATCTTGTCATGATAAAATCACGGACATCCTCCTTTGACGCATCCGCAAATATTACCAGGTCAAAATCCGATATGGTGGCTGCATCTTCAAGGTTCAGCTGATAATTAGAATCCGTATAGATGAATTCCAGTTTCGACTCCTCAGCCCACTGATGCAAGTCATCCACCAGCAATACACCCACGCCGTCGTCCTGTCTGCCAGGATTGCCATATCCGATGATCAGTATTTTTATATTATGGCTCAATCATCCCTTAAATTTCCTGTCAATACAATTGTTATTGAAGTCATATACTTCAAACTCAAGGGGCATCTGACCCAATGCGTGTGTGGCACAACTCAGGCAGGGATCATAAGCCCTTATGGCAACTTCAACTGCATTCATCATGGCTTCCGTAATTTCCCGTTGTCCTGTCATAACTTTTGTAGCAACCTGGTTTACAGCCTCATTCATGGGCTGATTGTTGTTCGTTGTGGATACAATCAGGTTTGCCATGGTGATCAAGTCGTTGTCATCTACCTTATAATGATGGAATAATGTACCCCTGGGGGCTTCAATCAGTCCGATACCTTCAAATGTTTTATTTCCCTTTGTAACCAACTCTCCTTCAATCAGGTCCTTGTCGTTCAGCAATTCTTTGATCTTTTCTGCCGAATGGAGGATTTCAATAAGCCTTGCCCAGTGATAATGCATGGATTTGTTGCTGGGTTTACCCCCATTATAATTCTTGAAGATTTCAAGTTCTTTCTGTGCCAGAGGTGTATCAATAAAGTCGGCAGTATTCATGCGTGCCAGGGGTCCGACTGAATACCAGCCTTTGTTTCTGCCAAATTCCTTGAGATAGGGAAACTTCATATAACTCCAGTTCCGGACTTCTTCCTCAATATATTTGTCATAATCCTGGTAATCAACATCATGCAAGATTTTCCGTCCTTCAGAATCTACCGCGCGAAGTACACCGTGATACAGATCAAGTGCACCATCCTTTCGGACAAGACTTAAATGACTGGATGGAAATTCTGCAAAGGCGTCAATGAGCTCCTTGTTTTTCTTATGATAATCCTTGAAAAACTCAACTGCATCCCGGGACCAGGAGATCATTTTTTCGATATCCATGTATTCATCTCCATTCAGAAGGTATTCCTTTTCGTCCTCTGTCAGATGCTTGTTGATACCACCCGGAATGGCACCGGTACCATGTATTTTTTTTCCCGCTGTTGCCTTGATGACTTCCTGTCCGTATTTCCGCATCATCACACCCTGTATGGCGAGATCACGATGCTCAAAAGCTACATTGATGATATTTCGTTTTGCGGGATTTGCATCAATGCCAAAAAGCAGATCCGGTGAAGCCAGATGGAAAAAGTGAAGGGCATGCGACTGGAATATCTGGCCGTAATGCATCAGTCTGCGCATTTTTTCACCTGTAGGAGTCAGTCCGTTTCCCATTCCTGCTCCGACTATCATATCGACGGCCTTGGCAGCGGCGAGGTGGTGACTGACCGGACAGATCCCGCACAGGCGTTGCACTACCACAGGCATTTCCCAGAAAGGACGACCCTGTACAAACCTTTCAAAACCTCTGAATTCAACAATATGCAATCGTGTCTGCTCGACGTTTCCTTCGTTATCAAGATGTATGGTGACCTTACCATGACCTTCAACCCGGGTTACCGGTTCTATTGTTATCTTCTGTCCCATATCCTTTCCATTTAATCAAACTTTACTACTTCATAAGGCAACTGCAATTCATCCCCTGTGATCAGCGCGACAAGTGTTAACCAGATCAGGTCTGCACTTGGCGGACAACCCGGTAAAAAATAATCGATCTTAACGACTTCATGACATGGGTATACCTTATCGGTTAAAATGGGTAACTCGGGATCATTGGGAAGAATCCTTTCTTCATTCATGGATACTGTCGGACCGTTTAAATATGCTTCTGCCAGGCATTCACTGATGGGTATGCCGTTTCTCATGGCCGGCAAACCGCCCATAATAGCACACTCACCCAATGAAACCAGTATTTTACAATGTTCCCTGAAATCCTTCAGGACATGCACGTTCTCACTGTTGCAACATCCGCCTTCAATAAGTCCGATATCACATTTCTTGGTAAATTTTTTTATATCATTTATGGGAGATTTATTGAACTCAACCAGTTCAATCAATTCCAGAATTCTGTCATCAATATCAAGAAATGACATATGGCATCCGAAACACCCAGCCAGGGATGTAGTTGCTACTACAGGTTTGCTCATAGACTGTTCTCTTTAAATTTTAGTGATTTGTACGTTTTCGATATCACTTCCAATGGCCTCATGATCATATTTTCGGCTGCCTATGGGTGTGATAAATCCTTTCTCTTTAACCAGGATTGAACCTACCGGGCATACGTCCATCGCTTTTTGTGCAAGTTCATCCGTAAGCTGCTTACCCAGCTTCGGATCAACCACTACTTCAACCCTGTTGCTCCGGCGGCGGTATGCAAATATGCTCCTGCCTTTTTCATCCCTGATCGCTCTGATGCAACGTTTACACAGAATGCATCTGTTCTGTTCCTTGATGATTTTCGGATGTGATGCATCAATTTTTCGCAACGGGAACTGAAAAGGAAACCGTGGAACCATGATTTTAAACCGGTATGCAAGTGCCTGAAGCTCACAATTGCCGCTTTTTTCACAACCCGGACAAAAATGATTCCCTTCAACAAATAAGAGTTCAACAATGGATTTTCTCAGTTCAACAATGTCATGAATTTCATTTTCTATTGCCATGCCATCGGCAATTGGTGTTGTACAGGCAGTCATCAGTCTGCCATTTACACGAACGGTACATATACGGCAACTTCCTTTCGGTTTCACACCAGGATAATTGCAGAGTGTAGGTATGTAGATTCCGTTTTCTCTTGCAGCATCAACAATATATTGTCCCCGGGCAGCCATGCACTCGGTTCCGTCAATGGTAAATCTCACAAACTGGCTCATAATAACTTGTTTTAAATGATTGTAACTCTTCCGGTCGCTTTACTGGCTTCCTTCAGGGCGGCATTCAGATCAAATCCGCTGTCGAATTCCTTGTTCTTCTGGATTTTATCTTCATACAGATGCCGGAAATTCTTCAGACTTGAAAGTATCGGGTTTGCTGCAGTCTGTCCCAGACCACAACGACTGGCGCGCAGTATCTTGCCCCATTCGAGCATGTCGTCAATGTCCTGTTTCACACCGCGGGCATTCAATATTTTCATCAGCTTGTTCCTGAGAAGGGTTGGTACAATCCTGCATGTGGAACAACTGCCACAGGATTCCTCAATAAAGAATTCCGTAAAATTCAAAACAACATCTGTCAGAATATCCCTTTCATTGCTTAAAATGATCAAAGAACCCCCGGTTGCCAGGTCCTCATATCCGAGAATGCGGTTAAACTCATCAGGGGAAATGAGCGCACCTGAAGGACCGCCGACCTGGACAGCCTGAACATCTTCTTTTGCTGCGCCCACCATATCCAGTATATCATTTACCGAAAATCCCCACTCCACTTCATAAACACCCGGGAACTTGCAATCGCCTGAAATGCTCAGTACCTTTGTACCTGTAGATTCAACGGTCCCGAAGGATTTATACCAATCCCCTCCATTCAAAATAACTTTAACTACCGCACAAAGTGTTTCAACATTATTCACGACGGTAGGCATGTCCAGATAACCCTTTTCGACAGGGAAGGGTGGCCTGTCACGCGGTTCACCCCTTTTACCTTCTGCAGATTCTATCAGTGCGGATTCTTCCCCGCACACATATGCCCCCGCGCCGGACTGTATCCTGATATCAAAATCAAAACCTTTCCTTCCCTGTATATTCTTCCCGAGATAGTTGGTTTCCCTGGCAGTCTGCAGTATCGATTCAAGATATTGTTGCAGGTATTTATATTCATAACGGATGTAAAGTATGCCTTCTGTAGCGCCCACTGCATAACCGGCAATGACCATGCCCTCAAAAAGCAGTCTGGCGAGTTCAGTGAGAATCACCCGGTCCTTAAAGGTACCCGGTTCACCTTCATCGGCGTTGCATAAGATATATTTCTTTTCACCGGGTGCATTTCTGCAGAATTCCCATTTCAGTCCTGTGGGAAATCCTGCTCCTCCCCTGCCCCTGATGTTTGACTTTTTAATCTCTTCAATGATGTCCCCGGGGTCCATGTTAATGATCTTTTCAATAGCCTGACCGGGTTTGTAATTCCGTTCCAGAACCGGACCGATTTTGCGGATGTTGTTGGATACAACAGATTTAATCAGGTCGGAGCGGTTCTGTCCGTCACCATAATCGGCAACAAACATGTCATCAATATCCTTTCCTTCCTTCATATCACGAACCATTTCCTTAACCCTGAAGGGAGTCAGTCTGGTGAAAATGCGGTTGTTGATGATTGCTGCCGGTTCCTGATCGTTCATTCCGATGCAGGAGGTCTCGTATAATCCTGCCAATCCATCCGGCGTCACTTCGTTGAATTTAATGCCCAATTCCTTTTGAAATGTCCGAACAACTTCTTTCATTCCCATTATATTTGCAACCACACTGTTGTTCAGATATATTTTATACCTGCCTGTAGGCTTTTGCGAGAAAAAATGATAAAATGAGATGGTCTGGTCAACATCTACCTCAGACATTACAAGATCTTCAGCTATTTGCAGCGTAGCTTCACGCGGAATGCATCCCAATTCCGTCTGGGTATCAATCAGAATGTCCATTAACCGGGTCTTGTCCTTACCGTATCTTTCGGTGATTTTCCTTACAGCTGTTTTCATACACGTCAAACGTTAAAGTATGATTATCTTTGGCACAAAGATTGTTAATTTTTTCACAAACAAAAGTAGGAAGTAAAATCAGAATTACAAGAATATTTTGAAATTTAGAATGAGTTTAATTTCTGTTATTAAATCATTGACTGTCTGCATTTTGATTATTCTATATGGAAAGGAGCCGCCAGGAGATTCGTTCAGTGTCAGAGAATATTTACAGTCCATATCATGTTATTTGCTTAAAACGATACCATTCAGGATCATTATTGTTAATAAAATAACGTAATGCGAACCGGATAAAATTATGCTTTCAGCCTGACAAGGTTTTGCTGTAAGGAATGGAAATCAGTTAAAAATCCTTGTCCTCTGCCCCATATTCATACTCGTTGTACAGGCTTCTCAGCCCGTCATCGATATCCTCAAAAGACACAAAGTGCTTCTTGCATCCAATTCTGGAACATACATGTACTTTGCCGCCTTTTTCAAGTGTGAAGTGCACGAGCGGTGCTCCGCATTCACTGCAGGAAGCTGAAACCGGAAGTTCTTTCTTACAATGTGTGCATGAAAGTCTGGCAATTTCATTCTCAACAAGCTCAATGTTGCTGATCTTTTCATAGCAACCGTAAGAGGAGCACAGGTTGATTATACCATGTTTCCCTGCAAGATCGATGTGGAGCTTGATGCTTGGCTTTGCATTCAGGAAATGTGTATAATCCATTAAGGACTGGTCACAATTGGGACATTTTACCTTAAGTGAGATCAGATTCTTTGACATGGCAATTCCTCCCTAAATTTGTATGAATAATTTTGAAGATAATACAAACCGGGATTTATAACAAGCAATCAGGTATTTTTTTAACCTCCATTAATGAGATTTACAATAAAATCTGCTGTCTTCCTGACCGCTGGAGAGATCTGCTCTCCAAATGATACAGAAGCAGGTTGTATGCCCAGGATCCAAACCGGGACCGTAAACAATTCCGATATCCGGTGCAGTGAAATGTTGTGCGTATTTGTCGTAAAATCCACTAACTGATCAACAGGCATAATGCTGCAATAACCGGGTTCCCTGCCAAAAAAAACACTGTCAATGAGGATCAGCAAATCCGCCCGGATTGAATTGATCTTTCCGATATAATTTTCAATGCTGACTTCAGCTGTTATGACACCAATATGATCCTGCTCTGTGATCCGCTCTGAAATGTAAACTCCCACAGCATCATCGCTGTGAAGCACATTTCCCACACCGACAAATAATTTTATCCGGCTTTTATCGCTGATCAGTTCCTTGAGGGGAGAATACACTTTCCTAAAGTGATTTTAAAAGGACTTTTCTCAGGCATTTCGGACAGATCACATTGAACATATCCTTGCGTTTCAGATCATCCGTCACACCAACAGATACATCTGCTTCATCCGCCAGCCTCAACCGGTCATTAAGCATATTCAGGTCGAGTATCGAAGAATAAGCCATCGGCCCGAGCTTCTCATGAATGAAACGAATGTGTTCTTTGGTCGTAATCACTGCGCCGCAGCTGGCACATATGATCAGATCCTTCTCCTGTCTTTCAACCAGTTGATTTCTGTCAAATGTAGCGAGTTCATAAAGTGTGTCACTCAGCTTCACTCCTTTGCCTGTAATGCAATGTTCCTCGCATTGTCCACAGAATATGCACAGTCCGTAATTCCTTTCAATGATCCTTACCTTTTTTTCCTTGTCATCACGGAAGGTGATGGCACCGGACGGACAGACATTTGCACAGGTTTCGCACCCCACACAGTTTTTATCATCAACAACCGGTTTGCCCCTGTAATTTCTGAAGGGCGTATGGGGTTTTCCAGGAAAAGAAGATGTATATGCCGGGGTAAACAATGATGTCAGTGCCTCAAGTACCTCTCTAATCTTTGGATATTTCACTTCTGTAAACTTAAGTTAAACATCTGCATTTAAAACATATGTAAATGAATAATAAACATGAGTTACATATTCCTGCGGAATCTGTACGTTCACTTATTTCTTCACTGTGTGCCCTTCCGCCCGGATATTTCATCTTTACCTGCCGTTGTTTCCTGATCCGCATGATCTTTATAATCATCAATCACACTTTGATCACCAAGTTTTACTCCAAAAGCATACGAGCCTTTAACCAAAGCATGCGCTGCAACAGTAGCTGCGAAAAA
>JAFGRC010000151.1 GCA_016935355.1 Bacteroidales bacterium
CAGAAAAGCCAGGAAGACATATTTAAAGAACGTGCCCGAACCGTATTGTGATTTGTTTTTATCAAGAAAATCTTCCACGAAAAGCAAAGGCACCAGGGCGATCATCAGGATCAGACCATGTCCCCAAGCAAACCAGGCCGGGGATAGTAATAAACCGGTTAATAACGACAGCAGAATCCGTTTTCTTGTATTCATGCGTGTTTTGAAAGGGACAAATATATTTAAAAAAATCCTTTATAAAATTTGTATATATAAACAAAAATATTATATATTTGTAATATATAAGAATCTTAAATATAATAATAATTATGATATCATCTGAATTGCTGAAAGGATCGCTAAAAACCATCGTTCTGAAGCTTCTCGAAGAAAATGGCCGAATGTATGGTTACGAAATTACACGCAGGGTGGAAGAGATCACCAAAGGTAAGATCGTTCTTACATATGGTGCTTTGTATCCGGTTCTGCACAAACTGGAGAAAGAAGGTGTATTGCATGTTGAATCGGAGAATTACAACAACCGCATGCGCATCTATTACAGTCTTACGTCCAAAGGGCGGTCGGTTGTTAAGGAAAAAGTACAGGAAATGACCGAATTCCTGAAATCGATCCGCTTCATTATCGACCCGGAATTCAAGATAAGCTATGAATGAACTTGGTTTAACACAGGTTAATCTTATAGCAAGAGATGTAAGGTGTCAGCGGATCACTTTCTCACACCTTTGCGACGACCTGATCGATCACATTTGCTGCGACGTGGAGGATGAGATGGAAAACGGGCTCACCTTTGAAAAAGCATATAAAAAGGTAAAAGAAAAGATCGGTATCCGGGGCCTTAATAAGATTCAGGAAGAAACACTTTATTCGATTGACACTAAATACAGAAGAATGAAAAATACAATGAAGATCACAGGCATTGCCGGCACGGTATTGCTGAGTTTTGCCGTAATGTTTAAAATCATGTACTGGCCGTTTGCCGGCATTTCGTTGGTTGTCGGGATTTTTTTGCTTGTAGCGCTTTTCATGCCTTCAGCAATGCTGGTACTGTGGAAAGAAACCAAAAGCGGCAGGCACCTCCTGCTTTTTGTATCTGCTTTTCTGGCAGCTACACTTTTTATCGTCGGAGTACTTTTCAAGATCCAACACTGGCCGGGTGCCAGTCTAGTGATCAGTATTGCCATCATATCCGGTGCTGTATTATTCCTTCCTTCGTTGCTGGCGATGAAAATCAAGGAAGATGATAACAGGAAAAAGCAGCCTGTTTATATTCTGGCATTTATTACTGCCCTGTTTTATACGGGCTTTTTATGGTTCAAGATCATGCACTGGCCGATGGCTTCCTTATTATTTGCCATATCTGCAGTGCTTTTCATGATTACTGTTCCATGGTATGTATTTCTCGAATGGAAAGCGGAACAAAGCGTCAGTTCAAAGTTCATTTTTTTAGTCATTGCACTGGTGACGTTCATTATACCCTCATCATTAATCAATCTGAATTTGCAGCCCGATTACAACAGCGCCTTCTATGTGCTGGCAGAAAACAGTCAAAAAGCAGTTGAATCGGCGAAAAAGACCAATGAGACGTATCTGGCAATGTGCAACGATTCTGTGGTATATGAACGGTTGGAAAAGGTTCATCGATGTACGTTGTCCATGCTGGATCATATTGATTCATTAAAGAGCAAAATGTTATCCTTTGTTGCTGGTACTGAAAACAGCATTGAATTTTCCAATGAAATGAATTTCCGGCAAATGGCCAATCTGTTCGATGCCTCATCCCCGCAAATCATGCTTCATCCGGGTATCGAAACCAGAAAGGAACTGGATGAACATCTTGCCCTTTATATGAATGAAATGAGTAATCTTTCGGATGGATCACAGCTGTTTGGTGATCACAGATTAGCCAGACTTGGAGCTATTCTGCCTGATACCACTGCAGCCAGGAATACAACGCTCATTTCCAACCTGCATACACTGAATTTGGTGGAATCGGTTGTTTTGCTTACAGAATCCCATGTGTTCCGGTTCATCAACACAAAAACAAATGTCATTGAATGATCTCAAAAACAAACGACCATGAAACAAAAAACATATATCCTGGGAGTAATCGTAGTTTTATTCGTTTTTGCGGGTGCAGTTATGAAGGCGAATCACATTGCAGGGGCCGGCATTACAATAACAGCCGGTGTCATCCTTCTGATTGTCTTATTTCTTCCCCTTGCACTGATCAACAATTACAACACGGAATGCAAACACATGAATGCTGTTCTGCATGCGGTGATCTATATAACCTGTCTGATTGTTTTTGCCAGCATGCTGTTTAAAATCATGCACTGGCCCGGAGCGGCCATTATACTTAAGGTAGCCATTCCGTTTCCCTTTGTGGTTTTCCTTCCCGTATACCTCATTGTAACTTCAAAAATTAAGAATTACAACATTTACAACACGGTATTCGTGCTTTTTCTATTGGTATACCTGTCGGTTTTCAGCGTTTTGCTGGTGCTGACCATCTCAGCGGATAAGATTGATCAGAGTCTGGTTTTAGCTGACAGTTACCGGAATACAACAGCATTTGTTAGAGAAGGCATGTCTGAACCAGCAGGCGCAAACGTGACGGATTATCAGCAACAACTGACAGCCGCTGCTGATCAGTTGCTGGCAACCATTGATAATTGCAGGGAAGAACTATATAACAGCATGAATGCACCCGAAGATCCTTCAAAGATCAGTGCAAGGAGTGTGAAGGTGCTCGATTCAAGAACGATGGGAGCGAAAGTGTTGCTTGATATTGATCATCATGAACCGGCATTACAGCTTGAAAAAAGTATTCAGAACTTCATACAGGTCCTTGGCGGGTTCCCCGGAGGTGAATCCCTGGCCAACACAGCCTCTGAAACATTATTGATCAGTAAAGTGGATGCCAGAGGAGATTCCTGGCGGCAACGGCTGTTTGATGACGAATTCCTGAGCTGGGTGCTGGTTTATCTCGGGTCCATGGAGACCAATGTGCGGCTTCTGAAAAATGAGGCGATGATGCTGATTTAGTGGTTCAGATGAAGCCTGTGAGAGGACTGGGAGCAAATATGCACCCGGTATCGTTACAGAAAAGTTAACGGTAGTTATAGTAGGCCTGGCAGGCGCCTTCGCCGGATACCATACAGGCGCCAACGGGACTGGCAGGTGTGCATGCTTTTCCGAACAGCGCACATTGATCAGGATTTTTGAGTCCTCTGAGAACTTCACCACATATGCAACCCTTTGGTTCCGGTGCAGGATCGATGTTGACATTAAAATGGATGGTTGCATCAAAGGCGCCGTAGGCTTTCCGGATCGCAAGTCCGCTTCCGGGAATCATTCCCAGACCCCTCCAGGTGTCATCGCAGCATTCAAAAACCCGGTCGACAATTTCTTTTGCCTTTATATTCCCATCGCGGGTGACCACTCTTTTATACTGGATCTCCAGTCCATACCGGTCTTCTTCTGCCATTTTCACAAGCATAAGAACGGATTGCAGAAGGTCGACCGGTTCAAATCCCGAAACGACTACTGATATGCTAAATTTTTCAATCAGCGGAAGGTACATGTCTGCTCCCGCTACCGTTGTGACGTGTCCCGGTCCGATATACCCGTCAATTTTCACACCTTGTTCTATCAGTGCGGCCATGGCGGGAGGCATCAGCTTATGCATGCTCAGCAGATAGAAATTGGATATGTTCTGTTTTTCAGCTTCCAGGATTGCAATGGCACTTGAAGGAGTTGTTGTCTCAAATCCGATTCCGGCGAAAATGATTCTTCTATCCGGATTTGACCTGGCGATCTCAAGGGCGTCGAGCGTGGAATAAACGAGCCTGACATCGGCTCCGAGAGCTTTTTCTTCATCCAGACTGGAAGCTGAGCCCGGCACCCGGATCAGATCACCATAGGTTGTCAGGATCACGTCCGGTAATTTTGCCAGTGCAATGCAGGTGTCAATTGCCCTGTGATCGGTCACGCAGACCGGACAACCCGGTCCGGACAACAATTCAATGGTTTCAGGCAACAACCGGGGAATGCCGAATTTCCTGATTGCCAGCGTATGGCCGCCGCAGACTTCCATGATCCGGATCTTTCTCCTTGATATGGCTTTAATAGTGTAAACCAGTTTGTCAATAAGGTCCTTATCCCTGAATTCATCAATATACTTCATGCGGGCCAGATTTGAAATGAATCAGCAACCGGTAAGCTCCTGAGTTATTTATAATGATCATTTTCAGAAACTGAACCGTCCCGGGTCTGTTGCAGTTCTTCTATGATCCGGATGGTTTCAAGAGCTTCTGCCTCGCTGATCTTTTGCAGAGCAAACCCTGTATGTATCAGAACGTAATCGCCGACCTGCACGTCATCCAGAAGTTGCAGGCTGGTCCGGACCACAGCCCCTCCTACGGAAGCGCTTGCTGAATTGCCGTCAATCGCGAGTATTTTTGCAGGAATGCTCAGACACATATTTACAGGTTAATTTTCGTGTAAATGTAATCATTATGATTTATAGTTAACCATTTATTCTCTTTCCCGCCACAGCAAGCTGTCCAAGCGCGATACCGCCGTCATTGCAGGGAACTTTACTGTGGGTGAACACCTGAAAGCGGTTCCGGATGAGGTTCTGCTGTAGTTTTTCCGAAAGGTATTTGTTCTGAAAGGTCCCTCCCGATAAAACCACCTTATCAATGCCGGTTTCCGAGGCAATTCTTTTTACAGCCTCCATTGAACAGTTCATTACAGTATTGTGAAATTTTGCAGATATTACGGCAGGGGAGACGCCTTTCAGAACATCGTCGCAGAGCCGCCGGATTACCGGTCTGAATGATATATGGTGCTGAGTGACATCCGCTTCGTAATAATCCTCACATTTCTCATCAAGTTCAGATTGCAGTCGCATGGGGGCTTCGGCGTGGTGCAGGGAATGCAGGCAGATTCCCGTGATGGCGGCCACTGCGTCAAAAAGCCGGCCGGCTCCGGAACTCAGTGGGCAGTTGATCTTTTTATCGATGGCTTCTGTCAGCAACCTGATCCGTTCTTTTTCAAGTTTTTGAAGAAAAGGCAGGCCGAGTTCCGGGAAGTCCTCGCCAAATGCCTGATGCAACAGGGAAATCCCCATACGCCATGGTTCTTCTGCAGCCTTGTCTCCACCGGGCATGGCCATATATTCGAAATGATTGCAGCGCGTGAAATCACGGTAATCACAAACCAGGAACTCACTGCCCCAGATATGGCCATCGGTGCCATAACCTGTACCATCAAGCGCCAGTCCGATCACAGGCTCATCCAGACCGTTTTCAGCCATGCATGATGCAATGTGTGCGTGGTGGTGCTGCACTTCGGCAACCTGCAATCCCATATTGTGCGCGTAACGTGTGGAAAGATAGTCGGGATGCATATCGGCAACCGCTGTATGCGGACTGATCCTGAAGATCTTTTTGAACCTGTCCAGTGCCTCCGTATAAAATTCAAAGGTTTCGGCATTTTTCAGATCGCCTATATGCTGACTCAGGTATGCCCTGTCGTTCTTTCCGATGCAAAAGCAGTTGACGAGCTCGGCCCCTGCTGCAAAAATTCCGTTCACCTGAAACGGCATTTTTACCGGTGCCGGCGCGTATCCCCGCGAACGCCGCATGATCACAGGCGTACCGGCAATCACCTGCACAACCGAATCATCAGTCCGGTTATAGATATCACGGTTGTAAGTCAGTACTGCATCTGAGATTCCTGCCAGGACCGTAAGGGCCTCCTGATCTCCGATGACAATGGGCTCTTCTGAAATGTTACCGCTTGTAAGAACCAGTGCGGACTGCCGGATCCTTTCAAAAAGAAGATGGTGAAACGGCATATAGGACAGAAATGCTCCGGTTGTGTTCAGACCGAGACTGACACTGTGCGCAAGGGATTTTCTGTTTTTAAGTATGACGATGGGACGCTGCCATGAACATAAGGTCTTTTCTTCAACGGGGGATAGCAGGTTATATTTCCGGATCGTTTCAAGATCTCTGAAAATTACAGCGAAGGGTTTCCCTTCGTGCCGTTTCGAGCTGCGCAGGTGACCTACGGCCATTTCATTCAGGGCGTCACACATCAGGTGGTATCCGCCAACGCCCTTGACAGCAATAATTTTCCCTTCTGAGAGCAATGCTGAAACCTCTTCCCGTATCTGGTGAAAGTTATGGACAACCTTATCATCAAGATGCAAGGCGTATTCCGGTCCGCAATGGCTGCATGCAACAGGTTGCGCATGAAAACGCCGGTCGGCGATATCTTCATATTCTTTTCTGCATGAAGAACACATCCTGAAGGGGTGCATGGTGGTGTTGGACCGGTCATAGGGGAAATCCAGGATAATTGAGAACCGGGGTCCGCAGTTGGTGCAGTTGATAAATGGATAATCAAGTCTGCGGGCCTGATTTTTAAGATCACTCAGGCAATCGGGACAGACAGCGATATCCGGACTGATTTCCGATGTTTCATCCGTCAGGTCAAGGCTTGCCAATATCCGGAAATCATTCAGACCTTCAGGAATAACCTCATCAGATGATAATTCATCGATTTGTGAGACTGCCGGAGCCTGATGTTGCAATGCTTCCATGAAGGGGTGCACGGATGATGCCGGTCCTTCTATCCTGATTTCAACACCGTCCGTTCCGTTGGCAATCCATCCGTTTAGTCCATGATGAAGGGCCAGCCGGTACACAAAAGGTCTGAAACCCACACCCTGAACCAGTCCACGCACTTTAACCCTGAGTGCAACAATATGACCGGATGAATTTGTCAATAATGGAAATTAGAAATATATTTATATCCGGTAAAATTAATCATTTATCAGGAAGATTAGGATGGCCTCCATTGAAAGAGGTTTGTTCCGTCCTGGAGCGGGAACACAGTTAAGGGATTCTGCAACGCACATCATTATTTATCTTATGACGAGACTTCTGTTATCAGGTTTGTTTTTTTTGTTGCCGGTTTGTTCCATTTCTGGCCAGCATCTGGCTGCCTTTGAGGACAATCAGAACCGGTTTTATATTTTTGATGATGGTGTTGTAACGCAGGCAGAGTATCTTCCGGTCAAGTCATACAGCATCGGTGGTGCATGCATATTATACGTTGACAGCAGGAATCATTTGAAAATGTATTATAACGG
The DNA here is from genome assembly GCA_016935355.1 of Bacteroidales bacterium. Taxonomy (GTDB): domain Bacteria; phylum Bacteroidota; class Bacteroidia; order Bacteroidales; family UBA10428; genus UBA5072. Next base: position 7,166 of record JAFGRC010000151.1, read on the forward strand.
CAGCATTTCAACACTTGAAGTCAATTCCGTGGCCGCATATCAGGCGTTTGATTTTCTGGCGGTTTATTCATTTGCCGGAGTAGTCAGGATCATAGAGAATGGAGCAATCACCACTGTAAGCACAAATGCAGTGCAATACGAAGCAGAAGACAGTCTGGTGGCATTTTATGACAGGAGCAGGGCATTGCTTGCTGTATATTATCAAAACACTGTATCAGCCCTTGAAGACGGCATAGCCGGAAGATCATACAGCGGTCTGGTATGTGGTGATAACATTGTGGCTTATGTATCATCCATTACGGATGATCTGAAAGCATTCTATCAGGGCGAAGTTGTGGTTGTCGAGCCTTACTTCTCCGGAACCCGGTATCAGGCAGGTAAAGATATTCTTGTATATCTGAATGACTCTGATCAGAAACTGAAGGTGTTTTACAGGAGATCGGTATATGAGCTTGAGGATTTTGCTCCCGTTTCATTTCAGGCAGGCGACGGAATTGTTGCCTACATAGACCATACAGGAGCTTTTAAAATTTTCAGCAACGGACGGATAACTGAAATCAGTGGTTTTGCGCCTGATTTTTACCGGGTTTACGACCGGATCGTTGTTTTTGGCGAACAGGGATATTTTAAAGCATGGTATAAAGACAATGTTTATAATCTGGAGAATTATATACCGTCAGAATGGCACGCTGAATGGAACAGTATTGTTTACCGTGATATAAACCGGAATGTGAAAGTGTTCCGTGATGGGAAGCATGAAGTTTTAACCTACGATCTGATCGAGGACATACAGCTGTACCGGGATATTATCGTTGTGAACAAAGGAATGAATAATTATAATGTTTATTACAAGGACCGCAGGTATTGATTGCTTGTTCGGTGTATCGGTAAGCCGATTATACGGTTAAATGCACGAACAATTTTAAGTTAGTACAATCCCGGAATTTTCCTATAGCAGTTCTGCCATAGGAATATAAGGTATGCCAAAGGTATTTGCGACGTTTCCTGACTTGTGACGCCTTGCAAAATTAGTGCGGTTTCATTTTCTAACATTCTGAATATGAATAATAAAAAAATCAAAAAGTTGA
>JAFGRC010000152.1 GCA_016935355.1 Bacteroidales bacterium
AACGGGGCGGACTACCAGTCTTGATTTTACCGATGCAATGTTGCATAAAACAAGGGGAAACAACCGTAAACTTGATTTTACGAATGTTGAATTCGTTAAAGGTGATATTGAGGATATACCTCTGCCGGACAGCAGCTTTGATGTGGTATTTTCTGTTCAGAAAGTATGATTGCATGATTTAAATATTTTTCATATATTGTATTGAAATCAATATCACAACATCATGAGAACGACTGCATGGCTACTTTTGCTGTTTTTAGTAATAGCACCATCCAACTGTGAACAATGTAGTGAAGATTGTGATGATACAACAGCTCCTGAAATCAATTTCGGGTTGGTTTTGGGCGGGCATATATTATGTGTTATAGAACAACTGGGTGATGAGATCGATGTCACTCAATCTTATTTCTATTCCGATTTCATCATGTCTTATTCTAAAATATACTGTGATGGAACACCCAGAGGTCCTTTTACAACGAATTTTAAAATAGGTGAAACTGGTTTATTGGAAAACCAAGGTATCGGGTATATGAGTTTCCGAATGGACAATACTAAAGATTATATCAATTTTACTTTTGAAATACAGTATCAAGAAGATACCTATAAGATTAAGAATGCTAATTACAAGGTATATTATGATATGTTTAAACCATATGATGGAAATAATGCTCATATTGATTTTAATATAAAGATAAAATGGGATGAAGGAAATCCTACCGCAGAATCAATCGTAGCCACCATTTTTTAATGTTTGAAAGAATTACCCGATAAAATTGGCATACGATTCCGGCATTTATCTATTGGATTTTTTATATTTCTTCAGGATGGTAAGGCATTTTACATGACGGAGGGCCGTTTCCCTTCGAAGTGGGTCTCATTTATCATATCGCTTAAAACCCATTGAATACACTCATCAAAAACAACCGTTGATTTGCGGTTTTCCGGAGTTCCCTCAGGCTCATGCTTGTTCATGCGGATCAATACTGCATTTGAACTTCTGAATGCCATTGCTTCAAACGGAAACCGGATGATCCCCGGGGCATTGAAACCCACACCAAATTCCAGCAATACCACATGTCCCTTTAAAGCCCTGGATAAAAACTCATTGTAACGTTTCTCAGCCAGGTGTCAGTTTTTGTCCTGGACAAAAAACCGGCCCTTGCGCAAATTCACGTCCATATTTCCGCCACACACCGGACATTTAGGGACCAACCGGACAGGTATACGACAGTCTTCAATTTCTGCCAGCATACCGGCCACTATTTGTTCATTGTAATATAACCTGTCATGGCAGGCTGCCTCACATTGTAAAAATGCATAATTGCCCTGAACCTCGAACAACCTGGCTTTGTCAAATCCTGCCTTTTCAGACTGGCTTTCGACATTCGTAGTAATCACGAAATAATCCCTTGTGCTCACAAATTCATGTAACCGTTTATACAATGGCATTACCGGTGTTTCAAAGCGATTGAGGCTGATATGCCTGGCCCAGTATGCCCATTTTTCCTCCTGAGTCGAGAACGGGTAAAAACTCGAAGTATACAGGTCTTTCATTCTGTACCTTTCGATAAAAGGCCTGAAATGATCGGTAAACCTTTTTCCGCTGTAATCCAATCCTGCGGCCGCGGAAAGCCCTGCACCGGCACCTATTAAGATGTGGTCTGCCTTTTCAAGGGCTTTTCGGGCCCTTTCAATCCTCAGTGTATATCCTTCCTGAATCATTTTTCTGGTTGCAACAGTTTACGATAGATATCGTAATCCAAATCTTTGAAAACATTGAAAATTACCGTTTCAACAACGGTGTTTTGATGTTGTCTGAAAAACCCCCTTACTGTATTAGTGGCAATTTCGGCAGCTTTTTGATTGGGAAACCGGTATTCGCCCGTTGATATACAGCAAAATGCAATGCTTTTCAGCCTGTTTTCATTGGCTTTACTGAGGCACATCCTGTAACAATCTGCCAGCAGGCTCTCATCCTGATGCGTTACCCTCCCGTTGCTGATGACCGGCTCGACAGTATGGATCACATGGCTGGCAGGCAGGTTATACCCCTTCGTGATCCAGGCCGAACCTGCAGGTTCAGGGTGACCCTGGACTTTCAACAGATTGTGACACTCCAGACGCAACTGGATGTCGGCAGCCGAATGGATTGCATTATCAATGCATGTATGCAACGGTATAAAACAGCCAAGCATCTGGCTGTTTGCCGCATTGACAATCGCATCGACCTCCAGTCTGGTGATATCTCCCTGCCACAATTTCAGCTGCGGATCCAATGATAATCGCTGGATCTGACCCGCTTGCACAACAACTTTCTCCATCAACTGCCGTCCCAGCTCGGCATCCTGCGCCTGCAGAAAATGCCCTGAAACAGGAAGCGGTTGCCGGACGTTCATCAGGGAATGCATCAGGTGCCGTTTTTCTGCAATGTCTTCAGGGATAACTACATAAGAATAATCATTTTGTTCTTCTAACAGAACTTGCATGACATAATCCAGATCCGCTGTGCCATTTTCCGTCATATCTGTTTTATCATATGGTCCTATCTACGTTGGAATGGTATCAGTCAGTCTTTCATCATGCTGTGATTTGTCCCCGTGACAGCAAGTTTGCTGCAATAGGGCCGAAGACTTATTCAAGCAGCCAGGTGACCACTTCTTCCTTGAAAATATGGCTATCCTTACCCCAGAACCTGGCGAAAAAGTTTGAGCCACCTCCGGCTGGCGCTGCCCCGCCGGGAGTTACCTGAACAGCATTCTGGCCTGCAGCGGGACCCTGTCCTGCCTGTTGTGCACCTTCAGATCGCTCTCCTTCAGCTGGTGGAGGGCCTCCTCGTGTTCCGGGCGTCCCCGGTGTCACCGGTGCTCCTGCGATCGCATCGCCTCTCGCACCTCCCATTCCTGAAAGGGGTTGACCTTCTGCAGAGCTTAGCAACAGCAATGCCATAGCATCACCTGCAGCCATTACTTTTCCTCCGTTCTTAAGCTCCACGTAGGCCATATGCTGATATCCGCCTTCATCGTTGACAATGCTTAAAGCAGTACCGCCATTTATGATACGGCCTCCGCTATAGGGCAGTTCCCTCCGCTCCTGGCAGATCTTACCCTGCAAACCGATAGCCCCGACATTGTCGCGGACAGGACATGCTTCACCGTACTCCAGCCCAAAAGGAGTCACGATATCGTTGATTCCATATTCTTCCAGAAGTGTTCTCCGCTCTTCTTCAGCCACAACCATGATTCTCCCCCCGCTTTTAGCAAATTCCACAATGGCTGACCGTTCGACCTGAGTAAAAGTTGGCAGTTGCTCTGAAGGAAATATGGGAGTAAGCACGATCAATACATCTGCATTTTTCAGTACAGATGCAGTGATTTCTTCCCCGTTCACTTCCAGCACGGCATTGGGTGTTTTCTCCACAAAACCGCGGTAAGACTCTATCAGATCGATACCCATGGTACCCTGCTTTCCGTGAGACATGTCGAACAACACGACTTTTTCTTTCATACACGAAGTGCCAATGACCAGGGCTATTAACATTACTAAGCTCAGTAATACACTATTTTTCATGATCGGTTCCTTATATAATATCCATTTTATGCTTCCTCATTTAAATTTATCACGATTTTACCATTCGCCTCATTGTTTTCCATCATCAAATGCGCCTGTCCTATCTCTTGCAATGCAAACACTTTTGCAATTGTCGGATGCAGGTTGTATTTTACCATGTGGTTGAGAATATCATCCACGGCTTTTTGCGTGGGATGGTTGCTTGAAAATCCCGTCAGATAGATCCCGGTCGGCAGGTCCTTGATCGGATAGAAATTGTCCAGTGTCCCCTTTTTCCCCAATATGCCGGTGACACATACAATGCCATGATGCGTGAGCAAAGTGCCCGATCAGAAATGCGCTTGCGCGGTTCAGTGATAAATGGTCGCTGCTGATCATATGCTCCCTCCAGACAAATGGTAAAATGCGCGACAAGGAATTTATGATAAGTATTCCGGACATATCGCACAAAATGCTTACCAATACCCTTAAAAAACTGGAGGAAGATCATCTGTTGATACGAAAGGCCTATGCTGAGATACCTCCGCGGGTGGAATATTCCCTTACTGAAATGGGAATAAGCCTTATGCCTGCACTACAGATGATGATCAACTGGGCACAAACGCATTTTGAAGAGGTTACAAAGTAGTTGATTTCGTGGAATATATATATAACTGAAATTAATATTGCAAAGCCGGATACTTCGATCGCTCTGGTCGAATCTATAAAGGAAAGATTTATAATACAGAACGGGACTTAAAAGTCAATTAAGCATCACGATATTGTCTGACGAAAAAACATTTGTCAAAAAAAGACATTTAAACTTGCATATTATGTTATATATTTCTAACTTTATAGTAGAAAAAAATAACAATATAAAATGAAAAAGTCTTATTCTTTTCTCATTGTTAATGCCCTGGTCCTTGTGATGGCTATCATCTGGCTTATGAATTCAGGAGTGACCATAACCTTTCAGGGCGTTGTCCCATGGACAATTTTGTTAATGATACTTGCACTGGGTTTTTATATTGGTTTGTCACAACTGGTACGAAGCAAAAAGAAAGGTGAGCCGCCTGAAGACGAATTGTCAAAAAAGATACTTCAGAAAGCATCTTCTTTGTCATTTTATGTTTCCATCTATTTATGGCTTGCATTGATGTACTTAAGCGACAGGTTGGAACTGGAGACACCTGCACTGATAGGCGCAGGCATACTTGGTATGACGGTTGTTTTTGCCGTCTGCTGGATCATCTACAAACTGGGAGGGATAAAAGATGCATAACCGGATAAAGGAATTACGTGCCAAGTATAACTTCACCCAAAATGACCTGGCAAAAAAGGTGGGTGTCCGCCGGGAAACCATTGTCTTCCTTGAAAAAGGGAAGTACAATCCCTCCCTGCAGCTTGCCCATGATATTGCCGCCGTTTTCAATTGCAGCATAGAGGAAATCTTTATTTTCTGATCTGATCGGGGCATAAATCCCGGCGATGGTTCACATTAGCAAGATTTTTTCTATTTCTGCATCATGTTTTTAAAACATAATAAGCCCAGTAGCTTGACTGAATGAAATATCTGGCTGATACAGGCTTACATTGAGTTTCAATACTTCCAATGCATTTGACACATCCTTCTTTTGAAGCAACGATTTGCCCCATTCAATCAGGTCATTGTGGGAATACCGAAAATCAATCATTTGACAATTGGTATTGATTGGATTCAATACCATAATCGTGAATAATAAAAAAGAATGTTATTTCATGGTTTGTTATTTAATTCTAACATATAGTTAGATATATATATATAACATGAAATTCAAGAAAAAAATTGAATTTTTTTCCCCTTTAAATGAACTCAATTCATGGTACATGGTTGAGAAAGACCTTGCAGCAATACGCATGGAAATAAATACAGTCTATACAGGAATACGGGCTATTAAGACCGGGAATTGAACCCGGGACCTCATGATCATATTTCAGATGTGCTACCAATTACAGCCCGGAGCAGTAAGAATTAATGATATCAGTAATTTTAGTAAAATGAAGAATGTCTTATGGTCGACAAATCTCCTGGTCAAATAATCATTATTATTGTTCTTTAATAATTGATACCCTGTTGCAGATTAATAGATGAAAATAATTTGAAATTAGGTTTATTTACAGAATGTTTTAACAGAGGATGGACAAAGGCAGAAAAAGATCAGAGGCAGGAATGGGGCAGTCGGGACTGTTCAGTGTGCTGGGACCTTACAGGGGAATTGTCATCGTATTGATCCTCACGGCCCTGGCAGGAAGCAGCGTCAACCTCCTGATCCCCAAAATTATTGCACGGAGCATCGATGCCTTTTCAACCGACAGGTTCAAGGCCGGTACAGTGGTTACTGAATTCCTTCTTGCCGCTTCAGGGATTTTGATATTCTCCTTTTTTCAAGGCGTAGTACAGACCTTTACAGCGGAAAGGGTTGCAAAAGATATGCGCAACAAGTTGGCAAATAAGATATCCTGTCAGAGTTACTCCTATATTTTGAAGTCAAATCCGGCAAAATTCCTGACAAACCTGACCTCCGACATTGACTCGGTGAAGATGTTTGTTTCACAGGCTTTTGTCAACATCATCTCCTCCTTGTTCGTGATCATCGGGGCATCGGTCCTGTTAATAGGGATCAACTGGAAGCTGGCCCTTGCAGTTCTCCTGATCGTGCCGATCATTGCCACTGCTTTTTTTATCGTGTTCCGGAAGGTCAGGGTCATTTTCAGAAAGAGCAGGGAAGTCATCGATGCGCTCAACAGGGTCATCAACGAGAGCATTCTGGGTTCTGCACTCATCAGGGTCCTGAACTCCCGCCAGCCCGAGAGCCAGAAGTTCCTCGAAAAGAACATGGAATCGCGGGACCTGGGATTGTCGATCGTGCGGCTTTTTTCAGTCCTTATCCCCATCATCATGTTTGTTGCAAACCTGGCCGTGGTGATAATTCTTGCCCTCGGAGGCCATTTTGTGGTGATCGGATCCCTTTCTCTCGGTAATTTTGCCGCATTCAACAGCTATCTGATCATGCTCATATTCCCGGTCATGATGATCGGATTTATGAGCAACATCATTGCTGCCGCCACCGCCTCTTATGGAAGAATTAAACAGGTCCTCAATGAACCTCCGCCGGAAGAACCCGGAACGATCAGTTCTGATATCAGGGGAGACATCCTGCTGAAAAACATATCCTTAAGCTATGGAGAGAAGCCCGTACTGAAAAACATCTCTTTCACTGTCAAAGCCGGCAGCAAGACTGCCCTCATCGGGCCCACTGCAGCAGGAAAGAGCCAGTTGCTGTATCTCCTGGCCAACCTCATTTCCCCTGATTCGGGGAGTGTGGAATTTGATGGGATCTCCATGGAGAAATATTCAAGGGAGGTATTCCACAAAAAGATTGGCTTTGTATTTCAGGACAGTGTGATCTTCAACATGAGCCTCAGGGAAAATATTGCCTTCAACGATGCAGTGACTGAGGAGTCCCTCAGGAAAGCCATAGAAACGGCCGAGTTGACTGACTTTATCGAATCACTTCCGGAGCAGCTCGACACCATCGTCTCGGAAAGGGGAACCAGCCTGTCGGGTGGACAGAAGCAAAGGATCATGCTCGCGAGGGCACTTGCATTGGATCCGAGAATTTTGTTGCTGGACGATTTTACCTCGAGGATTGACAGGAAGACCGAGAATAAGATCCTGTGCAACCTCGAGAATAATTACCCGGAGATGACACTCCTGTCCGTTACCCAGAAAATTGCACCGGTAAAGCATTTTGACCAGATCATCCTGCTTATGGAAGGAGAGATCATAGCCTCGGGAAAACATAAGGACCTGAAGGAGCGTTCACCTGAATATATTCAGATCTACAGTTCACAAAGAAGCACGCATCATTATGAATTATAATCTGAACAGGTCCCCGGAAAAATCCGTCAGGAAACTCCCGGTCCTTGCCTCACTCAGGAAGCTGGTTACCATTATCAGTGGCGAACGCCGCAACCTGACCATTGCATTTGCGGCGATTTTCCTGAATGCCGGACTAAGCCTCATGGGTCCTTACATGGTTGGTCATACCATTGATACCTATGTGCAGGCAAAAGATTACCATGGCGTGCTTCTCTTTGCCGGGATCCTGCTGATCATCTACGTGACGGCATTTATTGTCAACTATGCCCAGATGCGCATGATGGGCGGAATTGGCCAGCGGATGCTTTTCAGCCTCCGGAATTCCGTTTTCAATAAACTGCAGGAACTGCCTCTCGACTTTTTCAACCAGAATAAGGCAGGAGATCTGATATCGCGGATCAACAACGACACTGACAAGGTAAACCAGTTCTTTTCCCAGTCGCTGATGCAGTTTATCGGCAGCCTGATCACTATGACAGGAGCCGGAATCCTGCTTCTGGCGATAAACCTGCCGCTGGGACTGGCAGCACTTTCCCCTGCACTTATCCTGTGGATCTTTACGAAGAGTGTTTCGCCCTGGATCAGGAAGAAGAATGAAGCAAGCCTTAAAAGCCTGGGTAATTTATCCGCAGAGATCCAGGAGAGTCTTGCCAATTTCAGGGTGGTCATCGCCTTCAACAGGCGCGACTACTTCCGCAAACGGTTCCAGGAAGCAAACAGTGAGAATTATAAAAGATCAGTCCATGCAGGCATCGCCAATAATATGCTCACACCGGTGTATACTTTTGCATCAAATATCGGTCAGCTTATCGTTCTTTCACTGGGGATATGGCTTATCATCAAGGGATATTTTTCAGTGGGACTGCTGATAAGCTTCATTGCCTACATCTCCAATTTCTATAATCCGCTGCGTCAGATGGCTGCCCTGTGGGCCAATTTTCAGCTGGCCCTGGCGGCATGGGAAAGGATCTCCTATTTGCTCTCGTTTGAAAGCAATCTTACCCTTGTTGAAGATGCAGGTAAGGATACAAGTACGTCCTACATTCATTTCAGGAATGTCTCGTTCAGTTACCCTAACGGGAAGGAGGTATTGCACAATGTCAGCTTTGATCTGCAAAGAGGCAGGACCTATGCTTTTGTCGGCCCGACAGGAGGCGGAAAAACAACCACAGCTTCCCTTATTGCACGTCTGTACGATGCAACGAAAGGGTCTATACTGCTTGACGGCAGGGATATCAGGTCGTACACCCCCTGTGAGAGAGCTTCGAAGATCGGGTTTATCCTCCAGGAGCCTTTGCTGTTTTCAGGTACGGTTCGCGATAATATCCTGTATGGGAATCCGGATTGCGCCGGTCTCACCAATGGTCAGCTTGAAAAAGCCCTTGAGGAAGCACAGCTTATCGACCTGCTTAAACGGTTCGACAAGGGACTTGATACGCCTGTCCAGATGACAGGTGATGGAATAAGCCTCGGTCAGAAACAGCTTATTGCCTTTATGAGGGCTATCATCCGCAAGCCGGAGCTTCTTATCCTGGACGAGGCCACAGCAAATATCGACTCCGTGACCGAACAGCAGCTTGAGGCAATCCTGAAGAACCTTCCGCCAACGACCACAAGGGTTATCATTGCCCATCGCCTGAACACCATAGAAAATGCCGACGAGATTTTCTTTGTTAACACAGGAAAGATAATTGCAGCCGGGTCATTCAATGAAGCACTCGACCTGCTTATGCAGGGTAAGGTAGAGAGCTGATTTCAAAGATGTTATTTGTCTGGTTATCATATAGGTTAGCAAAAACCATGACATCAAAAATATATTTTCTTAATTTTGAGAAATACCAGGAAAATCCCTGCAATCATGATATTAACAGATGTATCCAAAACAGCTGTTGCCACACTGAGATGTCATGTGCTGGAATCCAGGAAGAAGAAGCCGATCATCAAAGATCCCATGGCTGAATATTGTCTGGACAAATTATCTTCGCTTGCATCTGATGAGGATCGATCCGGAATATTTCAAAAGAGATTATCTCCGATGCTGATCAACCATATTGTCATCAGGGCCCGGAAATATGACAATATTATCAATGATTTTGTTGCAAAGAATCCGGACTGCACAGTGATAAACCTTGGATGTGGATTTGATACCCGGTACTGGAGAATTGACTGTACAAAATGTACATTCTATGATCTTGATCTGCATGAAGTAATTGAGGTAAAAAGGGAAATCCTGAAAGATAAACCGGAATATGAAATGATAGGGAGTTCTGTTCTGGATGCTTCATGGATTGAGAAAATTTCTTCAAAAAGGAACAGAAATGTTCTTCTTGTCGCTGAAGGATTGTTTATGTATCTGCCGCGTCCAGATGTTATCAATCTGTTCAGGACTCTGGCAGCTAACTTTTATAATTCTCAGATTGTTCTTGAGGTTGTCACTGACAAGTATACCAGAGGCATCTGGAAAAAAATAGTTACTTATAAAATCAGGAGAGAACTCGGACTTGATGCCGGTTCATCATATCATTTCGGAATTGCAAAAGCAACAGAAATTGAAACGTTTGCAGAGGGTATTAAAGTAATTGATGAATGGTCCTATGTAGAGGATCCCGATACCCGTCCGCGACTGTTGAAATATCTGGGAATTTCCCGGACACAGTGGACCGTCAGGGCAACCATAAATGAGAACAAATGAAGCGCTTAAATCAAATAATCCATTTATTTTCAGCCTAATTTGGCAAACAGAATTCATCCAAAATATTATTATTTTTGGCATTAACGCAATAAATTTATTCTTATATTTAATGCAATCATTTAAAATACATCAACTTAATAATTAAGGATATAAGAAGATGGAAACAACAAGTCAGGATTTAATGCGCGAACATAAGGTAATTATGATTGCCTTGGATGTGATTGAAAAAATGTATGAAAAGGTTCGGAATGATCAAGACATTGATTACGTTGATGTTGAGGAAATCATTGAATTCCTGAAGATTTTTGCAGACAAATGTCATCATGGAAAAGAAGAAGATTTTTTATTTCCTGCCCTCGAAGAAGTTGGCGTTAAAAATCAGAACGGGCCGATCGGACTCATGCTTGCCCAGCACAGGCAGGGCCGTGAATTGATCAAAAAAATGCAGGAATCCATTGCTAATAAAACAATCAATAAAAAGGCATTTGCCTTTGCAGCTTATTCATATGTAAATCTGTTAAGAAACCATATTGAAAAGGAAGATACATTTCTATTCCCCCTGAGTGATACGAAATTGTCCGCATTCACACAAAAGAGACTGATGGACAATTTTGAAAATCTTGAAAAAAATGTTATTGGCGAAGGCAAGCATGAAGAACTCCATGCTCAGCTTGAAAAATTTCAAAACAAATATCTGGGAACCGGCAGTTCTTGATCAGTATGATATTGACCTGTTAATGTATTGCGAATAATTCTTTATTATTTGTGTGTATTTCTCGGTTATTAACGGTGATGAGATCAGAAAATCAGCTGATGATCCATGAGCAAATTGCACTTCCATTCCACCCATTCAAGCAAATCTTTCTTACGGTTATCGTGTGCAACCAAAGCAACCCGTTTTGATATTTCCATTATTTCTCTCTTTAACTTTTAACCAATTGTTCGTTGCGTATAAGAATTCAAAAGTACAATTTATTCAGGATTGTAAAATATGCACGAAATCCCGACTTTTCAACGCCGGTATTAACTGAGAATTGCCTGCAGCAAATAATCTTATAGTAACAGTTTGATAAACAATTTGATATGCTCTGCTGATCAGTTTTTAAGAAATTGCAATGAACAACCATATATCATTTCAAGGGTTTCGGTATCAACAAAGAATTCAATATGATCCATGAAATTCTTTACGTCTGAATTATTATTACAAGCTTCAATAAATGGTGCGTAATTGCTGATATACATGATCCGACCCGCGACAGCCATTGAAAACAATTGTGAAGACATGACACTATATTCAAACAACTTCTTTTCTTCATATTTTTTAACTGCTTCATCTAAAAGCGATTCAAGATTTTTCTGATTGAGTTGATTTATTATTTCATACTGAACCAGAAGTATTTCAATGAATGCAAAACGCCAGCCAACAGGTACGGTTGCAAGAGAATAATTGTTATGCAGACAACCGGGATACATCAGTTTATACCTTTCAAGCAAATTAAGGGCTGCATCATTTCTTGAAAACAATTCCCGGAATCCATTGAAATGCTTTGTAAGGCTCTCAAAACTAATCTGATAAGATCCCGTACTGCCGGCAAAAAGATTGCCAAACAACGGGTAGTTCAAAACCGTTTCAACCAATCCCGCGGTAGAAATTTCGGATAAAATGTCATCCGGAATCATGCATGCCGAATCCATTTCAGAGCCACTGGTCAGTTCAGCCCATTCGGGTGTTCCGGGTATTACCGGATAATCATAAGCGTCGGGGGCATTCTCAAGGTAACAACCAAAGGTACCTGTGTCATCATTTTCCAGATCATCGAAACAACCCGGGAAGAGCAAGGTCATCCATATGAAATATATGAGCACTTTATTCATAACGTAACATTTTAAAGGGTCATTCAGAAATTTATAAGTCCTTTGTTCATAACGAAATATTTTTATACGGTTATTCCTGATAACTGTATATTCCCCAGGGATATTGTTTTCTTGTCACGCAAAATGAACCCTCATGTTCATTTGTTAAGTCAACTTCAAAATTGATTTCCAACTGGTTTCCGGCATATGGTTCAATAAACCTGATCTGATACTTCTTTGAATTCACACCAAATAATTCAATATCCAGATCAAACAGGCAATTGCAATTGCAAAGTGCAGCTGCTTCAAATTCCTGAATGATAATTGTATCATTCCTCAACGAAACATCACAATACAAACTTTCCGGGCAACAGTTAAATCCGCCATTTATATGTTTTATTGCCAGCTTTTTGATTGCACTGTCAAAAGAATAATGGACACAGGTCAAGCTGTCCGGAAAGATCTCAGTCCCTGATATCGATTTCAAACCGTATTTGCACGTGGTATGACTTACCACCTGCCCGGTAAGATCAACACTTCGGGGACTTATTTCTTTTTCACAACCTGAAAGAAGAAATCCAATAAAAAAGAAAAGTAAAATTGAATAATTTGCTGCTTTCATGTCATTGTTTTTAATTCTATCAATAGATGCATTCGAACCATTTCAGGTTGCGTGGAGACAGCAACATGACATTTACCTTACCGGGCCCAGGTACTTGTCCAGCCAGGCCAGGGTTTCCTTGATGTACTCAGTTCTTGGCGGAATGTGGTCGGTTTCGTAAAGGATCAGTCTTTTATCTTCTGACGGAGTCCCCAGGAGGTCCAGCATAGGCCTTATACCAGTGTCTATTCCATCATCATATTTTCCGTTTAACATTAAGGTTGGGGTACGGACGCGGCTTACATAATTGATAGAATTAACCTCAGACCTGCCCACCAGGTTTATGCCTCCCGCCAACAGAATGCTTGCACTGAGACGCTCTTCCACCGCCGGGATGATGGTCCCGAGCCACCCGCCCCAACTCATACCGTAAAATGCCAGCTTGCTGCTGTCGATATCCATGCGGGTCTCCAGGTAGTCAATGCATCTGCGAAAATCTTTAACAACCTGGATAAGGAATTCGGTATAGGCATAATTATCTGCTCCGCCATGGAGAGCCATCAGTGCCGGTTCTCCGCGCTCGAAAGTCCCCTTGTAAACCGGATAAAGGACAGCCCTGCCGTTCCTGATCAAATAAGAGAGGAACATGGAAAACTCGTAATAGCTTTCCAGTTCCTCACTCGATGGCATCCATGTGGATGCACTACCGGGGAAATAGATGACCGTCTGATAGTGAGGAGTAACGTTGTCAGGCAGGAACAGGTAAGCCAGAATCCGTTCGCCTCCGTATGCAGCATCGAATGAAATTTTTTCCCGGATCCACCCTCCGGGACTTTCCTCCCTGTATTCCACCTGAGCATTCAGCTCGGTGCGGTCATAGGCAAACTGCTGCCTGTAGACCTCAAAAATGTCGTCAGGTACAGGTTGAACCTTACGGACATCGACAAGTTCAGTGAAGCTGGTGATGTTGAATACCTTTTCCGGAATGGTTTCGGGATTTGGATAGAAAGCCAGACGGATACCATTCCTGGGAGATCGATCCATCGCAGGTGCTTGTCTTACGTTACCGAATTCATAAGTATTATCTTCCCAACTACCGCCGCGGATGACCCTTCCGGACAACGTCTCGTTCCAGCACCATTCCCTTACATTGCCTGGCATATCAAATGCTCCGTAGGCTGTGACTCCGGAAAGACTTCCAATTGCAACAGGCCCTTCACCTCCGAAGTTGGTGAAGGGTGCAAGGACAGCGAAGCCTCCTAGTTGCGGACTTTGGGACATGGGTGTAAAAGCGCCACTCGCTACATTCCAATGAATTGATGTCGGTAAACTCATCCCTGCCCATTCTGCATAGGCTGCCGCTTCATACCAGCTCACCCCCGACACGATAATCATATAATTCTGCTCTTTAATTACTGTATGCTCATTTTTAACATATTAAAGTGCTTTATCGTTTCAGGAATAAAATTTGGAATAATGTTTGG
>JAFGRC010000035.1 GCA_016935355.1 Bacteroidales bacterium
GCCGGGATTTTCAAGCTGCGACTGGGCACATACCAGCACTCCATAAATGAAGATGAAAAATGCAGTTATAATTCTTATCATGTATCAGGAAGGGTTATGAAAATTTTAATTTCCGTGACCGGTATTTTTTTTTGTACAGGTATTATCCATCCAGGAAATAAAAATACTAAGCATCTTTATAAAAACATGCATTGTTGCCAATAATTTTAACGGAAAAGGCAGAAAAGAATTTAACGGCCTGCAAGATGTCGCGACTATTCCCAAAGATTCCCGGGATAAATCCCTTTGTTGACAAGATCTCTGAGATTTTCTGCAACTACTTTCCGGTCATCGGCATAGGTCACGCCAAACCAGCGCGAATCCGTTGAAAGTACGCGGACTCTGGCCAGACCTTCGTGGATCACACGGTTCAATGCAACAGGCAGGTAGAATTCCGCTGCGGGATTGTCGATATTCAGTCTGATAAAATCCCTGAAATAATTCTTCAGATGCTTAATAAAGGAAGGCAGGAAACCCATCATGTTCATGGAGACGTGCTCATCACCTGTGAGTTCCTGTTTTGACTGGTCGGGCATTACACTGTAATATGCATTCCCGCTTTCAAAAATGTTCTTATGTTCAACGATGTCCGTCAGATATCCGTCATGGTCAACCTGACAGATGCCGCGGGCGACGGAACCCGATTCGGACAGTGTGTTTTTAAGAAGATAATCAACCAGGCAATATTCCTCAATATGATTGCCTGTTTGGGGCATGGAAAGAAAATCAAAAATAACCCGGTACGAATCAGCCCCGTAACAATCGTCAGCATTGATTACCGCAAAAGGTGTATCGATCTCATGTTCAGCCATCAGTATAGCATGTCCCGTTCCCCAGGGCTTGACCCGGTCGGGTGGGACCACATAGCCCTCCGGCAGATTTTCAAGCTCCTGAAATACAAATGATATGTTGACCTTCTTCAGTGCCCTGTTGATGATAGTTCTCATGAATTCATCAGCAAAACTTTTCCGCAGTACAACAACCACCTTTTTAAATCCTGCCCGTATAGCATCATAAATGGAATATTCAATGATTGTTTCCCCCGATGGACCGAAACGGCTGATTTGTTTCAGACCACCGTAACGGCTGCCCATCCCGGCAGCAAGGATCAATAAAGTTGGTTTCATCATAACTTAGGCAGAGAGTTCCCTGATTCTTTTTTTGAGTTCCTTGACTTCTTGTTGGAGTTCTTCTTCGCGACGTGCGGATTGTTCCTGTGTGGCACGAAGTTCTTCCATGTTCTGACGCATTTCTTCTTCCTGGGAAGCCATTTCTTCAGCCTGTTGCTGCGATTGCTCCAGCAACAGTGCAGTCTGGATATTCGCTTTGGCCGAGGAGATGGTAGCAGCAATGCTTTCGCCTACCCTTTCAATGAAATCAATCACATGGGGAGGGTATGCATTGAATGAAGCAATCTCGATCAGACCGTAAATTACATCATTGTACACCAGAGGTACGATCAAAAGGGCACGGGGACTGTCCTCGCCAAGTCCCGAGGTGATCTTCATATAATCCACGGGAATATCTGTAAGGTATATTTTTTCTTTTTCCTGATAGCACCTGCCAACCAGTCCTTCCCCCACCTCAATCCGCCTGGTGATGTATTTGCGCCGGTCAAACGCATAACTGGCTTTCATTTCTATAAAGACGTTGTTCGGGTCATGGTCGTTGACGATGTATATGCCGCCCTGGTTCGATCCGGTATACTTCACAAGACTGCTGATGATGTTATAGGAAAGGTCATCCAGATTGTTTGTCTCGTTGCGCAGGATGTCACCGAATTTTGCCACACCCTGTGCCGCCCAGTTGCGCTGTTCATCCTCTTCTTTGCGCTTGGATTCTTCCTCAGCTGCTTTTCTGAGCTCATCCCTCATATTCAGAAGGGAGTGTCCCAATGCATCTTCATCGCTGAGGGGACGAAAATCAGTATCAAAATTTCCCTTACCGATCTCAGTTGAGAAATTAAATATATTGGTTAATCCCTTGATAAGCATATTCAAAGCTTTCGACATTTGCCCAACCTCATCATTACCCTCCTGCAGTTTTTCCCTGGGTAGTATTCCCTTTGCCATGGAATGCAGGATGTTTTTAGTCTTGTTTATCGGTATGGCCAGTGAGTTTATGGTAAAAATTCCGATTACGATCGCGCCCACCACGAGTATCAGTCCCATGATCAGAATGCGGCGCTGAAAACGGTCAAAAGTCCGGATCATCTCCACGCTCCCCTGTTCCACAACATCATCTACCCTGCCTATCAGGACATCAATTTTGGAAAGTATCTGCTGTGTGTATTCCATCACTTCGCCCCCGTCTTCCACCATGGGTGTGACTTCAAAAATGATAAAAGGATCGTCATAGTTCTCAAATGAATTCAGCTGGTTCATGATATACTGATGTTTCGGGAACAGGGTATCCACTATTGCCGAGTCCAGGTGCAGCAACTCGGAACGCATTTCAGTATCATCCCATAATGCGCTCAGCTGTTTCAGCGTATCAATAACTGCATCGTATTCGTTTTCATGCAATTCCTGAAGCCTGGTCTTATCCGGTGTATCGGAAATTTTATCCACAAAGACCCACGATTTGATCAGCATCCTCGAATCACTGATTTTTGTATATAGCTCATTCATAAAAAATTGAGTGGGTGTATAAACTTCATTATTGGTCTCATTTATACTCCGGCTTTTTTGAAGCGCATTAATGGTTATCCAGGCATTGATGATAACCGCGATGGTTATGATCCCAAATCCAAGTCCAATCTTTGCAGCTATTTTAAGTCTCATAATAACCGATTGATTTTAAAAACAATAAAAAATTGAAAACTAATTTAGCTAAATTCATGTTCAAAATACTTCACTAATCATACTACATTTTCACAAAAAGGTTCTATTATTGTTAATAAACTTTGCTGCCGCACGTTCTAACTTTAACATCGCTTCATTTAGGATATACCTGGAGCAGCCTGTATTGATCCGCTGAAAACCCCTTCCTTCCTCACCAAACAGCAAACCGTCACTTAATCCCAGTCCTGCCTTACGGATCATAAATTCATTCAGACCTTTATGGTCCAGACCAAGGCCATGGCAGTCGAGCCAGACAAGATAAGTCGCCTGCGTATGAATGACGTGTATCTCCGGTATGTGCTTGTGTATGAAATCATTGATCAGCATGATATTTCCTTTCAGATAATGTAACAACCGGTTCACCCACAGGTCACCCGATTTGTAGGCAGCCTCCATGGCAACAAAACCAAAAATATTACCTGCTCCGACATGGATGTGATCCAGTATTTCAAGATACCTCCTGCGAAGACCAGGATTCGGAATCACAAGATAAGAAACAGACAGTCCGGCCAGATTGAACGTCTTACTGGGCGACATGCACGTGATCGTGTTATTGGCAATTTCATCCGAAATGCTGGCTGTCGGGATATGTTTGAAGGGCTCGTAAACCAGATCTGCATGAATTTCGTCCGAGACAATGATGATGTTGTTTTTCAGGCAAATGTCAGCAAGTTTTTCCAGGACATCCCGCGGCCATACGTTACCTGTCGGGTTATGCGGACTGCAAAGAAAAAGCATTTTTGTTCTGTCATCGATTTTTGATTTCAGACCGGAAAGATCCATTGAGTATGAATGGTCTTCATAAATAAGTGGATTATTGACCTGAATTCTTCCATGATTTCGTATGGATGAAAAGAAAGGGAAATATACCGGAGGCTGAACGATTATTTTATCACCCGGATTGGTAAATGCCAGCACAAGCAGATTCAGTGCAGGGACCACACCCGGTGAAAAACCGATCCATGAGGGTTGGATCTTCCATCCGTGCCGCCGGAGCAGCCATCCGGCCACTGCCTCGTTGCATGTGTCCGGTATATATGAATAACCCAGAATCTCATGATCGAGCCGCCTGCGCAAAGCATCCATTATAAAATCCGGTGTGCGGAAGTCCATATCAGCCAGCCACATGGGGATAACATCACGATTTTTAAAAATTTCATTCCTCATATCGTATTTCACACTTGACGTGTTTTTCCGGTCGATGATCTCATCAAAATTATAATCCATGGTACTGCAATATTTTGGATCCGAAATTAGACAATTGTTACCTTAATTTGCAACAAGGTGACTTTCAATCACAATATTTTTAAATAACCGGACTTATGTTTTAAAACTGGCATGTATTGGTTTTTGTAATTAAAGGATTATCGGTTACTTTTGATGTATTAATAGCATTGTCATGTGAATTCCGTTACACCCAAAAAAAGTCTGGGACAGCATTTCCTGACTGATCAAAACATTGCCCGGAAAATAGTCGGCAGCCTGACATTTCAGGACTATTCAGCCGTTCTTGAAATAGGGCCCGGCATGGGAATTCTCACCGGATATCTTTCCGCCTTAAAAAACCGCGAAATTAAATACATCGAGATTGACCCTTACGCTGTTGACTATCTGGTGAAGAAATTTCCGGAGATACAAAATAAAATCATTACCGGTGATATTCTCAAAGCGAGGTTGAATGAAATTTATACCTTTCCCTTTGCCATAATCGGGAACCTGCCCTATAACATTTCCAGCCAGATATTCTTTAAAATACTGACATGCAGAAATCTGGTCCGTGAAGTTGTTTGCATGGTACAAAAAGAAGTTGCGGACAGGATCATTTCCCCTCCCGGTTCCAGGGATTATGGTATACTGAGCGTTTTTCTGCAAGCCTTTTATCGAATTGAACGCCTCTTTAACGTCAATCCTAAAGTGTTCATACCTCCTCCCAACGTAATTTCATCCGTGATCAGATTAAAAAGAAATGAAGATGAAACGCTTGGATGCGATGAATCCCTGTTTTTCAGGGTGGTCAAAACGGCTTTCAACCAGCGGCGAAAAATCCTCAGTAATTCCCTGAAATCACTGGTGGTCAATAATAACCGTGTCGGTGATCTGTGGCACTGCAGACCTGAACAACTGGGGGTTCAGGATTTCATCAGACTGACATCTGTTTTAAAAAATTCCGGACATGACCGGAACATTTCGGATTGTTAACACTCTTAATAAATGTACTATGCAATTTGAACTGACAAAGGAATTTATCGATGAGCTGAAAGATCTGATCAGCCTGGAGGATCACAAAGAAACACTGCAAAAAGTCAAGAATCTGCATCCTGCAGATATCGCCGGGATTGTCCGTGAACTCAATCCGCAGGAATCGAGATACCTCTATAACCTTCTCGACAATGAAACATCAGCGGATGTACTGGTGGAAATGGAAGAAGACGAGCGGGAAAGATTCATTGCAGAAATGCCTGTGGAAATCCTTGTCCAGAAAGTAATCGACAATATGGAATCGGATGATGCGGCAGATTTTCTGGGGGAACTTCCTTTGGAGAAACAGGAGGAAGTCCTGCTGAAGATACAGGATATTGAGCAGGCCGGTGATATTGCCGATCTGTTAAGTTATGATGAAAATACTGCAGGCGGCCTGATGGCAAAGGAACTTATCAAGGTCAACGAAGATTGGGACATTGCCAGATGCATACGTGAAATTCGCCGGCAGGCAAAAGAAGTCCATGAATTTTACCAGGTTTATGTTGTTGATGACGATAATATGCTGAAAGGTATCGTTTCATTTAAAAAGCTCTTGATTGGAAGAGTATCCACACTTATTAAAAATATTCTGAAAAGCGATATTATATCTGTGAAGACCGATACACCGTCCGAAGAAGTTGCCATGATCATGAAAAAATACGATATCGTGGCACTTCCGGTTGTTGATGCCATCGGCAGGCTGGCTGGACGCATTACCATTGATGACATTGTGGACGTTATCCAGGAAGAGGCTGAAAAGGACTACCAGCTGATATCAGGTATAACCGAAGACGTTGAGCCAACCGACAAGGTTTTGGTACAGACACGTGCCAGACTGCCCTGGCTGATCATCGGACTTGTCGGAGGTATACTGGGATCATTGGTGATCAGCATGCATGAAAGCGAAATACGGATAGCACCTGAAATGGCTTTATTCATACCTTTAATTGGAGCCATGGCCGGAAATGCGGGTGTACAGTCTTCATCAATAGTCGTGCAGGGCATTGCCGCAGGAGTTATTGATCTTCAGGGTATTGCAGGAAGACTCTTTAAGGAATCATACATAGCGATGATAAACGGATTCATACTTGCCGGACTGATATTTGTTTACAGTTTGTTTTTCAGTGATTCTTTTGAACTTACGATAACGGTGAGTGTTGCGCTGTTTTCGGTCATCCTGTTTGCGTCACTCTTTGGCACATTTGTTCCGCTGATACTGCAGCGGGTGAACGTTGATCCGGCCCTGGCAACAGGTCCGTTCATCACGACCATCAACGACATCATAGGATTGTCAATCTATCTTGCTTTGGGCAGACTGATGTACGGTATATTCGCCTGAGCCCATTCAATGTCTGCAAGTTTTAGTGCAAAGATATCATATGGGTTACCTGCTGAAATAATTAAAAAATTTTCATATTTTAGTTTATGAATTCCTGCATGGCATTCTCACCTGTCAGAACCGGTTCTGGTTTCAGTCATCACAACCGGCAATGAACGGACATTTGATCTTATGCATTTGAAAATTTATCCGTAACGTTACATTTAATATATTCCGCATTATGAAAAGGTTACTTTTAATTGCAGTTGCTGTAAGCACAATACTGACCGGTTATACACAGCCCACCGAACCGGAAAAACAATTAACTGAGCAGCGTGCTGACAGTCTTAACGGGTGGAAGAAAGGCGGCACAATCAACATCAGCACATCGCAAACATCACTGACAAACTGGGCTGCAGGAGGTCAGAGTTCCGTATCCGTCAACGGATTGTTCAGCGTCTTTTTAGATTATCAAAAAAATAAGGCATTGTGGGAAAATGATCTTGATCTTGGTTACGGTAACATGAAGCAAGATAAAAAATCGGGATGGTGGAAAACAGACGATAAAATAGATTTTACTTCAAAGATCGGAGTGAAAGCAACGGAAAAATTGTACTATGCTGCTCTGCTGAACTTTAAAACTCAAATGGCACCCGGTTATAACTTTCCCAACGATTCCACAATAATTTCAAGATTTCTGGCACCCGGATATTTATTGGGCGGAATTGGCATCGATTATAAACCTGGTGATAATTATACTGTGTTCATTGCTCCCCTTACACTGAAAGCTACATTTGTAAACGATAGCGATCTTTCAGATGCCGGCGCCTTTGGTGTTGAGCCCGGTAAAAATACATATGGTGAATTCGGGGGATACATGAGATTTTCCGGAAAACAGGAAGTGATGCAGAATATTGTATTTCAGACCAAACTTGACCTGTTTTCAAACTACCTGAATAAACCACAGAATATAGATGTTAACTGGGAGACATTATTGTCAATGAAAGTAAATAAGTACATTTCAGCCACATTGTCCACACATCTGATTTATGATGATGATATCGATATTGCCATCGATGAAGATGATGACGGTATTACCGATAAGACAGGTCCCAGGTTGCAGTTCAAGGAAGTTCTTGCTGTCGGGTTATCCATAATTTTTTAATTTTATAATAATAACCAGGAATCATGAAAATTTTTAAGGAATTCAAGGAATTTGCCGTAAAAGGCAATATGATCGACATGGCCGTAGGTATCATCATTGGTATGGCTTTCGGTAAAATAGTAAGTTCACTCGTAAATGATGTGATCATGCCACCGATAGGAATGCTGATCGGAGGAGTGGACTTTACTGATCTCAAGGTATTGCTTAAGGCTGCAGGAACTGATGAAGCGGGGAATGCAATTGAAGCGGTAACCTTGAATTATGGTACGTTCATACAAACCGCTATCGATTTTCTTATTGTCGCACTGGTCGTTTTTATGATGGTCAAGGCCATAAACTCCCTGAAGAAAAAAGAGGAAGCAGCACCGGCTCCTCCTCCGGCACCGACAAAAGAAGAACAGCTATTAACTGAAATAAGGGACCTTCTGAAGAAATAGTCCTGCCTGTCCTTTTTCAGTCACCCGTTTTTCTGCTGACCAGCATGTAAAAATCGTGCTCCAGGGGCAGATAACCCTGGTCGTAACAAAAATAATACACCGTGCCGGTCCTGGTAATGTATTGATTGGTAAAAAAAGTGAAATCAAAGCCTTTTTTTATAAGTCTGCTTTTGTGAACGGATTTTTTGCCCTGCGGGTTTAATCCGGCCATGATATTGCGGTTTCGTATCAGTATTCCGTTTATCCTGCGGATGTAATTGTTGCCGTATGAACTTTTCAGTCTGTTATGATAAGTATTCCGGCAGGCATCCGAGCAAAATTTTTTATCGATGCGGCCGTGTAAAGTGTCACCGCATTCAAGGCACTTTCTTTCCATAACGTATATTTTTAGATAGCAAATAAATATCCGATTGCACCTGATTAAAAACGATTAATTTCGTTTACAAATGACTGTAAATGCTTATTAACCGAATCGTTTATCATCGTGAAAGTTACTTTGTATTGCGTTCTTATACAATCAAAATTATTTTTTTTTAACTATTAAATGTAAAAACCATGAACTCATTACGCAACAAAGTACAGTTAATTGGTAATCTGGGGCAGGACCCCGAAATCCGCAGTTTCGATAATGGAAAGATATGTGCACGTTTTTCACTGGCAACTACCGATTCATACCGGGATCCCAATGGGGAAAAGGTCACCGAAACCCAGTGGCACAAGATTGTTGCCTGGGGCAGTCTGGCCAAGATCATCGAAAAGTACCTCTTCAAGGGAAGCGAGGTGGCTGTTGAAGGAAAGCTTACACACCGTTCCTATGACGGACAAGGAAGGTGTCAAGCGTTACTACACCGAGGTTGTCCTCAATGATATGGTAATGCTTCGGGGCAAAGGAAACGAAAAGGAATAAGCTCAGGGTACATACCGTATACAATAAATGACTTCGTTTAAATGGTCTATATGCCAAAATCATTGCAGGAAAAACAAATTTAACATACCTTAGATGTTGTCATGCAACTCAGGTTGATATGAAAATGAAAGCATCCGGACATCAGTGCCCGTTTTGCCATCCCGGGATCAGGAAATACATTTATTATGAAGCCGACGGTTATCTGGCTGTTGTGAATATTGCTCCTGTTCTGCCGGGACATTCCCTGATCATACCTGAACATCATAAAACCAGCATTACCAGTCTCGATGCAAAAGAATTGCAATTATTTATGCAAGTGGCACAAAAAGCCACATACATCCTTATGAAAGCATTCGGTACAGATGCTTTTGACTGGTCTGTGCAGGAAAAACCCGAAGCAGGCCAGTCAATTGAACACTTGCATATGCATATAGTACCGCGTATGAAAAATGATCTTGAAAAGCCGGGTGACTGGTACCCGCTGGTGCATCAAAATGACCATGAGATCATCGACAGCATGAACCGGCCGGAACTTGGCCCTGATGACCTGAAGTCAATTGTTGACAAACTGAAAGAAGTGGCCGGGAATATTGAATCATGAACACTCCGGACCTCTGATTATCATTCATCTTCGGCAATGTTTAGTGTTTTTGGTACCGGTTTTTTTGGTGGCACCGGATCTAAACCGTGAGTCCCCCATGGATTGCATCGCAGAATCCGCCAGATGGCAAGCAGGCTTCCTTTAAAGATACCATGTACCCTTAAAGCTTCCATGGCATACTCAGAACAGGTCGGTGTATGCCGGCAACTATTCGGGAACAATGGAGAAATGGAATATCTGTAGAATTTTATGGGCAATATCATCATCCATATAATTCCCTTGTTCAGCGCATTAAGGAATTGCCTAATTGCTGGTATCATCTCCGGAATACTCCACAAAATTGCGCTCGGTTTCGTACAGGATTACCTGAATACTGAATTTGGAATCTATGTGTGCACGCATGATGTTCCAGATGGATATGGCAATATTTTCAGCAGTCGGATTGATGCTTTTAAAATCTTCCACATCCAGGTTCAGGTTCTTGTGATCATATCTCTTGATCACATGTTTTTTGATAATCTCCTTAAGTTGTTTCATGTCAAAAACGTACCCCGTCCCGTGATCAACTTCTCCTGTAAGTTTAACGACAAGGTCATAATTGTGGCCATGATAATTGGGATTGTTGCAGACACCGAACACGCTTTCATTCCTGGAATCATCCCATGCTGCATTGCACAATCTGTGGGCTGCATTGAAATGTGACTTACGACAAACCGTTACTTTCATCATATTTCATATTAATTTATGTAAAGTTACTTTGAAAAACACCAATGCCAAAACTCAATTGTGTGCCAAATTAACATTATTTAACCTGCCACCGGTGAATATTCATTCACGGTTTATTATATTTGAATCAGGCATTGATCTGGCAAAATGTGCATCCCTCATCTATTCCGGTTTTCATGTATTCTGATTGTTGCATTTACGGGACAATTGACTTTATCAGGGCAGCAAAATACGATCACGGGTCGCATTCTGGATCTTTCCACGAAAGAACCGGTAAAATTTGCGCACATCGGGAATTATTCCGCCCACAGGGCAGCCATAACAGATTCAAACGGATTGTTCATGCTTCAGGCAAACCGGGGGGATACCCTTGTGTTTTCAGCAATCGGTTACTATTACAGGATGGCAGTTGTTTCAGATTCATTCCTGAACCGCAATGTCATACCGGTTTTTGAACTCCGTCAACGCATTTATGAAATTGCAGAAGCAAATATATATATGCCCGGGACCTACAGGGATTTTAAGCAGGATTTCATTGATCTTGACGTTGCGGATACCAGATTGGATATTTTAAAACAGGATCTGACCTCCATTGCCAGTACAGAGGGTAAAAAAGCTTATGAGGAGGCAATGGCAAAAGGCGAACTTAAGCCCCCTTCAGGCTTTGTAATCCTGAGCGAAGATGAAAAGGCAAGACTCAGGCTCAAAATATATCTTGACGTGAAAGGTAAGCAAGACCTGATTTATGAGAAATACAACGTGAAACTTGTGAAAGAGGTAACCGGACTGACTGATGATGATGAGGCCATGTCTTTTATGCTTTTTTGTGATTTTGATGAACTATACCTGTTGGAGATCAATCCATTGGACCTGATGAAAAAAATTGCAGAAAAGTATGAGGCATACAAAATTAAAAAAGCAGGCTAAATACCTATGAACATACCCAAATATCAAAATATTCAGGAAGCGCATGACCGTATCCGCATGCATATTCACCGCACGCCGGTATTGTCATCCACAGGCGTAAATGCTATTGCCGGAAGTACATTGTATTTTAAATGTGAGAATTTTCAGAAAACAGAGGCTTTCAAATATCGTGGCGCGACCAATGCCGTGATCCTGCTAACTGAGTCCGTGGCTTCAAGGGGAGTGGCAACACATTCATCGGGCAATCATGCAGCTGCCCTGGCACGTGCTTCGCAAATAAGGAATATTCCGTGCTTTATCGTCATGCCCCGCACAGCGCCAAAGAATAAAATTACCGCTGTCAGATCATATGGCGCAATCATCACTTTTTGTGAACCCACCTTGGACGACCGCGAAAAAACCCTGGAAAAGATTATCAACCTAACGGATGCTACCTTTATTCATCCTTACGACAACTTCAATGTGATATGTGGTCAGGGAACGGCTGCAAAGGAATTGCTTGAAGATCATCCGGACATTGAAGCCCTGTTCGTTCCCGTCGGAGGAGGGGGCATTCTGTCCGGAAGCGCAATATCAATAAAGGCACTGAATCATCATATAAAAGTTTATGGCTGTGAACCTGACAATGCAGATGATGCCTATCAGTCCTTCAAAAAAGGCAGGATCATCCCTTCCGTGAATCCGGTTACCATTGCCGATGGACTCCTGACATCATTAAGCGAACTTACTTTCGAAATCATCAGAAATCATGTTGATGAAATTTTAACAGTTTCGGATGATGATATTCTTTCAGCCATGAAGATCATCTGGGAGCGCATGAAAATCATCATTGAACCCTCCGCTGCCGTTGGTATTGCAGCTGTAATGAAAAATCCGCATCTTGTTCACGGGAAGAAGGCCGGGGTGATCCTTACCGGGGGAAATGCTGATTTGTCGAATCTGCCGTTTGCAGAAAAGTAAACTCTGTAACAACCGGGTAATGATCCGACCAGTCCACTTTTTCGATCCGGAAATGAAAGGTCTTAAAGATCCGGTTAAATAATATATAGTCGATGCGCATGGGTGGGAACAATCCCCTGTATGTCGTTCCGAAGCCTGACCCGGCTTCAACAAAAGCGTCTTTCCGGTCCTTGCTGATCTTATGATAAATATAGGATGCAGGCGTATC
Organism: Bacteroidales bacterium; assembly: GCA_016935355.1. GTDB lineage: Bacteria > Bacteroidota > Bacteroidia > Bacteroidales > UBA10428 > UBA5072. The sequence goes on from JAFGRC010000035.1 coordinate 12,373, forward strand.
GTTAAAGTCCCCGCAAATGATCACGGGATGCGGTGAAGACCCTGCATCTGCAGCAAGGATATCCGCCTGTCGTGCCCTTTGTATAAATGCCTGTTTCATCCTGATGGAAATATCCTTTATTTCTGCAAGCTGCTTTTCATTGTAATGAAAGATCAGGCTGTCCAGTAAATTGTTATATTCTCTTCTGAATCTGACCGATTGCAGATGACTGTTGTAAATTCTGATGGTATCGCCGGCAAAAAGAATATCCGAAAAGATCGTTCCGTTCAGCGTTTCCTCAAAATCAATTTCACCTTGATCTACAATAGGATATTTACTGAAGGTTGCCATTCCGAAATTAATCCAGCCGGGAATGATGTTCGTATAGTGAACATGCACATAGGGCAAATATTCAAGTTGTTTTTTGAGGTTTGCCATATCCGATGCAGTGCCCGGAATCGATATAAACTCCTGAAAACAAACTATATCAGGCATTTCCAGATGAATAAATCCCATGATTTTATTCTGAACCTCATCATCGGTGTTCCATTGATAATAATTGAACAATCTGACATTGTATGTAAGCAGTTTAAATGAGGCCCCCGGATCTTCAACAGTCTGTCTTCCAAAACGAACCTGTACATACCTTCCCATCACATTCCATCCTGCGATTACACAAACCATGGATATAATGAAAAACCACTTGCGAAAGAATACCCAGAACAGTATGAATAACCAATTTGCCGCGAGAAGGAAAGGATATGCCATCCCGATGAAAGCAAAAATCCACAATACTCCGGGACGGATCACTGAAGCAAGGTAGGACATGAGCAAAAAGAAGGCAAATATGCTATTGATAATCAGTAATATTCTTGCAATTAACCATTTCAAAACACAATGCTTTGGTTGAATATTATGTACTGTTTTTGTTCATTTTGAATAAGGTTTCCTTTTCCTGCTTTGTTAAGCTCTCATAACCCGATTGAGCAATTTTATCCAGGATCCTGTCAATTTCCCGCTGAAGGTCAGCCTTCCTTTTGTTATAATCTTCATCTGACATATAGCGTAAGTGGTTCCTGTGTGTGACATTAAGTCTGGAACGGGGTTTAAAAAACATGGCTGTTTTGTCCAGCAGATCATTTAGCCATTTACCGGTATCCTTACCCTGCCGGTACTGCCTGGTAAAAAAATACCCGTACAGAGCACCGCCCAGGTGTGCTATATGGCCACCTGCATTATATGAGGCAATCATCATTACATCCAGAACAAGCATAAACAGAGCGACATATTTCAACCGCACCGGACCCAGGAATAACAGATGAATGGTATAATCAGGGACATAAAAAGCAATTCCGATGACGATCGCCATAATGGCAGCTGATGCACCCAGCATATTGGCACCCAGATGCTGCCGGAGACCCGGAAATCCGTTCAGTAAAATCAGGAACAGGATTGCCCCGGCAACGCCACCGATAAGATATGTGCTCAGAAGCTGCTTTTCTGTAAAATACTGAAGGAATATCCTGCCAAACCAGTATAGCATCAGCAGGTTAAAAAAGATGTGCAAAAAATTGAAGTGGGTGAACATATAGGTGATGATCGTCCAGGGCCTGCGGATAAGTTCCCCTGGAAGACTGGGAACCATAAGGAATTTAAGGAATCTTTCACTGAACATCATGCGAAGCTCATCCAGCGTAACACCCGGTACGGCCAGTCTGAGAACGACAAAAATCAGGTTGATTGCGACAAACAATGCCAGATTGATGTAAATCAACCTCAATACCATATTGCCCTTTTGAACCGAGAGTTTTATTTCCTCTAATATACCCATTACGCGTGTATAAGAATACTCTGTACAAATTTATCAATATATCTTAAACTGATTTCTTTTCCAGTATTTTACAAGCAAAAACCCGAATAAAGCCCCTCCCAGGTGAGCAAAATGGGCCACATTGTCCCATTTAAAATTGGAAACACCGAACACAAGCTCGATGACTGCATAGACCGGTACAAGGTATTTGGCTTTAATCGGAATGGGAAGAAAAATAAATATCAGTTCAACATCGGGAAACATCATGGCAAACGCTATCAGCAGACCGAAAACTGCTCCAGACGCACCAACAGTCGGTACCTGCAGATTGGTATTAACGACCAGGTTAATGTATTCACCGGCCTGGGGAATGAAACCGGTAGTTTCAGGTTTGTAAAACCATTCCTGCATAAAGTTCATGATCTGGTTATAATAGCTGGTTCTCAGTGCGTATTTGTCTATGATCTCATTAAACAGTGCATAGCTTGGTGAAACATCAAACTCGTTGGCCAATGCAATCAACTTATTCATCTGGATAAAATTAACGGTCAAGTGAACACATGCCGCACCCAGTCCGCACACCGTATAAAATATCAGCATCTTCCTGCTGCCCCATACATTTTCCAATATCCTTCCGAACATAAAAACCCCGAACATATTAAAGAATATATGCCCGAAATTTGCATGCATGAAAATATGGGTGATTAACTGGTGTGGCTCAAACAACGGTGACTTCAGACTGAAAAGGGCCAGATGCCTGTACATGAAGTCACCGGCAAAAAAGGTTGCCAAAAAAAGTATTACGTTAATGATAATTATATTCTTAACCACCGGTGGCATCGCAAATGGACGTCCTGCTCCAAGACTACTCATACAACAGATTTTACATATGAACATAGCAAAGATAGGATTGTTTTGTCAATTGCACAGGCATACCGCACGTAATTTAAAAGCTGAGATTTCTTTAATGGTCCCGGGAAATAAAAAATGATTTGCAGTTTTAATTTATGCCAATGGATTATATCTTTGTCGCAACAATTGATCAAGAACTTGAAAAATATTGGTATTGCCGGTTTATTGGAAAGATTTGGAAACTGCCGCATCCTGATCCTGGGTGATGTAATGGTAGATTCATACATGTGGGGCAATGTTTCACGCATTTCACCCGAAGCTCCCGTCCCTGTTCTGGCATATTCCAAAAGTGAAAACAGGCTGGGAGGAGCTGCCAATGTGGCCCTGAACATCCATTCTTTGGGAGCCGTACCGGTGATCTGTTCGGTAATTGGGACAGATGAGAACGGCAGGATCTTTAAAGAGCTTATCAGGGAACTGAATTTCCCCGAGGAAGGCATTGTCGAATCTCCCCACAGAACCACAACCATCAAGACCAGAATTCTTGCCGGCCACCAGCAACTTATGCGGATTGACCGGGAGGATGACCATTATCTTGATAAAATAACCGAACAACTGCTGCTCAATAATATCAAAAAAATTATTTCCGCTGGCAGGATTGATGCGATTGTGTTCCAGGATTACGATAAAGGATCGATCACACCACTGATCATAAAAGAAGTGATCAGTCTCGGCAACGCCCGCAACATCCCTACACTCGTTGATCCCAAAAAGCGCAATTTCTCCTTGTACGGGGATGCCACCCTGTTCAAACCAAACTACAAAGAGCTTAATGAAGGAATAAATGCTGATATTCAAAAAAAAGATTTCGAATCGCTGTATCACGCTGTAAAAAAACTGAAAGAAAAAGCCGGATTCAAAATGGTACTGCTTACCCTTTCAGAAGAAGGAATGTTGCTTTGCCAGGGAGAAAATTACGACCTTATACCGACGGAGGTAATTGACGTTGCAGATGTTTCAGGTGCAGGTGATACGGTCATCGGCATGGCAAGCCTTTGTCTTGCTGCAGGAATTGATCCTTATGATATGGCCCGGCTTTCAAACCTCGCAGCAGGAATGGTTTGCGAGAGAGTCGGTGTTGTGCCGGTAAAAAAGGAATGGCTTTTAAATGCCAATATTAATTTCGGATATTAGATTAATTTTTACATTTGCACGCCACCCACACCCTACCCCCC
>JAFGRC010000153.1 GCA_016935355.1 Bacteroidales bacterium
TATACTTCGGAACCATCATTTGCTGTGGCTTTCACTGTGACCGTACCATCATTTATTGCTGTTAATAATCCCGTTTGACTGATGGTTGCTTCTCCTGTTCCATTTTCAACCAACCAGGTTACTGTTTTGTTCGTTGCGTTTTCAGGAACAACACTAGCGCTGAATTGTAAGGTACCTCCTTTTGAAGAAATAGTTGTTGCACCTCCTGCTCCTGTAACGGTAATTTCTGTTACGGATATTACATCTCCTACAAACGCATCAACAATGGCCTGTGCAAACAGGGGACCCACTGTCTGATTGGCTGTCAGGTTTGGATGCGAGTCTGTCTCATCGTGACTGATCTCATAATCGTATTTCAGACAATATGCGAATCCATTTTCAGGATTTTGCTCAAGTTCTGCTACCTGGCTAAAGAAATCGAATATAAAAATGTTGGGATGAGGATTGCCATCTTCTGATAGCCAATCGTTCATTAACCATTGAACAAATTCATAAGCACGCCCAGCTTCTTGAGGATTGGTAGAAAGCCGGTGCAATGGCGGCATTGTCCAAACCATAAATTTTGTATCCGGATAAGAGTCGAATAATGATCTTAAAGCTCTGAATTGTAACTGATAATTTTCAATTGATTTCGTGTCTGAAGTAATATCTGGTTCTCCAGTATTTGGCCTAATGTCGGCACCCGGGGCACAATGTTTGAAGATGATCATATCATAATCTGATACAAGAGTATTCAAGCATTCGATATCAGGATCATCAGAATCACAGCTTCCATCAACCCATAACTTCCAGTAATCATAAGGATAATTCTTCCATGGCCATGGGGTATCAGGGTAACTTCTCTCAACTACGTTAAATGCTTTATCGTTTGAAAGATTATAGTCTTCGATCCATGCAGGGACATTACCATCGTAAAAAAGTCGGTAACCAATAGAGTGGTGCAGAAAAATGATGTCTTGTGAATAGCATAATACTATTGTTGAAAACGGAAGACAAATAAGAATTTTAATGAACTTGTTTTTCATGAAAGTGATTATTTGGGTATGAAATATATTATAATACACCACAAGTTACAAAATATTTCAATATGAAATAGATATAGCTTTTATACTGGCATTTGTTCACATCATTTTTTAAAAATTATTTCAGTCATTTTTTTAAGTTCAATTCTTAATTTTTTTCCCAGTTGCTGAAATAGTGACTTTGTTCTGGAACTCTATGATTTGTGGGATTTTATATAATGCAAGTTTTTTTGCACAGAATTTTTTGATGTCTTCCTGAGTGACTTTTCCCTGGGCTGACTCCCTGATCACAATGATTGCTTTCATGGTTTCACCCAGGATTTCATCGTATATTCCTGCAATGCTGCAATCCACCACATCGGGTATGGAAACGATCACTTCTTCGATTTCTTTGGGACTGACACGCTTACCACCCACCTTGATGATTTCTTTTTTTCTTGCGGTCAGATAAATATAACCTTCATCGTCAACTGTCGCCAGGTCCCCGGTATGCAACCATCCGTTTCGCAATGTTGCGTTCGTGCCGGCTTCATCTTTATAATATCCCGCCATAATATTGTCTCCGCTGGCAATTATTTCTCCGGTTTCACCGGGTTTTATTGCACTGCCGTGTTCATCTGCAACTTTCAATTGGACACCTGGTATTCCCATGCCGCATGAACCGACTTTTTCGGGAAGTTTTTCCGGAGGAAGATAGGAAAGCCTTGCAGTTGCTTCAGTCTGTCCATACATAACATAGAATTTAACTTGTGGAAAGGCGTGCATGAACTCCAGAATAAATGTATTATGGAGTTTGCCGCCGGCCTGGGTAACATATTTCAAATCCGGATAAACATTTGTTTTGAAACTATCTGATTTTCTCAGGAGTATTTGAAAATGCGTGGGAACACCCGCGAATCCCGTGCATTTATATTTTTTAAGATCATTGATTACACTTCCCAGCATGATGAACATGTTGTTCAAAACAATACTTCCTCCAACCCTTAAATGGGTATGGAGCAGTGATAATCCGTAGCAATAATAAAAGGGCAGCACAACCAGCATTATATCATTTACGGATAATTTCAGGTATGTTATTATTGATTCGGTGTTGGCAATCAGATTTTTATGGCTGATCATAACACCTTTGGGTTCGCCGGTTGAACCGGAAGTAAAAATTATTTCAGCCAGGCTCTCTGTGTCAAAAGCAGCAGCACTGGTTGTTATGGGATATTGTTTTGCAAAAACTTCCTCAACATTATCGCCGGTCAGTAACGACAAATTTGAAGTATTGAGATTTCTGTTTTTAGGATTTGGAATGATCAATAAATCCGCTTCGCATAATGTCCTGATATAATCGAAGTTTGTCTGTTCGATTTCCGGGTTCAATGGTATGACTATGTTGCCCGATTTTATAATTGCCAGATAGGCTGTTATGAAGAATAGTGAGTTGGGTGAAAGAAGCAATATGTTTTTATTTTCTCCATAAGTAGCTTGCAGATATCCTGCCAGTCTCATGCAGTCATTGTAAAGTCTGGAGAATGAAACGATCTCCCTGGAACCAAGAACAAAGTCTTTTTCAAGATTTTTAGAAAGTTCAAAAAAATAATCAAAAGCATTCATCTTATAAATCAATTTTAGTTCTGTCCGCAAAAATATAGCTCTCAGGCTTTTACCTGCAGCTTTCATTAATTTTAATTAGCTTACAGTCTAAAGCAGCATATAACCTTTACACTGTAGCCAATAACCTTCAACCTAATCTTTTATCGGCATCATTCTGAGATATTCCGTTGTTGTTTTCTTTCTTTCAAAGTTCACAAATATGCTTTTTACTTCAGATACGGACATTTCCATCACAGGAGCGACTTCAGAAGGATCGTAATCGTTTTCAAAGGCAAACCACAAAAGGTCCATCTGAGCAAAAGGCAATTGATAAAAAAATTCTTCCTGTGTCTGTTCGGCTGAATATGTATCTGTTGTGGGTATCCGGTCGATGATCTCCTGTGGAACACCCAGGTGCCCGGCCAGCTGGTAAACCTGTGTTTTATATAAATGGGCGATGGGCATCACGTCCGCTCCGCCATCCCCGTATTTCACAAAAAATCCCTGCGCTACTTCATGCTTGTTAGGTGTACCGATAACTGCATAGTGCAATCGTTCAGCATGATAATACAACATGGACATCCGGCTTCGCTGTTTGAAGTTTGACGCAGCAACAATCTGTCTTAATTCTGCCGCAGGCAGCCTCTTTGATTTTTCATTTCCGTCATTATCAATGATTGTAACAGTAAAAAGTGGTGGCAGGTTGGTCAGCAATCCGGAATTTCTGACTCCTATTTTCATTTTGTAGTGATCCGGATCATATTCAGGGAAAACCTTTTGAACGGCTTCATCACGACGGTCATAACATCCAAATCCTTTAAGACTTTCTGTTATGTTTTCTGTAATGGTTTTGACCAGAAATGTATCGGCCAGTTTTTGTGCAAATTTTGCACTGTCACCACTTGAATCTTTTTCAGGCATCATGATACCCAGTACTTTTTCCGGTCCAAAGGTTTTTGCAGCAAGTGCAAGACATACAGACGAATCAATACCGCCTGAAATACCCACCACACCTCCCGAACGGTTCAAGGTATACAGCACATTGTTTCGCAGACCGTTCACAATGTTATCGCATTCAGCTTTTATATCCTGGATCACTAAAATGTCCTTTCTGAAAGGTTTATTTTTTCTGCTGCTCATAATGGAAGGAATTTATTTCAGGTATAAACCGGATTTTTTTCATAGTATATCCTGCAGTTATTCAAAACATTCGGTAGTGGCCGGTATTTATCGCGCAGGATAAACTGGTGGTAAACCAGTTGTGTGGAAATGATTCCGGCCAGCGACATATTTTCCATTTCAGTGACCATCTGACTTGTTCTTGTTTTATCAAGCAGCTTCTGAATTGCTTCTGCGGAAAAAATACCAGTATTGTCAAGGTCTTTTTTATGCAGCAATTCGGAGATATAATTTTGGGCTGAATTTGAAAAAAAGCTTGTTGCCACCGGTGCACGGTAGGGCTGCTTAGGCCTTTTCAGGATGCTTTCAGGAAGCCGTTTCTGCATCATTTTTTTCAATAAATACTTTTCATTCAAGCCTTTCATTTTGTAATCAGATGGTAGTGCTCCACAGAATTCAATGACCCGGTGATCGAGAAAAGGATACCGCCCTTCAACCGAATTTGCCATGATCATACGATCACCCTGCGATGAAAGAAGGTAACCTGACATA
>JAFGRC010000003.1 GCA_016935355.1 Bacteroidales bacterium
AAACGGTAAACGGTAAACGTTAAAACGGTAAACGTGAAAACATTTATCGGGGAACGTTAAAAATTTCCTCCCCTGAAAAGGGGATGTGGCCGGAGGGGTATGGTTTTATGACTGTAACAGCAAAACCATAATTTGTTACAAATGACTTTTCGTGATGCCGTATTTTTCTTCGGCAGTTTTATCTCCCAGAGGCTCCACATGAATGGCCACATCAAAAACATTATCAATCCGGGTTTTTATGGAATCTTCAACTTTGTGGGCCAGTTCATGAGCTTCCCTCAGGGTAAGATCACCATCGACTTCCAGGTCAATATTGATCATAACTTTGTGGCCGATGTTGCGCGATCTGACACGGTGCGGATGATGCACACCCTCCACGGCTTCGATGGCATCGAATATTTTATTGTAAATGGAGCAGTCTTTGGTCCCGTCCATCAGTTCGACATTGGTCTGCATAAAGATCTGAAAGGCCACCTTCAGGACCCATATGCTGACCAGCAAAGCCGTAATGCTGTCCAGTACCGGTAATTTGAATACAAAGACAAATATCAGTCCCAGCAGGACTGATGCTGATATGATCACATCGTTCTGCATGTTTTTTCCGTTCGCGATCAGCATGGCGCTGCCTGTTCTCTTTCCGATCCGGAACTGATAAATTGCCAGCAGGATCTTTCCGGCAATGGAAACAAGGACGATGTAAAAAGCAAATTTGGATGGCATCCCGACCGCAACACCTCCGGACAGTTTCCTGATTGCAGTAATAAACAGCTGGGCACCGGCAAAGAAGATAATGAACGAAAGTGCCTTGGTGGCAATGGTATCGGCTTTTCCATACCCGTAGGGATATTTTTTGTCAGGCGGGCGGGAAAGGATGTTGGCAGTGATCAGGATGATCGTGGATGTGATGATGTCGCCGAACGAGTCCACCCCGTCGGCTACAACGGCCAGGCTCCCGGCTATGATTCCGGCCACGATCTTGATAACAGAAAGGAAAGCGTTCCCGGAAATTGCTATCCATGAGGCTTTCCTGATTTCATCCTCCCGATTTGACATGGTTGCTTACCGGATAAACTGCAAAAATAGAAAAATCATGACAGCGTGAAGCGGGAGGATTAATATTTCATGCTTTTTATGCAAAGAGCAGCAGACTCAAAGCCATGATGCCCATGCCGGCAATGAAACCGTATATGGAATGGTGTGCTTTTCCGTATTCACGGGCTGCAGGCAGCAGTTCGTCAACGGAAATAAAGACCATGATACCTGCGACGGCAGCAAACAGAATGCCGAACATCATCTCGTTCATAAAGGGCATCAGGATGAGGTAACCGATGAGCGCACCTACAGGTTCTGAGATCCCGGAAAGAAAGGAAAGCCGGAATGCCTTTTTTTTGTCTCCCGTTGCAAAGTAAACCGGGACCGAAACGGCAATGCCTTCGGGAATGTTATGAATGGCGATGGCCACCGCAATGGCAATACCCAGTGCGGGATCAGTCAGTGCCGCCGTAAATGTGGCGAGTCCCTCGGGAAAATTGTGTATGCCTATCGCCAGGGCCGAGAACAATCCCATACGCAGCAATTTTTTTTTCCTGAAATCATCCGATGGATGCTCGATCTCTTCAATCAATTTCATTTCGTGGGGATTTTCCATTTCAGGTACAAAATGGTCGATGACGGCAATCAGTAACACGCCTCCGAAAAAAGAGGCGACTGTCACCCAGTAACCGGCAGTGTCACCCATTACAACAGTAAGCGAATCTTTGGCCTTGAAGAATATTTCCACCATGGATACATAGATCATCACTCCGGCAGAAAAGCCGAGCGAGACTGAAAGAAACCGTGTATTGGTGGTGCGTGCGAAAAACGCGATGGTACTTCCGATGCCGGTAGCCAGACCGGCAAATAATGTCAGGCCAAAGGCAAACAGAATGCTGTTGAATTCCACTCCGGTCATTCGTTCATATTTGAGATTTTGTAGAGCGTTTTTTCGTCGAGCACCTTGATTTTTCGCCCTGTAAGTTCAATAAGGCCGTCCTGCCTGAATTCGGAAAGCAGCCGGATCACGGATTCGGTCGCCGTACCGACGATATTTGCGAGTTCTTCGCGCGTCAGCGTTATCTTAAGGTAGCTGTCTTTATCCAGGTCAAACTCCTTCCTCAGGTGAATGATGGCTTCAGCCAGTCTTTCACGGACCGTTTTTTGCGCGATATCGGTAATATAATCGTTGGCTTCACCCAGCTCTTTGCAGGCGATCTGAAGCAGTTCGAGGGCAAAATTGCTGTTTGCCTTTATGAATTCAAGGACCGTATCGGCATGAACGAAGCAGATATAGGCATCTTCAAGCACCTGTGTCGTCGTGCAGGCGGGTTCACGGTTTATGGTCGACCTGAATCCCATGATATCTCCTTTTTTGGCAAATCTGATGATCTGTTGCTTGCCATCAAATCCGGTCTTATAGATCTTGATGATGCCACTCTGTATACAATAAAATCCATAGATACGGCTGCCTTCCGAATAAATGACCGTACCCTTTTTATAAAAATCAGGTTCCTGGTCGACCGGGATCCTTGCCAGCTCGTCCGGTGAAAGATGTCTGAATATGGAAGCGCTATCAATAAAGCATTCCCTTGCAGGAGGCGGAGTAGGGTTTTTCATTTGGCTGTATGGATCAGTTCAACAATATATATCAATGCGAATATTAGTTATTTTTGCAATAAAAAGTATAAAAAAACCGGAAAAAATGAAAGAAGCAGTTCAACTGAAATGGTCAGGCGATATGGCTTTTGAAGCTGAAGTCGACAACCATGGCATCATACTGGATGCCAAACCAGAACATGGCGGAAAGGATCAGGGCCCACCTCCCAAGCCTTTGATGATGGTATCTCTGGCAGGTTGCACCGCCATGGATGTGATCTCGATCCTCTACAAAATGCGGGTTGAACTGGAGGATTTCAATGTTACCGTTGAAGGAGAGCTCACGGAGGAGCATCCGAAGCATTACACATCCATGCATATCATTTATGGATTTAAAGGGAAAGATCTGCCCCGCGACAAGCTTCAGCGTGCCATTGAGCTGTCGCAGGACAAATACTGCGGTGTCAGTGCATTGTATCGAAAAGTTATGGATCTTACTTATGAGATAAAAATATTATAAGTCAGGCCGGGACCTCCCCCTCTTTGGCGGGAGGCCCCGGCAGTTAACGGGTAATCGTGTCAGTTAAAATAAGGGATTTATTCGGTGATTTTATGGGGATACTGTATCCTCCTTTGTGCGCGGCATGCGGGAATGTACTCATGCGCCATGAACGGGTGCTTTGTCTCCCCTGTATCCTTGACCTGCCGCGAACGGGATTTCATGAAGATCCTGAAAATCCTGTCGCACAGATGTTCTGGGGACGCGTTCAGGTGGAACACGCAACGGCATTTATAAATTTTTATCAGGACAGCCGGTACCGGCAGATCCTTCATGAGTTGAAATACCGCGGACAATACCGCGTGGGAATAGAAATGGGCAGGATGTTCGGTCATGAATTAAAAGACACGGCATTCAGCCGGGCAGATCTGGTTCATCCGGTTCCGCTGCACCGCAGGAAACAAAGACGGAGGGGTTATAATCAGAGTGCGCTCATTGCAAAGGGACTCACTGAAGTGCTGGACATACCTGTTGAGGACGGTCTGATCCGGAGGGTCGTAAACACGGATACCCAGACCAGAAAGTCGAGATACGAAAGATGGGAGAATGTGGACGGCATATTTGCCGTAAAAGATCCGGAAAAACTAAAGGATAAACATGTATTGCTTGTGGATGATGTTGTTACAACGGGATCAACACTGGAATCCTGTGCATCAGCATTACTTTGCCTTAAGAATGTCCGGGTGAGTGTTGCCGTACTGGCTTATGTGAGGCTGGACTGAAGCTTGTGTTATCAGTCACCGGGCTTTAACCGGATATTTAATGATAAACCGGGAAAAAAGTCGTACCTTTGCATAAAATTAGGCATTTGGCTTACTGAATGTGTATGCTGTTATATAAAGTGTATATTCAGAGCCCAGTGAAATTCTTCCCGGTCTAATCAAAATTTTTACCCGTAATACACAAAAATGAATACATACCAGTTATATATTAAAAATTATCACCATGCTTAATGTTAAGGAAAATCTTAAAAGTCTGATCACAGGAATTTATGAATTGCAAAAAAGGATCAATTTCAATAATCACAGCATTCAACAACACGAAACCGACAGTAATGAGTCTTCGCGCCTTCAGAATGAGAACAGCGGTCTGAAGAGAAAAATCCTGGAACTCCAGAAAAAACTCAGAGAAGGTCAGAATCGTTAACCATCTCCATGATCACCCCACAGGTCATTTTACTCACCGGCTGCAGCATTATATCCTCTGGTTCCGGGTTAGCGGTCCTGTAATTCGCAGGAATCAGACTGGCCACACCATTGTTTAAACAGGCTCTTAATATTGCCGGATCTTTTTTCTTAGCCTCAGATTAAATAACTTTGCGGCAGGAAAATAAAATCATTGATTGGTAGTTTATTGTTAAGCGGTTGAATTGGGACCGGTCCAGTAACATGCAAAAAACACAAAACAGACAGGAATTTAAAAAACGGGGGAACACAACCGGCCTGTTTGTCCTGTTTTCCGTCCTGTTCAGCATTACCGGCTGCAGTGTGGAAAAGAATACGATGACTTCCCGTGCATACCATAATGTTACCGCGCGGTTCAACATATACTTCAACGGAAGGGAAAGCTTTGAAAGCGGGCTTGAAAAGATCGCGCACAACTTCATCGATGAATATTCGGAAATATTGCCGTTGTTTCTTTACGGGGATGAGGAGGTTTCTTCCGTTGCAATTACCGATATGGACCGGACCATTGAAAAATGTGAGAAACTCATTTCGCTGCATTCGATCACGGCAAAGCCGGAAGTTAAAAACAACCGTGAACTTTCGCTCAGGGAACGGGAATTTTACAACAGGCGTGAATACAACATGTATGTTGACGATGCCTACCTGTTGATGGGGAAGGCCTATTTCCACAAACACAGTTACGATATGGCTGCAACCGTATTCCGGCAGCTGCAGAATGATTTCGGCAACAATCCGGAAACATATGAGTCACAGGTATGGATGGCCAGGATATACAACGAAACCGGTCAGTTCAGGAGTTCGGCAGATATTTTCAGCGTTCTTGAAAACAATGCGGATTTTCCTGAAATGCTTCTCAGCATGCTTTATACGACCGTTGCCGATTATCACCTGAAACAGAACAATTACCTGCAGGCGATAAGCTATCTTGAAAGGGCTGTTGAGCGGGAGCGGAAAAAGGATAACCGGATGCGCTTTTTGTTTATTCTGGCGCAGCTTTTCGAAAAGACCGGTGACCTGGAACGGTCATCCGGATATTATAGAGCGGTAATCAGAATGAATCCCCCGTTTGAAATGGCATTCAACGCCCGGATCAACCAGGCGCTCAATTATCAGGAGGGATATGAAAATGCGGAAGAAATTGAAAAAGAACTGAAAAAGATGCTCAGGGACGATAAATACAATGATTACCAGGATCAGGTTTATTATGCTCTGGGGGATTTTTACATCAAGGAAGGGGATCGTGCAGCAGCGCTGGAGCAATATGAGACCTCGGTCCGGGTCAATACCGGCAATTCCCGCCAAAAGATGAGGTCTTATCTTACACTTGCCGACCATTATTATGAAATACCCGATTATGTGCATGCACAGGCGTATTATGACAGCACAGTATCAGTGATCGGTCCGGATTATCCCGATTATGACATGATTGTACGGAAATCAGGCAGCCTTTCAACGCTGGTTGATTACATCAATACCGTGGCATTTGAGGACAGTGTGCAGCTGCTTGCGCGGCTTGACAGGCAGCAACTGTATGCAAGGATCGATGCGATCATTGCGCAGGAACGGGAACAACTGCAACTGGAACAGGAAAGGCGGGCTGAAGAACAACTTGACAGACAGTTTGCAAATCAGATGGTTGCACAGTCTGCAAGGACCGGACAAGCCACTGACGGATCCGGCCAGTGGTATTTTTACAATGAAACCGCTATGACTTTGGGTTACAGCGAATTCAAACTAAACTGGGGAAACCGCAGGCTTGAAGATCACTGGCAGCGGGCAAACAGGACTACCTTTACTTTTGATGTTGAAAACGGTATGGCAAATGAACCGGCTGATGAGGCAGCATCCGTGCCGGGACAGATTGCCGGTATCATGACGAGGAACTATTATCTTGAAAGCATTCCATTGACCGATTCAGCCCTTGCAGCATCGCACAGCCGTATTGAACATGCACTTTACAATACGGGCTTGCTTTGCAAGAATGAGCTGAAAGACTATGAACGTGCATCGGAGGCGTTTAAAGATCTCATACGGCGTTATCCCGGTTCTGAATACATAGTATCGGCCAACTATAATTTGTATTCCATTGCCAGGGAACAGAACAACAAAGCACTTGAAGAATTATACAAAAATACCATAATCAGTGAGTTTCCTGAAACCATGTACGCAAAGGTGCTCAGTGATCCCGGCTATATCGATGAGCTTGAGCGGAACAGGCGGCAGATGGAGGATTATTATGAGGAAACTTTCAATTACTTTGACAGCGGAAATTATGCTGAAGTGGTTTTTCGCGCGGATCATGCATTGCAAAATTTTGCGGGGAGCGAACTGCTGCCCCGGTTTGCGTATCTGAAGGTTCTGGCACAGGGAAGGGAGACCGACCGCAAAACTTTTCGTGATAACCTGCAGGCGCTGATCTCCGAATACCCGCGAACGGAAGTGGCAGATGATGCCGGCCGGGTTGTTGATTTTCTCGACAGGGAAGCACCGGAGTTTCGTGTGGAAGAAGAACGGGCCATTGCAAAAGAACTTTACACGGTGAACAGCGAAACAGGTCATTTGTTTGCATTTGTCACGAACCGGAATCTGGATGTCAACCAGTTGATCTTTAACATTATAAATTTTAACCTGGATTATTTTGACAACCTGGATCTGAGAGTAGACCTGGTGAATCTGGACGCACGGCAGAGCCTTGTCGTGGTAAAGCCGTTTGCAGACCTGAATGCTGCAATGGAATATCTGGTTACAATCCGTGAAAATGAAGCGATCCGGAATGATCTTCCGGATGTTGAGATGACACCGCTGGTGATCTCTGAAGAAAATTATCAGACCTTGCTGGAAGACGGATCGCTGAGCCGCTATATGCAATTCTACAATGAAAGCTACCCATGACACAGGACATTAAAAACATCAGGATCTTGTGGACGGATGATGAAATTGATCTGATGACACCGCATATCATCTTCCTGAAAGATAAGGGCTATGATGTAACGGTTGCCACGAACGGAATTGATACCCTTGAGCTGATCCGCAACAGCAGCTTTGATCTGATCTTTCTCGATGAGCACATGCCCGGTTTAAGCGGGATTGAAACGCTGAATAAGATCCGGCAGATCAACAGTGTCATTCCGGTGGTGATGGTTACGAAAAGCGAGGATGAGAAGACCATGGAAATGGCTATTGGTTCTAAAATGACAGATTACCTGATCAAGCCGGTCAAGCCCAATCAGGTGCTGCTGTCCATTAAAAAGAGCCTCGAAAGCAGGGAGCTTATTTCAAGGGAAACGACCTCAGCCTATCAGGTTGAATTCAGGGAGATGGGAGAGGCGATCAACAGGGCAAACACTTACCGCGAATGGGAAGAAATTTACAAAAAGCTGGTTTTCTGGGAACTTGAACTGGAACGGCTGAAAGACCCCGGGATGTATGAGGTATTCCGCATGCAAAAGACAGATGCCGGTCAGGGATTCGCACGGTTTATCCGGAACAACTACCTTGCATGGTTCAGCGGAGAAAGTGCTTACAGGCCTCTGACCTCCCCTGTTGTATTCCGTGAGAAGATCCTTCCACTGACTTCCCGCGGCAATAAAGTGGTTGTGATCCTGATCGACAACCTGCGGCTTGACCAGTGGCGCACATTATATCCCGTGATCAGCGAGTATTTTACAACCGGTGACGACGACCTGTATTGCAGCATACTGCCGACAGCCACCCAGTACGCGCGCAACAGCTTGTTTGCCGGATTGATGCCCGGGGAGATCGCACGGCTTTATCCCGGACTCTGGGTCAGTGACGAAGATGAAAAAGGCAAGAACCTGCATGAGGAGGAATTGCTGGGGCTTCAGCTAAAGAGGCTGGGCATGGATCTGCGTGTATTTTATGAAAAAGTGATTCACGCCAAATCAGGGAAGAAGCTTACCGACAATTTTTCCAATTTGCTCAGGTATGACCTGGTCGTCATTGTATACAATTTCTTAGATATGCTGACGCATGCCAATACGGACCAGGAGATGATCCGGGAGCTGGCGGAAAGTGATTCTGCCTACAGGTCGCTGATCCTTTCGTGGTTCCGGCATTCCCAGCTGCTCGACCTGATCAGGTTGCTGGCAGAAAAAGATGTAACGCTTGTCGTGACGACCGATCACGGCTCCGTCAGGGTTAACAATCCCATAAAGGTCATCGGAGACAGGAAAACGTCGGCGAACCTCCGGTATAAAACGGGCAGAAATCTGAACTACAACCCGAAAGAGGTCCTTGAGGTCAGAGATCCGCGCACGGCGAACCTGCCGAAGCCGGACGTGAGCTATGGCTATATTTTTGCCATGGCTGCGGATTTCTTTGCCTATCCCAACAATTACAATTATTATGTGAATTATTACCGCAATACCTATCAGCATGGCGGCATTTCCATGGAAGAGATGATGGTCCCGCTGGCAGTGATGAAGCCAAAATGAAAACACTCATAATCGACTCACTCAGTAAACTTGATAAAGCAGCGGAAGCGTTTATAAAACTGACCCGGGGAAATCAGAAATTTGCCTTTTACGGTCCCATGGGTTCGGGCAAGACCACCTTCATCAAGGCAATATGTCATGCGCTGGGTGCCGTTGACGTGGTTACCAGTCCGAGTTTCGCCCTGATCAACGAATACCGGTCGAAAGACGAATCCATGTTCTATCACATCGATCTCTACCGGATCGAATCGGTTGAGGAACTCTATGACATCGGCTATGAAGAATACTTCTACAGCGATGCTTATTGTTTTATCGAATGGCCGGAAAAGGCTGAAACGCTGCTGCCCCCGGAA
>JAFGRC010000036.1 GCA_016935355.1 Bacteroidales bacterium
CTGGGGCGGAATGAAGGGAATTGATGATACAGTATTTCCGGCAACCATGGAAGTGGATTATGTAAAGGTTTACCAATGATCCGGAGACCCTGATATACCACAAAAACATTTTTGGAGTATCCTGTTACCCCCCCGCAAAGCTATATATTCAACCAATAGGTGATTTTCAGGTTAATCGACCGGAAGTTCATTGCTTTATGTATTATTCAATTGAACCTTTCATGGCTATTCATGAAAGTTTGATCTTTTGTATTGCTCCTCTGTAACCGGCTCCAGCCAAATCACGTTGCCTTTTTCCAAATTAAGGCTAATAGCAATGTGGGTTAGTCCGGTGTCGGGCGCGGCGCCATGCCAATGCACGGTATCAGGCGGTATTCTTACCACATCGCCATTGCGAATGAGCTGAGCGGGTTTGCCTTTCTCCTGATAAAAACCCATTCCGGCAGTTACCAGAAGGATCTGTCCACCCGGGTGTTTATGCCAGTTTGTTCTGGCTTTGGGTTCAAAGGTTACGTTGCCAATGGATGTATAAAATGTGCTGTCAGGATTTATAATCCTAAAAACATAAGCTGTTCCGGTAAAGTTGTTGCCGGTGATTTTTTCACCTTTCGGAAAAGCTGTATCTCCAGGTAGTTGTGTAACCGTTGAAGTTTGTGGCGTATTTTTCAGGACTTCATCTAAAACCTGCTGCACATCGCTGGCCGCTCTTTCGCCCAAAGTTGTTCTGATAATGCTTACAAATTCTGACAACTGACCAGGTGTTAAGCCCACATTCAGTGAAATGGACAAATGGCTTCTGAGCATGGGCTCCACACCTCCAATGGCGCTCAGTACCGAAATCGTCACCAATTCCCGTTCACCATACGTTAAAACATCTCTTTCGAAAATATCGGCAAACAGATGCTCTTTTAAAAAGGTATCAATTGCCGGGGCAAAAGCGCCATAACCGGATGAAGGCCTCTCTTGCGGAATTTTGGTTAGTTCGCTTAGAACTTTCTTTCCCCGTTCGTATTTAGCAGGCTCCTGATGAATGGGTGATGCATCTGCACCCATCTTATCGTTGATTCCCATGGCTTTTCGTTCATCGAGCACTTCCATAAACGTTTGCAACCCGCGAATACTGCGCGGAAAACCACAATAAGCATACAGGTGAACGAGAACTTCCTTTATTTCGTTAATGGTTAATCCCACTTCAAGCCCCTTGTTCAATTCAGTTTTCAGGGTCGGCAAATCTCCTTTTGCAGCAACTGAGGAAATGGCTATAATGCATTTCTGCTTCGCAGTCAGGGGTTGTTCCGATGAATTTATGTTCTGCGCATTGATGATATTAGAAAATAAAAAAAACAATATTACTGCAGCTTTCATTTTGTTGTTTTTACATGGTGTTTGATATTACCCTTAAATGCCATTTTGTTGCAGGTTATCACCCTTAATCACTGCCTTTTCAATCACGTCCAGTCGTGCTTTCCTTGGATCGGGCTTAGCAACCGGCTTACCGTCAGACTGTATATCAAGTATTTCGTTTCTTTCGGCGGTATAAACAGGCCATTTCGGTAGTCCATTGCCATTAGGGTTCCCTGTTTTAGCAAAGTTTACCCAGTAGGTGTTCATCATCCTGGCGACCTCTTGGTCATCAGGTGATGGAGGTGGCGGAGGTGGTCCGAAACTTCTTTCCCCAAGGTTGTTAAACACAAAAGAAATATCGGTTCCATGTCCGGGACCTAAAGGCATCCTTTCTTTCATTGAAGAAGGTACGTAAGAAAAAAGAAAAATGTAGGCTGGTTTGCCAATGGCCGCAAAAGATTTTGCAGTAAACCTTGCAGGCTCCGCCCATACCTTGTCCGTATTAAACATGGTTTGTACCTCACTAAATTCTTTGCTCCCATCAGGATCATAGGCAGCTTTCGCCTCACCGGCAAATTCTCCAAACAGTGAAAACAGTTGTTCCTTTGAAGTGCTTGCATTCACGAAAGGCCCACCAATTTCTGCACTATTACATCCGATCATAAGTGGAACGTGTGCCTGCCGGCCTGCTTTGTAAGCACTTTCAGCTGTCTCCGTAACTAATTTACCATCCAGAATAGGGCCAGAATAGATGCGGGGACCACCCTGTCCGTCGTTTTCCTGTCCCCCGTCCACAATTTCTTCAACTTTCAGGGCACGCAGCTTGGCCAGTGCAGCTTCATTCGTACCTTCAATCCCATGCTTTCGAGCAAAGTTAATTCCAATTGCTTCAGCAGATACAGGGTAGTATGGACTGGCATTTTCTTCCTGTATTGGCCTGCCGGTCAGAACGCCGTCCCTTCCACCGCTGGAATGACCGATTGCCTTATGGAAGAGCCCCTTTGCGGAGGGTATGGTAAGAAGTGAATGTATGGAAACACCACCAGCTGAGAAACCGAAGATGGTAACATTTTCAGGATTGCCTCCGAAAGCGGCAATATTCTGCCGGACCCACTTTAGCGCTTCGATCTGATCCATGAAAGCGTAACTGCCCTTGGGTTCATCAGGATGTTCCCTGCTTAATGCCGGAAATGCGAAATGGCCGAGTCGTCCCAGACGATAATTAATGGTAACCAGAATAACACCCTTTTTGGCAAATCCATCACCAGATGTGTTACCGCTTCCACCCACAAAAGCACCACCGTGAATCCATACCATGACCGGTAGTTTGGCATTCTTTGCAGCTTCGGAAGGTTTCCAGACATTAAGGAAAAGGCAGTCCTCTGACGAACCTTTCTGGATAGATCCCGGTGCACCACCCCAACCTGATTGCGCAAATGTTGCTCCAAAATTGGAGGCATCCCGCACTCCCTCCCATGGAATTACTGGCTGCGGCGGACGCCAGCGAAATTCACCCACCGGAGGAGCAGCATAAGGAATTCCCTTGAAACTGGTAACATCTCCTTCTGTAACACCGCGCAACTTACCAGATGATATGGTTATAACCGGAAACTCTTTCGCTTCTGTGACATTTGCTTGTTGACTGTTTAGACAAGAGCTGATAAAAAGGGCTAAGCCAAATATAAATATTTTCATTTTGTTCGTTATTAAAATTTCATTCACTAATTACCGTCCACCGGGTGACATCAAACGGGTAAATGAAAGTGAGCATAGCTTCCAGCTGTCGCCTTGCTTTACATATACTTCGGTGACTTCAAATGGATTTGTTACTTCATTTCCTCCCACTACAGCCAAAAGATCGATCCTGTTTAACAGAATTGCAGTATTATCAATAATATTCACCGATACTTCATGAATTTCCGCATTCTTGTACCAGATTCCTCCGCTCTTAATAATGTTAATTTCATGCTCAGTTCCCCAGGCTCCGCCCATATGAACAAATACTGCTTTTTCGTGAAAGAGCTTACTTAGGTCATCTACGTTTTTGTCGGCCATCCACTGCCACTTTTCTTTCGAGAGATTGATGATTTCGTTTTCAGTACCGGAACCCTGTGCGGATATCCACTGAATACTCATAAGGACAAGTATTAGAAGGCCAGATATTGTTTTCATATAGTTTAAATTGATTAATAGGTTCATACTATAAATATTTGCCGAAAAACTCGTTGAGTTTATTCATTGCCTTGGATACATATTCGGGAACATAATAGGTTTGAATATGAGTGGCTCCGGGAATCAAAAACAGCTCTTTTTCTTTTGTGCCAATAGCGAGTTTAAAAGCCTCATCGGTCATGTAGTAACTGTCGGCCTTACTTCCCGCCATCATCAGCAGAGGTTGGTTGATTAAGTCCATATTAGAGGCAGCATCGAACTCCATCAGGTCGAGCAGACTACTCATGGTGTAACGAAATGTGGAATTTGGATGCGCATGGGTACGATTGTAATAATAATGGCCTTCGCGGTACAAATCAAACGGAATTTTATCTGCCATTTCATCGGTCGTTTTGCTGTCGGCAGCATACTGAACTTCACCCCCTGCGGCTTCCCGGGCACGGGCTTCAGAAGCCTGCTTTAACCGTTCCTGAATGGTAGATAGCTGGGAGTCCATGAAACCATTGCGCCTAACCAATCCTGAGTTAAACATGCTAAGTGTTGCCACAGCTTTAAACCGTTTGTCGGTTTGAGCCGCTTTTAATGTATAACCTCCGCCACCGCAAATGCCCAATACGCCCAATCGATCAGGATTTACACCTGCATATTGTGTGATAAAATCAGCCATTCCGCGAATGTCTTCAATTCGGTTGGCCGGCTTATCAACATTGCGTGGCTCTCCACCGCTGGCTCCCTGATAAGACGCATCAGCAGCAATAGTAACGTAACCCGATTCTGCCAGACGCTGTGCATATAATCCGGCCACCTGTTCTTTAACCCCACCATTGGGATGAGCCACTACCACTGCCGGATAGCTCTTTGAAGGATTAAAATTGGCAGGCGTGTACATGTTGGCCGCAATTTCAATACCGTTCAATTTGTAAGTTACCGGATGAATATTCACCTGGCCCGGAATATTTTCTGTAAGGGCATCCCGGTAAACCAGGCCAAAAGGTTTTTCAGTACTGCTTTGAGCAATGGTAATAACGCTGGTCGTTATAAACATAACTACTAATATTTGAATTTTTATCTTCATTATTGATTTCTTCTTTATTTGTTCTAATCCAGATTTTTATCCTTCAACCATTCCGACATTAAATCGGCTATTTCAACATTATTCAGATCGGAAAACGGGAAATGCGTATTGCCTTTGATTCCAATTTCGGGAAGATGCACTACTGTTACATCTCCGCCGTATTTGTTTACTGCATCACGCCATAACCGGGCCATTTCAAGACGGACGCGCCAGCCATCCTGTCCCGGGTTTGCTACCGGTTCTGCAGGAATAAAATCACCATAATAAATTACGATGGGGATTTTTGTCAGTTTTAAGAAATCGTTCATCGGTATGGATACAGCTTCGAGAGTGCCTCCTGCACTTGGTTTGGAAGCACGAACTTCTCCTTCCGGAAAAACAAAGCCACTCCCCGGCTCATAGGATACAATGGCTTTTACATGCTGATTCTTAATAGCAGTGAGCCACCCCATACCGCCGGAATGCGAATGTGTGACGAGAATTGCCGGGCCGATTTGATCGAACAAAGCTGAAACGGCATCCGTATTCACCTCGTAGTCGATCGACCCAAGATTGGGGACCATTTGCCGAAAATATTGACTGAGCGTTGCAGAATCTCTCGCAAACTGAACACCTTCAAAATAGTCAGGCCAAATGCCCAAACGAAAGGTCCCAAACCATCCCTGCTCGTCGGGTACTGGGTTAATTGTGGCTTCTGCTGTGCTTCGTCCAGCATTACCCCTTCTGGGTTGGTCAACCAGATATACCCCAAATCCCCGGCGCAGGAAAATATTCTGATAACCTTCTCTACCGTCCGGCGTTGTTTCCCATGTTTTGGAAAACTGTCCGATCCCATGCCACATTACCAGAGGATACTTGCGTGCATCAACCGGAACCTGATAAAAAACATAAGCATGATCTCCGTGAAAGGTTTGTCCCTCAGGTGTTTGTTTATCGGGATCAAATGTACCGGCATTGGTCATCACCGATCCTCCAACGGTAAAGCTTCCCTGCTTCTGAATGAGGATTGGATCGTTTTCTGCTTTTTTGGTTTGGTCAGCACAGGAGATGATCAATCCTGAAACAGACATTAAAAGGGTTAATGAAAATAATTTATTCATAATTCTATCTTTAAGACATTTTCGGATACAAAATTGAGATAAAATCATGTAAGAGTTTGTACACCAATTACAGAATCTTGTACCCCGATTACGGATATTCAATTCTGCGTGCAGATTGAATAAAAATTGCTGGTAAATTTGTCTTATAAAAAAAGTAAAGACGATGGATGAAATTCTGAAACTTGACAATATTTCTCAGTTTAATGCGCTGCGGGGAATTGAAACCCTTCATCCGCTGGTAAGTATATTTGATTTTTCAAAAATGAAACTCATACCTGAAGCCAGGGTTAACTATGGTTTTTATTGTGTTTTCCTGAAAGACGCAGTTTGTGGTGAATTGAAATATGGTGGTAATTTTTATGATTATCAGGAAGGAACGCTTGTATTCGTTGCGCCGGGACAGGTGGTGGGAATCGGCAACAAGCCGGGAAATCCGACGCCCAAAGGATGGGGATTGTTGTTTCACCCGGAAATTATCCGGGGCACTTCCTTAGGGCAGAATATCAAAAAATACAGTTTTTTCTCCTATGAAGCCAATGAAGCGCTGCATATATCAGAAAAGGAACGGCACATCGTACTGGACTGCCTGGATAAAATCAACCATGAGTTGGAACAATCAATCGACAAGCACAGCAAAACACTTATTGCCAACAACATCGAATTACTGCTCAATTATTGCGCACGGTTTTATGACCGTCAGTTTATAACAAGGAGTGAAGTAAATAAAGACATTGTAGTAAGGTTTGAAAAACTGCTTGACAGTTATTTTGAATCAGAATCGGCGCGGACGGACGGATTACCGACTGTAAAGTATTGTGCTGACCAATTGCATTTATCTCCCAATTATTTTGGTGATCTCATTAAAAAAGAAACGGGCAAATCTGCGCAGGAAACTATCCAGCTAAAGGTTATGAACATAGCCAAGGAGAGAATTTTTGACAAGAGCAA
>JAFGRC010000037.1 GCA_016935355.1 Bacteroidales bacterium
AGCTTTCGCAGAACAATTGGTTAACTTGACTGTTAAAGAAGTTAACGAATTGGCCAACATATTAAAGGAAGAATACGGGATTGAGCCGGCTGCTGCAGCTGCAATAGCTGTGGCAGGACCTGCAGCTGCAGGTGCAGACGGTGCGCAGACTGAAGAAAAATCAACTTACTCGGTCTTTATGAACCATCCCGGTGGAGCTAAATTACAGATTGTAAAACTGGTAAAGGATATCACAAACATGGGATTGAAAGAAGCCAAGGAACTGGTTGACAAATCCCCGGTTGCCGTAAAGGAAAACCTTTCCAAGGAAGAAGCTGAATCAATTAAAAATCAACTTGCTGAAGCCGGAGCTGACGTTGAACTTAAATAGTGTAAGTCTTATTGAACAACACTTAGGTTTAATCCCGACGTGTCGGGATTAAACCTTTTTGTCATTTCTCAAAACTTTAGTTCAACAATTTATAAACAAACATAATGACCAAATTAAATTCTGATCGAATCAGTTTTGCCCGGACTAAAAACCAGATGTCGTATCCTGATTTTCTTGAAGTTCAGTTGAAATCATTCCGCGACTTTTTTCAACTTGAAACAACACCTGAAAACAGGAAAAATGAAGGGCTTTTCAAAGTTTTTCAGGAAAATTTCCCCATTACCGATACCCGGAATAATTTTGTGCTGGAGTTTATTGATTATTATATCGATCCACCAAGGTATTCCATTGAAGAATGTATCGAACGGGGACTTACCTATAGTGTACCTCTGAAGGCAAAGCTTAAGCTATACTGCACCGACCCCGAGCACGAGGATTTTGACACCGTCATTCAGGATGTTTATCTGGGAACAATTCCTTACATGACCGAAAGGGGATTGTTTGTCATAAACGGCGCTGAAAGGGTTGTGGTATCACAGCTTCATCGCTCACCGGGTGTTTTCTTCGGACAAAGCATCCATGCCAACGGCACCAAGCTGTATTCAGCCCGGATCATTCCTTTTAAGGGTTCCTGGATTGAATTCGCCACCGATATCAATAATGTCATGTATGCCTACATTGACCGCAAGAAGAAACTGCCCGTCACAACACTGCTCAGGGCTATAGGCTACGAAGGTGACAAAGACATTCTTGAGATCTTTGATCTTGCCGATGAGATCAAAGTTTCGAAAGCCTCATTGAAAAAGCTTGTTGGAAGGAAGCTTGCAGCCCGTGTACTGAAGTCCTGGGTCGAAGATTTTGTGGATGAGGATACCGGAGAGGTGGTATCCATTGAACGAAATGAGATCATTATTGACAGGGAAACCATCTTACTCGACGAGCATATTGATTCCATCATCGACTCAGGAGCCAAAAATATCCTGCTTCATAAAGAAGGGCAGAATTTAAGCGACTTTGAGATCATTTACAATACATTGCAAAAAGATCCCTGCAATTCGGAAAAGGAAGCGGTATTGCATATATACCGCCAGTTGCGAAACAGTGAACCGCCTGATGAAGCAACCGCAAGAGATGTTATCGATAAACTTTTCTTTTCAGATAAACGGTATGATCTTGGTGAAGTGGGCCGGTACCGGATCAACAAAAAGCTTGGACTCAATACCAATATTGACACCAAAGTACTGACCAAGGAAGATATCATCAAGATCATCAAGTATCTGATCGAACTGATCAATTCCAAAGCGGATGTTGATGATATTGACCACCTGAGCAACCGCAGGGTAAGAACTGTAGGTGAGCAGCTCGCAACGCAGTTTGGTGTTGGACTTGCCCGTATGGCAAGAACGATCAGGGAAAGGATGAATGTTCGCGACAATGAGGTATTCACACCCATCGATCTCATCAATTCAAAAACGTTGTCGTCGGTAATAAATTCCTTTTTTGGTACAAACCAACTGTCACAATTCATGGACCAGACCAATCCCCTGGCTGAAATCACGCACAAGCGACGCATGTCAGCACTGGGACCCGGAGGACTCTCACGAGAGCGTGCAGGATTTGAGGTACGTGATGTGCATTATACGCATTACGGACGGCTGTGTCCCATCGAAACGCCTGAAGGTCCGAATATCGGTCTGATCTCATCACTTTGTGTGTATGCAAAAATAAATTCACTCGGATTTATTGAGACTCCTTACCGTAAAGTCACTGAGGGTAATGTTGACCTGACCGGCAATGGAATCATATGGCTGAGTGCAGAAGAAGAAGAAGCAAAGGTTATTGCCCAGGCCAATGCACCGATCGATAAAAATGGCAGCTTTGTGAATCCCAAAGTGAAAGCGCGGTTTAACGGGGACTTTCCGCTATCCGATGCACAGGTTATTGATCTGATGGACGTAGCACCCAACCAGATCGCATCCATCGCCGCTTCGCTGATACCGTTCCTGGAACACGATGATGCAAACCGTGCCCTCATGGGTTCAAATATGATGCGTCAGGCAGTTCCTCTGGTCAGGCCCGAGGCTCCTATTGTCGGTACGGGGATTGAACATGAAGTGGTCCGTGATTCCAGGTTTCTGGTAATTGCAGAAGCAGACGGCATTGTCGAATACGTCGATTCCAACGAGATTGTCGTCAGGTATACCATGACCGAGGAAGAAAAATTTGTTCGTTTCGACGGCGAGGTGAGCCGGTATAAATTGCTGAAATACCGGAAAACCAATCAGAATACATGTATCAACCTGAAACCTATCGTTAAGAAAGGTGAAAAAATATACAAAGGACAGATCCTGACGGAAGGATATTCAACCGCTTCCGGTGAACTGGCGCTGGGAAGAAATCTGATGGTGGCCTTCATGCCATGGAAAGGCTATAATTTTGAAGATGCCATCGTAATATCGGAAAAGGTTGTGCGGGAAGATCTTTTTACTTCCATTCATATCGATGAATACATGCTTGAAGTACGTGATACAAAACGCGGTCTTGAAGAGCTGACGGCAGATATTCCAAACGTGAGCGAGGAAGCCACCCGGAATCTGGATGAGAACGGGCTTATCCGCATCGGTGCTGAAGTGGATCCGGGCGATATTTTGATCGGCAAGATCACTCCCAAAGGGGAATCCGATCCGTCACCCGAGGAAAAACTCCTGCGGGCCATCTTCGGTGACAAAGCCGGTGATGTAAAGGATGCTTCGCTGAAAGCGCCTCCGTCGCTTCAGGGGATCGTGATTGATAAAAAGCTTTTTTCCCGTTCCGTTAAGGACAAAAAGCTCAAATCGTCCACAAAACCCATACTGGATAAAATAGAGGAAGAATTTGAGCGCAATTCTAATGAATTGAAGGCCAAACTAATCGACAAACTGTTCATAGTTGTGAATGGTAAAACCTCCCAGGGTGTTAAAGATTATTATAATGTTGATGTCATTCCCAGAGGTTCAAAGTTTACACTTAAATCATTACAGGATATCGATTATCTCAACATCAATCCGAATAAATGGACCACCGATAAAGATAAGAATGATGTAATCAAAACCTTGATATACAATTACATCATTAAGTTTAAAGAAATCGATGCCATTTATAAAAGGAAGAAATACAGCATCACCATTGGTGATGAACTGCCTGCAGGTATCATACAACTTGCCAAGGTGTATGTTGCACAAAAGCGAAAGGTGAAAGTGGGCGATAAAATGGCCGGACGGCATGGGAATAAAGGCATTATCTCAAAGATTGTACGTGCCGAGGACATGCCATTTCTTGAAGACGGCACACCTGTGGATATTGTGCTCAATCCCCTGGGCGTTCCCTCACGAATGAATCTCGGACAGATCTATGAAACAGTTCTTGGGTGGGCAGGTAAAAAGCTGGGCTTCAGTTTTGCTTCTCCGATATTTGACGGAGCATCCATAAATCAGATCTGCAAATATACAGATGACGCAGGATTGCCCAGATTCGGCAAGACGTATCTTTACGACGGAGGAACAGGAGAACGGTTTGATCAGCCGGCAACAGTCGGTATCATTTATATGATCAAACTGGGACATATGGTTGATGATAAGATGCATGCCCGTTCCATCGGTCCATACTCACTCATAACCCAACAACCTCTTGGCGGAAAAGCCCAGTTTGGAGGACAAAGGTTCGGTGAGATGGAAGTGTGGGCACTCGAAGCCTTTGGGGCTGCATACATCCTTCAGGAAATCCTTACGATAAAATCGGACGATGTGATCGGAAGGGCCAAAGCATACGAATCTATTGTCAAAGGAGAACCTCTGCCTCCGGCAGGTATCCCTGAATCATTGAATGTGTTGTTGCACGAACTGAGGGGACTGGGATTGAGCATAAACCTCATCTGATGAGCAGACCCCATCATTAAGATAAACTTTATACACTGAAATATAATAAAATATAAATATGCCATTCAGAAGGGAAAACAAAGCAAAATCGAACTTCACCAGGATTTCAATCAGTCTTGCCTCACCTGAAGAAATCCTTGAACGCTCAAGTGGTGAAGTCCTTAAACCCGAGACTATTAACTACCGAACATACAAGCCCGAGCGCGATGGCTTGTTTTGCGAACGGATATTCGGCCCGGTAAAGGATTATGAATGTCATTGCGGCAAATACAAAAGGATTCGTTATAAGGGTATTGTATGCGACCGTTGCGGTGTGGAGGTAACTGAGAAAAAGGTGCGCCGTGAGCGGATGGGACACATCTCGCTGGTCGTACCGGTAGCCCACATCTGGTATTTCCGCACACTGCCCAACAAGATCGGGTACCTGCTGGGATTGCCGTCAAAAAAACTTGACAGCATCATATATTACGAACGCTATGTAGTGATCAATCCGGGAATAAAGGCATCTGACGGAGTTCAGTTTCTTGATTTTCTGACGGAAGAGGAATATCTCGAGATCATTGAATCGCTTCCGAAGGAAAACCAGGTACTCGATGACAATCATCCGGATAAGTTCCTGGCAAACATGGGAGCACAGGCGCTGTATGATATCCTTCAGCGTCTGGACCTCGACAGCCTCTCATATGACCTCAGGCATAAAGCCAATACCGAAACTTCACAACAACGTAAAAACGAAGCTTTGAAAAGATTACAGGTTGTCGAAGCTTTCAGGGCGTCCAAGGGCATCAATCATCCGGAGTGGATGATATTGAAAGTTATACCTGTCATACCGCCGGAATTACGACCCCTGGTCCCGCTTGACGGAGGAAGGTTTGCAACATCCGACCTGAACGACCTCTACAGAAGGGTTATCATCCGGAATAACCGTCTCAAACGGCTGATAGAGATCAAGGCACCTGAAGTTATTTTGCGCAATGAAAAACGTATGCTGCAGGAAGCCGTGGATTCGCTTTTTGACAATTCCAGAAAATCAAATGCAGTCAAGACAGATGCCAACCGTCCGCTGAAATCACTGAGCGACAGTCTTAAAGGCAAACAGGGACGATTCCGTCAGAACCTGCTGGGCAAGCGTGTGGATTATTCGGCCCGGTCGGTGATCGTTGTCGGACCCGAACTGCAGCTGCACGAGACCGGCCTTCCGAAAGACATGGCGGCAGAGCTGTACAAGCCTTTTATCATCAGAAAACTAATTGAAAGGGGTATCGTAAAGACCGTTAAATCAGCAAAAAAGATCGTTGACCGGAAAGATCCGGTGGTTTGGGATATTCTTGAAAATGTATTGAAAGGGCATCCTGTGCTGCTGAACCGTGCACCCACACTGCACCGCCTGGGCATACAGGCATTCCAGCCCAAGCTTATTGAAGGTAAAGCAATACAATTGCATCCGCTCGTTTGTACTGCTTTTAATGCCGACTTTGACGGTGATCAGATGGCTGTCCACCTCCCGCTCGGAAATGCTGCAATCCTTGAAGCACAGATTTTAATGCTGGCTTCCCATAATATTCTGAATCCCGCAAACGGCGCCCCGATCAATGTTCCTTCTCAGGATATGGTGCTGGGATTGTATTACACGACCAAAGCCCGCAAAAGCACTCCTGAAGCACCTGTTGAAGGTGAAGGACGTTCATTTTATTCATCCGAAGAGGTCATCATAGCATATAATGAAAGACGGATTGAACTGCACACCATCATCAAGGTCAGGATCACAGAACATGTCAATGGTAAACCCGAAAGCAGGATCATTGAAACAACCGTCGGAAGAGTCCTCTTTAATGAGCTTGTTCCGAAAGAAGTTGGATATATCAATGATGTTCTGACCAAGAAATCATTGCGGGAGATCATCAGTACCGTCCTGAAAAAAACAGGCACAAAAGAAACCGCAAAGTTTCTCGATGCCATAAAGGACCTAGGCTTTCAGATGGCATTCAATGGTGGACTGTCATTCAATCTCGATGATGTGATCGTTCCGGAAGAAAAAGAAGACCTGGTTACAGAAGGTTACAGGCAGGTTGATGAGGTACTGAATAATTACAACATGGGATTTATTACCAACAACGAAAGATATAACCAGATCATTGACATATGGACGCATACGAATGCCAAACTTACCCAGACACTTATGAAACGGTTGTCCTCGGATAAGCAGGGATTCAATGCTGTTTATATGATGCTGGATTCCGGAGCAAGGGGTTCAAAAGAACAGATCCGTCAGTTGTCGGGTATGAGGGGACTTATGGCCAAACCGCAGAAATCAGGTTCTACAGGTTCGGAAATCATTGAGAATCCAATCCTTTCAAACTTCAAAGAAGGTCTTTCCGTTCTGGAATACTTCATTTCAACACACGGCGCACGGAAAGGCCTGGCTGATACGGCACTGAAGACTGCTGACGCAGGTTACCTCACACGCCGGCTGGTCGACGTATCGCAGGATGTGATCATTGTCGAGGAAGACTGTGGTACACTTCGGGGTCTGGTTGCCACAGCCATCAAAAACAATGAAGAAGTTGTTGAATCGCTTTATGAAAGGATACTGGGACGTACTGTGGTACATGATGTGTACCATCCGCTTACCGGTGAACTGATCATTTCATCAGGAAGTGAGGTTAATGAGGAAATTGCCCGGATCATTGATGATTCACCCATCGAACAGCTTGAAATACGTTCGGTCCTCACCTGTGAATCACGCAAAGGAATGTGTGCGAAATGTTACGGACGAAATCTGGCGACAGGCCGGATGGTTCAGATGGGTGAAGCGGTCGGTGTTATTGCCGCCCAGTCGATTGGAGAACCCGGAACACAGTTGACACTGCGTACATTCCACGTGGGTGGTACTGCCATGAGCATCACCACTGAATCCAGAATTACAGCCAAGTATAACGGAACAGCCGAAATAGAAGAATTGCGCGTTGTTGAGCGTGTAGCAGAAGACGGTTCAAAATTCGATATCGTAATCGGCCGCCTGGCAGAAATCCGGATTGTTGACAAAAAGACCGGTATTGCGCTCACAACAAACAACATTCCCTATGGAGCAAAATTATATGTTAAAAATGGTGCCGACGTGAATAAAGGTGATCTTATTTGCGAATGGGATCCCTATAATGCTGTTATTATTTCTGAAGCCGCAGGTAAAGTGGCTTTTGAACATGTAATGGAGGGCGTTACATTTAAGGAAGAGTCAGATGAGGTGACCGGTTACCGGGAGAAAGTGATCATTGAAACCAGAGACCGCACCAAGAATCCCAGTATCACCATTACAGATAAAAGCGGCAATGTGATGAAAACCTATAACCTCCCGGTAGGATCGCACCTGTCGATCGATGAGGGGACCTCTGTGGATGCAGGTGATATTCTAGTCAAGATCCCCAGAGCTATTGGAAAATCCGGAGACATCACCGGAGGTTTACCACGGGTGACTGAATTGTTCGAGGCAAGAAATCCCTCGAATCCGGCAATTGTTTCCGAAATAGACGGAGAAGTCGCATTCGGCAAAATCAAACGAGGTAACCGGGAGATCATTATAACCTCAAAAGCCGGTCAGCAGAAAAAATATCTGGTTCCGCTGTCCAAACAGATACTGGTTCAGGAAAACGATTATGTAAAAGCCGGTATACCGCTCTCAGACGGAGCAATAACGCCAATTGACATTCTGACGATCAAAGGACCCACAAAAGTCCAGGAGTATATTGTGAATGAGGTTCAGGAAGTATACCGGTTGCAGGGTGTAAAAATCAATGATAAACATTTTGAGGTTATCGTAAGGCAGATGATGCGCAAAGTTGAGATCATTGATCCGGGCGATACCAAATTTCTTGAAAAACAACTTGTGGACAAGTGGGAATTTTTTGAAGAGAATGACTGGATTTACGGTAAAAAAGTCATCGAAGTTGGCGGAGATTCCCAGATGCTGAAACCTGGACAAATAGTGACCGCACGCAAGCTCAGAGATGAAAATTCATTGCTGAAACGAAAGGATATGAAGCCCGTTAAAGCAAGAGATGCCATACCTGCTACTTCACAACAGATACTCCAGGGTATTACAAGGGCTGCTCTGCAAACGCAAAGCTTTATGTCAGCCGCTTCATTTCAGGAAACCACCAAGGTATTGAATGAAGCAGCGATTTACGGAAAGGTTGACGGACTTGAAGGACTTAAGGAAAATGTGATTGTGGGACACCTGATACCAGCGGGAACAGGCAACCGTCGTTTCAGTAACATTATTGTCGGTTCAAAAGAAGAATACGACATGCTTGTTGAAAGCAAGAAAACAAGCACCGAAGCAGTACCTGAAGAACAAAACTAAGCTGGTTGATATGGAAGAAAACACCAAGAACAAGACTCAGATCAACATTGAACTGAAGGAAGATGTTGCACAGGGCACATATTCCAACCTGGCAATCATCACGCATTCGCCGTCGGAATTTGTTGTGGATTTTATCAGGATCATGCCGGGAATATCAAAAGCTGAGGTTAAATCAAGAATTATCCTGACACCCGAACATGCAAAAAGACTGATGCATGCTTTAAAGGATAATATTGCCAAATATGAGTCGGTTCATGGGCCCATCAAACATGCCGAAGGTCAGGGTGACATGATGATCCCCCTGAACTTTGGAGGGCCGACCGCACAGGCCTGATAAAAAAAGAGGGTGTCACGACTTTTGAGACACGCTCTTTTTTTTAGAACTTATATTGATTATCCTCTATCAGCTTATCCGCGATTCTGCGCCTGGCTTCTTTCACATCAACCCCCGGTATGCGGGTCAGCATATCCACAGCACCGGATATCCTTCCTGAATCAGACGGACCTGCAAAAGCATTGAGAGCGTCGTATGCACTTTTTCTGATTTTAAAGGAGGCATCATAAACCAGTATATCAACTATATCCCTGTACAAAGCAGCTGCATCCGCACCTTTCATCTCCTGCATTTTGCAAACCCGAAGGACGGTTGACTCTGTAACATATATTTCCATTATGATATCTGACAGATTATTAAGTACTTCCTGCTCATATGCAAGCTTTCTCTCATATTTCTTTGATGCCCCGTGGAGGATGATCAGCATTACCTTTTTATAGTCTCTGATGTGGCACATTTTTTCTTCATAGTAATCCTTTACGCGTTCACCTGATCCGGTAAGGGTGTCCAGTCCCTCATATACTTTTGCAGCTTCGCCAAACAAATCAAAATCACCCTTCATGGCTCTTTTCATGGCCGTATCCACCACCAATAAACGATTGATCTCGTTTGTGCCTTCAAAAATGCGGTTGATTCTCGAATCCCGGTAAGCCTTTTCAACGGCCATCTCCGCAGAGTAACCCATACCCCCGTAGATCTGTACTGCCTCATCCACGACGAAATCAAGGACTTCGGAGCTGTAGACCTTAAGAATAGCTGCCTCTACAGCATAATGGCTGATACCGTCAATGGATGCAAGGCCTTTATCGCATCCTTCAGCTTTATATCTTTCTATCTGATCATCGATATCTTTGCTTACCCTGTAATTTGCCGATTCGGCTGCAAAGGTGCGAACCACCTGTTCGGCAAGCTTGTGTTTTATGGCTCCGAATGAAGAGATCATTGTTCCAAATTGCTTTCTTTCATTGGCATATTGAACAGAATCATTGATTGCTTTTTTTGAGGCACCCAGAACGTTTGCACCCAGTTTTATCCTGCCCATGTGCAATAAGTTCAGAGCAATTCTGAATCCTCCTCCCCTTGCACCAAGCAAATTTTCTACGGGCACTTTGACGTCGTTGTAAAAAATCTGTGCGGTTGATGAACCTTTGATACCCATTTTATGCTCATCGGGATTGACAACTACACCCTCACTGTTGCTTTCTACTATGAAGGCACTCAATACCCTGTCGTTGTCAATTTTTGCGAAGACAGTCTGTATATCAGCAAAACCTGCATTTGTGATCCACATTTTTTGTCCGTTGAGAATATAATGCCTGCCATCCTCTGACAACCGGGCATTTGTCTTTCCGGCATTGGCATCACTGCCGGCACCCGGCTCGGTAAGACAATAGGCACCAAGCAGTTCACCCGCAGCCAGTCTGGCCACATATTTCTGCCGTTGCTCCTCATTACCGTAATACAGTATGGGCAAGGTACCGATACCGGTATGCGCCATAAAGGCAACAGAAAAGGAATAACCCGCTCCGATGGCTTCAGCCACCAGCATCTGTGTAACGAATGACTGCCCGAATCCGCCGTATTCTTCCGATACTGAAATTCCCATCAATCCCAGCTCTGCAGCTTTCTTCAGTCTGTTTTTCATCATTTCCCGGTCGGGTTTATCAACATCGTCCAGATTCGGGTATATTTCAGTTTCAAGGAAATCACGACAGGTATCCGCGATCATCCGTTGTTCATCATTAAATTCTTCAGGAATGAATACATCTTTTGATTCGATCTCTTTAACCAGAAATTCACCACTTTTAAGGATTTTTCGTTGTTCCATTGTTACAGTTTTATATTAATTTCAATATTGAACAGCATTTCATATCCCGATTGCCTGTACAATCAGTTCAGTGATATCATAATTTTTGATTTCATCCTCACGGTTCTTATATTTCAAACCGTCAGTCATCATCGTCATGCAGAAAGGACAGGCTGTGACAATAATTTTTGCTTCTGTTTCCAGTGCATCCTCAATCCGCTCTATAAAGACTTCCTTATCACCTTTCTCTGCTTCCTTGAACATTTGTGCTCCTCCTGCGCCACAACAAAGAGCAAAACTCCGGTTGCGCTTCATTTCGATAAAATCCGTTGTAATGGATTTTATGATGTTTCGTGGTTCATTATAAATGCCATTTGCCCTTCCCAGATAACAGGGATCATGATATGTCATGTGCACATTCCTGAAAATATCATCATTGATATTAAGCCGGCCTTCCTGAATCATGTTGTCCAGAAAATGAACATAGCTGATCACTTCATAATTTCCGCCCAGATCCTGGTATTCATTTTTTAAAATATTATAGCAATGCGGACAAATGGTGATGATCTTTTTTACTTCATACGATTTAAAGACCTCTATATTCTGCAGGGCCTGCATCTGATAGAGCATCTCATTGCCGGCCCTGCGCGCGGGATCACCTGTGCAGCTCTCTTCCCTGCCCAGCACAGCATAGCTGATATCCAGGAAAGAAAGAATTTTGGCAAATGCCCTCGCAACTTTTTTGTACCGGTCATCAAAAGCGCCTGCACATCCAACCCAGAAAAGATATTCCGGCTTTTCGCCACGCGCATGTAAATCAGCCATGACGGGAATGTCAACCTTCTTGCTTTGTATCATTACCAATTGTATGTTGATGTGTTGAACTCATGAATGAACCTGTATTTCAAGATCCTTTGCCCATAACAGCCGGTCCTCCGGAGAAAACTGCCAGGGTGCACCATTGTTTTCGATATTTGAAAAAACCGCTTTGAGCTCAGCGGGGACCGATCCCTCCTCCATGGCCAGATACCTGCGCATACCGACAATCAGTTCAGGATGATTGATATTGATCGGACATTCCTGTGCACACGCATTGCAAGTAGTGCAGGCCCACAATTCCTCCTCCGTGATATAATCCCGCAAGAGGGATTTTTGATCACTGTATTCCTTTCCGTTTTTTAAAATTCCCGGACCTTTTGCTTTCATGCGTTCCCTGACATCCATGATGATTTTGCGCGGCGAAAGCAGTTTACCTGTAATGTTGGCCGGACAAACCTCAGTACACCGGCCGCATTGCGTGCACGAAAGCGCATCCAGATAGTTCTTCCATGTCACG
>JAFGRC010000038.1 GCA_016935355.1 Bacteroidales bacterium
CTGGCTGAACAAACTGGATAAAAAGGAAGAAACCGTAAACATATTCGTGGATTATGAAACATTTGGAGAACAC
Organism: Bacteroidales bacterium; assembly: GCA_016935355.1. Classification (GTDB taxonomy): domain Bacteria; phylum Bacteroidota; class Bacteroidia; order Bacteroidales; family UBA10428; genus UBA5072. The sequence continues at coordinate 74 of JAFGRC010000038.1, forward strand.
CAGTGGATGGAATCGGGAATATTTGAATTCTTAACCGATCTTCCGGAAAAGGTCTACAAAAACTCCAAATTTGCCTTTAGCACACCCGGTGAAATTGCAGCCAACCTGTTGCCTGTGTCGGCCATTAATGTACCCTACCCGGTTTCATGGGCAGATGAAGAGCGTGACATTACAGCCTGGCTCGGTAATGACTTGCAACTGGATGCTTTTGACAGATTGAGTCAGTTTACGGAACGGGTAAGCCGGTGCCAGGATTTAAAAATTTTAAAGGACTGGCAGTATTTGCAGGCCAGTGATCATTTTTATTACATGTCCACCAAATTTTTCTCGGACGGTGCCATTCCTGTATACTTTAATCCCTATGAATCACCTTATGATGCCTATATTAACTATATGAATGTACTGAGCGATTTCGGCATCCGTTTGCATGCTCAGGTACCCGAAGGGAGTCTGGATCATGAAATCGTAAAGCTTTCGCATACAATTGATGAGAAAGACGAACTTATTAAAAAATATGAGTCTGAACTCAAAAGACTTAAATCAAGCAGGAAAAAAATAGACTCAGCCAAAGGGAAAATAACTTCAGCAAAAAAATCAGGAAAAACTTCCTCAACCAAAAAGTTATAACTAATTCAAAAAAATTGCGAATAATTTAAACCCTATTCGTATTTTCACCTTCAAAATAGTAAGGTATAGTTTTATTAATATACTGTGAATTAATATTTTATATGGATAAGAACACATTATTACCCGATTACCTGTTTGAAGTCAGCTGGGAAGTATGTAACAAAGTTGGTGGTATACACACTGTTATCTCAACAAAAGCCCTGACCCTTGTAAATGAACTTCATAACAATTTTATTCTCATTGGTCCGGATTTGATCAAGGATGATTCCGACACCAATCCGGAATTCATTGAAGATCCTTTACTCTTCAGTTCGTGGAAAAAGCATGCAGAATCAGAAGGTTTGTTTTTCAGAATCGGTCGGTGGAATATAAAAGGTCATCCCATTGCAATCACCCTGAATTTTTCCAATTATTTTAAAGATAAGGACAAAATATTTTTTGAACTCTGGGAGCATTATAAACTCGATTCAATTTCCGGACAGTGGGATTACATCGAGCCCATTTTATTCGGATATGCAGCGGGTAAGGTGATAGAGAGCTTTATCATGTACAACCTGAGTACCCATGACCGGATCATTGCACATTTTCATGAGTGGATGACGGGAAGCGGACTGCTTTACCTGAAGAAGGAATTACCACAGGTTGGTACGCTCTTTACTACCCATGCGACAGTGCTCGGCCGTTCCCTGGCCGGAAACAACCGTCCTCTTTACAAAGACCTGGATTCCTATGACAGTGAGGAAATTGCAAAAGAGTTTAACATCATATCCAAACAATCTGCTGAACAACTATCTGCCCAGCAGGCAGATGCATTCACCACGGTCAGTGAAATTACTGCCGGTGAATGCAAACAATTTCTGAAAAAAGAAGTTGATGTTGTAACACCAAACGGCTTTGAGGATACTTTTGTCCCATCGGGTGATGAATTCGCCCTGAAGAGAAAGGAAGCCAGAGAAAAGCTGCTTGAGGTGGCAGGCTTGTTGTTCAGGGAAAAATTTGGTAATGAAACCTATATGGTTGCCACCAGCGGCCGTTATGAATTCAGGAACAAAGGTATTGACCTGTTTATTGATGCACTTGGTGAATTGAACAAGACAGGTGATCTGAAACATCCGTTTCTTGCCTTTATATTAATCCCCGCAAATCATTACGGTCCGAAAAAGGACCTCCTGACCGGTCAGCTGATTGAAAACGGTGCATTTGGTTCAAAATACCTGACCCATAATCTGCATGATGCAGAATGGGATCCCATCCTGAACAGGATCAAAAAAGCGGGTCTGGGAAACGAATCTTCAGATGCAGTCAGGGTTTTGTTCGTCCCTTCGTATTTAAACGGCAATGACGGCATTTTTAACAAGCCCTATTATGACCTGCTTATTGGTTTTGATCTGACGGTATTCCCTTCATATTATGAACCATGGGGATACACACCGCTGGAAAGTCTGGCTTTTTCTGTGCCGACCGTTACCACAACACTTGCGGGATTTGGTCTATGGACGAAAACACATGGCGGTGATCCCGGCAACAGCATCACCATCATTGAAAGGAACGATGATAACGATACCGAAGCGGTCGGGCACATGGTAATATCCATGGCAAAACATTTTGCACTTCCTGAATCCGACAGAAAAGAAGCCCGCCTGAAGGCCCTTGAGGTTTCGAAAAACACTCTGTGGAGTTCACTGATCGACAACTACAAACAAGCTTTCAATCATGCATTGCAGAAAGTCCACTACCGCATTGATCAGTTTGTTAAGATCGAAGAACGTCCTCATGAACTTGTTCATGAACATGTTGCACCTTTAGGTATTAAACCCTCCTGGAAGAAAATCGTAGTAAGGTCAAAACTGCCCGATGAATTGTCCAAGCTCGGTGAACTGATACAAAATCTATGGTGGACATGGGATGAAGAAGCCCAGGAACTATTTGAGGTGATCGACCCCGAAATCTGGTTCAAATGCCATCAGAATCCTGCAATTCTGTTTGAACAGATAAAGCAGAAAAACTTGCAGGAATTGGGGAGCAATAAGGATTATCTGGAAAAACTCGACAGGGTATATGAACGTTTTACAGCCTATATGTCGGAAAAAATAGCTGGAAGTCCGCGAATAGCTTATTTTGGTATGGAATACGGACTTCACAATTCACTGAAGATCTATTCGGGGGGTCTTGGACTTCTGGCAGGCGATTATATGAAGGAAGCAAGCGACCAGAAAATCAATATTACAGGAATTGGTCTGTTATATCGTTATGGATATTTCAGCCAGCTGATCACTACGCGTGGCGACCAGCAGTCAGCTTATGATGTGCAGCATTATTCAAAATTACCCTTAAAACCCATAAGGGATGAAAAGGGAAAATTCATCCTGGTCAGGATCATGTTGCCGGGGAGACCCTTACATGCCAGGATCTGGGAGCTTAATGTGGGAAGGATTAAAGTATATTTGCTGGATACCGATTTTGAAGGCAACCTTGACGAAGACCGGGTAGTGACGCACAATTTATATGGAGGAAGCTATGAAAACCGGCTGAAACAGGAACTGCTTCTTGGCATCGGGGGAATCAGAACTCTTGAGATCCTTGGTATTGAGGCCGATCTGTATCACAGTAATGAAGGACACAGTGCTTTCATCGGACTGGAAAGGATGCGCCATTATATTCAGAACAGGAATCTGACTTTCCTTGAAGCCAAGGAAATTGTGAGAAGTTCCACGCTGTTTACCACACATACTCCGGTCCCGGCAGGACATGATGAATTTGAAGAAGATTTGTTGCGCGAATACATCGGACATTACCCCGAAAGGTTGAAAATCACCTGGAATGAACTTATGGCATTGGGTCGCTCAAGTCATGATGCCTGGAACGAAAAGTTCAACATGAGCTTTCTTGCTGCCCACCTGTCTCAGGAAATGAACGGTGTAAGTCTGCTGCACGGATCCGTCTCACAGCAGTTGTTCTCCAAATTATGGCCGGGCTTCCTGGCGGAAGAATTGCATATCGGCTATGTTACAAATGGTGTGCATTATCCGACATGGACCGGTAAAAAATGGAAAAAACTTTACCGCGATACTTTCGGCAGTGACTTTGAAAACAACCTGACGGATACTGTGTTGTGGGAAAAGATCCATGATGTCCCTGACAAAACCGTATGGGATGTGAAACAATACTACAGGTCTGTCCTGATCAACACTATTAAAGACAGGATCAAAGAAAACTGGGTAAGAAGACATGAGGATCCGAAAACCATTGTGGCGGTTAGAAATCACCTGTCTGAAAATTCACTGACCATCATTTTTGCCAGACGTTTTGCAACTTATAAGAGGGCACATTTGTTATTCAGGGATCCTGAAAGACTGGCGCATTTACTGAATATCCCGGATAAACCCGTACAAATTATTTTTGCCGGGAAAGCTCATCCGAATGATAAAGCCGGACAGGATCTGATCAGAATGATCGTAGAAACATCCCGCAAACCGGAATTTCTGGGCAAGATCATCTTTCTCCAGGATTATGATATGAATCTGGCCAAAACCCTGGTGCAGGGAGCCGATATCTGGCTGAATACACCCACAAGGTCACTTGAAGCTTCAGGAACTAGCGGTCAAAAAGCCGTGCTGAACGGGACTTTGCACTTCAGCGTTCTTGATGGCTGGTGGATTGAAGGTTATCAACCGGAAGCAGGATGGGCACTTACCAACGAAACTACATACGAGGATCTGTCGCTTCAGGATGAACTTGATGCAGAGATCATTTATACCCTTCTTGAACAGGAAATTATACCAGCCTTCTATGAACGGAACAGTAATAACGTGCCTGAAGAATGGGTAAGATTTATTAAGAACTCGATTTCCCAGATAGCTCCACATTTCGTTACCGGGCGGATGCTAAATGATTATAACCAGATGTTTTACAGCAAGCTGTATAACCGCACCACACAAATGCAGGCAGATGATTTTGAGCTCGCCAAGCGCATATCATCCTGGAAAAAAAGACTGGGATACGGTTGGAACAATATTAATGTCGTTGAGGCAAAAGTATTTGAGAACGGATCCGATATCTGCAAAATGGGTAAAGTTTATAATGGCAGTGTAATTCTTGATCTTAACGAGATCTCCCCGGGTGATATCGCAATCGAACTTGTACTGACAGAAAACGGGGAACGTATTATTGCAGTCCATGAATTTCAACTTGATAAAGCCGAGGCAGATAAAGCATATTTTAAAGCTGAGATACGTGTAAACCAGCCCGGAACTTTCAGTTACGGGATCCGCATAACTCCTAAGAATGAGTACCTGCCGCACCGGCAGGATATGGGACTGATCAGATGGATTTAATACCGGAGAAATTATTGTTTCATTGCTTATCCTGAAGCAATATAATTTCGTACTTTTAAACGCATAATAAAACGGGGGACAAATTGCTCCCCTGTTAACAATTCATCGCTGCAAATGATACGGGCCTGGAAAATAAAGGAAAATGGTTTTAATGACACCGTTAAGCAATTGGCAGATGACCTATCAGTGAATCCTGTAATATCTTCATTACTTGTCCAGAGGGGCATTCAGAACTACGAACAGGCAAAGGCTTTTTTCCGGCCTGATCTTGAACAACTTCATGATCCGTTTCTTATGAAGGATATGGACAAAGCTGTCACTCGACTCATGCAAGCCCTGCAAAAAGAACAAAAAATACTCGTTTACGGTGATTATGATGTGGATGGCACTACTTCAGTGGCAATGGTATATACATTTCTGAAAAAACAACACAAGTATATTGACTATTATATACCCGAACGTTATGCCGAAGGTTACGGTGTGTCACAAAAAGGGATTGAATATGCAATTGAACATGGAATTTCATTAATCATTGCACTGGATTGCGGAATAAAGGCCCTTGAAAAGGTTGCATTTGCCAAAAATCATGACATTGATTTCATCATATGTGATCATCATACACCGGGGGATGTATTACCCGATGCTGTTGCAGTGCTCGATCCTGAAAGACCTGATTCCGGATATCCGTTCAGATATCTGTCCGGTTGCGGTGTTGCATTTAAAATGCTGCAGGCTTTTGCGCGGATGAATCACATACCATCCGATGAGATAACTGATTTTCTTGATCTTCTTGCAGTCAGTATTGCTTCTGACATTGTACCCATGATCGATGAGAACAGGATACTTACATACTTCGGATTGAAAAAACTCAATGAAAATCCTTCCGTGGGCCTTGAATCGATCATTAAAGTTGCAGGTCTGGCTGAAAAAACAATTACTGTCGATGATATTATTTTTAAGATCGGTCCCAGGATCAATGCTGCAGGCAGGATCGAATCCGGCAAGCAGGCTGTTGCTTTGCTGACCTCGCAGGATCCCGGTGAAGCTATGTTACATTGCGAGAAGGTAAACTTTCACAACCAGACCCGGCGCACCATTGATAAGACCATCACAGAAGAGGCCATTCAGGAGGCATCTTCAATATCGAATAAATACAAATATTCCGTAATCCTTTTCAATCCCGGCTGGCATAAGGGTGTCGTGGGAATAGTGGCTTCCAGACTGATCGAGATCTTTTACAGACCTGTTGTGATTTTGACGGAATCGAACGGACTTGCCGCCGGCTCCGCTCGCTCAATTCCCGGATTTGATCTGTATGATGCAATCAGTCAGTGTGCCGGCCTGCTTGAAAGCTATGGCGGACATAAATATGCAGCGGGATTAACACTTAAAACTGATAATTTACAGAAGTTCCGGGAACGCTTCGATGAAGTTGTAAAAAACTCAATTACACAGGATCAGCTCATACCGCAGATTGAAATTGATACGGAACTGAATTTTAAAGATATTAGCCCCAGGTTCTTCAGGATATTAAAACAGTTTGAGCCATTTGGGCCCGAAAATACAAATCCTGTATTTTTCGCCGAAAATGTTTCCGATAACGGGTATGCCCGACTGGTTGGAGCTGAAGAAGATCATTTGCAACTTGGTCTGATACAGGAGGATCAGCCTTTCAGTGTTTATAAAGCCATTGCTTTCAATCAGGCTTCCTGCCTCGGACAGATAAAAGCCGGAAAAGCGTTTGATATTGCATATACCCTGGAAGAAAATACATTCAGGGGAAACTCGACCATTCAGCTGATCATCAAAGACATTAAATTTGACAGGTAACAAAAACTAAATGATGCGAATTGGTTTTGATGCAAAACGGGCATTTTTTAATAAGAGTGGACTGGGGAGCTATAGCAGAAACCTTTTACAGGGCCTTGCCAAAAATTATCCGGATAATAATTATTTATTGTATACGCCCGGTATCGATTATACCCTGTTTGAACCACAGCCGGAACGCTTTACCATAAAAGTACCAAAAAGGTTGCACCACAGAATATTCAGATCATACTGGCGTTCATTTTCCTTATCGCGTCAGCTGGTCAGGGATCATGTAGATATCTTTCACGGACTGACTCATGAAATCCCTTACAACTTCCCCCGGAATAAGGTCAAATCGCTGGTTACCATTCATGACCTTATATTTATAAGGCTGCCCCATCTTTACAGGGCGATTGACCGGAGTATTTACGAAACCAAGATCCGTTATGCCTGCGGTACATCAAACAGAATCATTGCGGTCAGCAAACAGACCGCAATGGATATCATGGAGTTTTTCGATGTCGATGAGAAAAAGATAGATGTCGTTTATCAGGGATGCAATCCCATGTTCAGCAAAGACCTTTCGCAGGTTGAAAAGGAAATACTCCGCATGAAGTATTTATTGCCCAAATCATTCATACTGTATGTCGGGACAATCGAAGAAAGAAAGAATCTATTGACCCTGATAAAAGCTTTATATTATGGCAAGATCGACATTCCGATTGTCGTGATTGGCAAGCACACCCGTTATCTGAACCGGATAATTGAGTTCATTGAAATGCACAGCCTGATCAACGTCATCTTTTGTGATGTGGTCCAGAACCAGGATCTGCCAGGCATATACCAGATTGCAGATGTATTCGTCTATCCTTCAATTTATGAAGGTTTTGGCATTCCGATTCTTGAAGCGCTTTATTCCAGGGTACCTGTCATTACATCCAAAGGAGGTTGTTTTGCTGAGGCGGGCGGACCCGCTACCTTGTATATCGATCCGAACAATGTGGAGGAAATGGCTGCTGCGATAAAAAAAGTTCTATATGATAAACGCCTGCAGGAAACCATGATTAAGGAAGGATACAGGCACGCCAGAAATTTTGATGAGGAGAAAGTGAGTTCGAACATTATACAGGTATATCAAAAAGTACTGAATAATGCTTAATGACCTGAATAATGCGCTTGATGTCCTTTCAAGTGGAGGAATTATTCTGTATCCCACCGATACAATCTGGGGAATTGGATGTGATGCAACGAATGAAAGTGCTGTGGATAAGATCTATTCTCTGAAGAAACGCAAAGATGAAAAGAGTATGATCATGCTTCTCGATTCCGACACAAAACTTTCCTTATATGTAAACCAGATTCCTGGTATGGCTCTTGAACTCATCCGTGTCGCTGACAAACCACTGACCATTATTTATCCCGAAGCAAAAAACATAGCCCGGAACCTGATCTCAGATGACGGGTCGGTCGGGATCAGGATCGTAAGCGACGATTTCTGCAATATCCTGATCAGCAGGTTCGGAAAACCAATTGTCTCAACATCTGCCAATATCAGCGGTTCGGTATGGCCTGCAAATTTCAGCGATATTGACCACACTGTTATAGAATCCGTTGATTATGTTGTGAAATGGAGACAGTATGAAACATCAGGCGGCCGGCCGTCGGGGATCATAAAGGTAGAACTGAACGGCGGGGTAAAGGTTATCAGGACACCATAAAACCAAAACACAGATCAAATCCGTAATACAATTAAGCTGACCCATGCAGTGGTCTCATTTCCTGATTGATCTTTCTAGTTCCAAGTCGGTAAAAAGGAATAGTTTTTCGAATAGTACATCATTTGACCGGCGTATGAATCGCTAAAACTGATCCGGACATCCACTAATTCACCGTTTTCCTCTACCGGTTCATACATGGGATTTAGAAATCCACCGTAAGGTACCAGATTCAGTTTTTCATAGCGCGCAAGTACTTCCTGATGCAATTTGCGGTCAAACCGTATTCCATAGGTCTCAACCAGTTCCCTTCCGGCTTCGTAATCTCCCTCTGATTTGATGCGCTGAACTTCAGCAAGAAGCTCTCCAAACAGCATTCGGAGCTTTTGAAAATCGTTGATCCGGTAATAGGTGTTTCCGTCTGTTGTAAACGCTTCGATTACATGATCGGTTTTGCCATGTTCATAAGCCCATCGGGAAATGATCTGACGGCAACGCATATGAGCCTGTTCAATATCCTTGCCCTCCTCGATCCTTACTAGCTGCGTCATCAAACCATTCCGGATGTAAGCCAGGTATTTTGCCTTTACAGCATCATAATCCGGCAGGAGTCCCAGTTCAAGCATTTTCTCATCCGCAATAAAATACAGCGAAAACAGGTCTGCCCTGACTTCCTCAAGTGATGAGGCGTAGTTTTTCAGGGCATCCGGACTGGTACCCGGAAGCAATTGACCCGATCCGTGTCCGAGACATTCATGAAGATCGACCTGAAGGTTGTCTGCCTGGTATCCATATTTTTTGATCAGGTCGATTTCCTCCTGTCCCGAGGCAAATTCTTCAAGGAATCCGCTACCCAGACTTACCTGATCATATGCATATGTAATATTTTCAATGGTGACCGATTTGGATCCATGAAGCTTTCTGATCCAGTCGGCATTCGGCAGATTAATGCCTATGGGAGTAGCCGGGTAACAATCGCCTCCGAGCATTGCAGCTGTTATGACCTTGGCCGTAACACCCTTCACTTCATTTTTCTTGAACCGTTCATCGATCGGTGAATTGTCCTCAAACCACTGCGCGTTTGCACTGATAATTTCCGTTCTCCGGGTGGCCTCAAGGTCTTTGAAGTTAACCAGGGCTTCCCACGTAGCCTTCATGCCAAGGGGATCCTCATAGGTTTCAATAAAACCGTTTACAAAGTCGATCCTTGAGTCCAGATCATTGACCCACAATATACTGTATTCATCAAACGTTTCAAGATCACCGGTTATATAATACTCCACAAGTTTATCAATCACCTGTTTCTGTTCTTCATTCTCGGCTACACCGGAAGCTTTTTCCAGCCAGTATACAATCTGTGAAATAGCCTCTCCATATAAGCCATTCAGTTTGTATACATTTTCCTTAATTAGTCCGTTCTCCTTCACCAGCTTTGTGTTCAATCCGTATGAAACGGGGGTGGTATCGCCCGGAACCTTCATACTGTTATAAAAATTTACTGCTTCCTGCTCCGTTACGTTTTCATAGAAATTTACCGCTGAATTGGCAACAATATCCTGATCCGTATCGGTAAATACTTTCTTTGGCAAAACATCGGGATCAAACATTACCGGAACAATAACTTCCAGAAATTCGTCAACAGTTTCTCCTTCCCTGAGCGGAAGTGCAGTGGTATCCGACCGGTATACAAGTCCGGTAAAATACTCCCTCGAGAATGCCGGTTTGAACTTGTCTGATGAGTAATGATGGTAAATACCGTTGGAAAACCATACCCGCTTGGTGTAGGTCTCAAAATTCCTGAAATCATCCGTCTCACGATCGCCCGAAAAACTGCTGTATATGGTTTCAAGTGTACGCCTTATGGCCAGATTGTATTTTCCGTTCTGGTCATATATGATATCCCTGCCGCAAATGGCAGCCTGACTTAAATAATAGATCAGCTTTTTCTGTTTCAGGCTTAAATCCTCAAAACCTGGCACACGGTACTTCATGATTTTCAGATCAGCGAATTGCTCTACGAAATAATCGAAATCATCTTCAAATGATGCGTCAGACGATCTTTCATTTCTGCATCCTGAGAGTGTTAAAATTGCCGTAACAGCCATCATTAATATTTTTTTTATCATCATATTATACATGTTATCAGATATATTGTAAAAATGTGGTTACGTCCAGTTAATTGGCGTCAGAAAAATTCTTCTGATGTTACTTACAATATTTGCGTATTCAGGTTTCGCACGCAAGACAGCCCATTCTTCGCTTGTGTTGAACTTGTCCCAGACCATGTCCCTCCCCGCCATATCCGGTAAAGCAATCATATAGATCAATGCGGGCATGTATTGCCCTGCAAGAATTTTGCCAAAAAAAACAGGTTGCAGACCAAATTTCAGAAATAAGTCAATTTCTTCTTTATTGAACATAGTGACCTTCTTCCTCCCGGCATCTTCATTTGGACTTTCGTAAATACGCAATTCAAAGAGTTTGTTCTCGACGGATGGGATCAAAACAGAAGGCAACCTGTCAAAAGCTTCCAGCAAAAACGTTTCAAACCTTGTAAACACTGGCGTGGATGAGGGAATCTCATGATAGCTTTTAGAGGCTTCAAGAAAGGTTGTATCCGTCGCCTGAGCTTCCATTACTGATAAATAAACCGAAACGGACGGATAGGCAATCAAAACCCACACCTTTACAGGTTCTTCCAGACTGTATTCATCAAAGGCAAGTACATTGACGTTATGCCTGTTTAGGAATGGGATAAAAGCTTGTTTGTATAACTGTTCAAGCAGTCCCTTATTGTTACCACCACGGGCAATATGGTAAATCCTCAATTCATAAAAGCTTTTATCTTTAATGCCCGTTTCCTGCAAGCCCGCAGCAACAAATGTCATTGCTGATCCTGTTGCAAGGAAAGAATTTTTGACAAAAGATCTTCTTTTCATAGACATATTGATTTATTAATGGATATTCATTGAAAATCAACTTTTCTGATCCGTTTCATTGCCTCAATCACATGTTCCCGGTCAGCAAAAGCAGAGAACCTGAAATAGCCCTCACCTGACGGACCAAAACCGGAACCCGGTGTTCCCACAACATTAGCCTCTTGTAATAATTTATCAAACAGATCCCATGATCTGATATGATCACCGGCTTTAAACCAGACGTATGGGGCATTTATACCTCCAAATACCTTATATCCGGCTTCCAGCAGGTTCTCCCTTAATATGGCCGCATTCTCCATATAGTAATCAATCACTTCCTGAACCTCCCTTTTACCCTGATCGGTGTAAACCGCAGCTGCTGCCTTCTGCACAGGATAGGAAACACCATTGAACTTGGTTGTATGTCTTCTGTACCATAGAGGATGTACGGCTGTCTCCTCTCCTTTATCATTTAAAGCCATCAGATCTTTAGGAATGACCGTATATGCACACCGCGTACCCGTAAAACCTGCTTTTTTTGAAAAGCTTCTGAATTCAATGGCGACTTTCCGTGCCCCTTCAATTTCATAAATCGAATGCGGGATATCCCTTTCTGTGATAAAGGCTTCATAAGCCGCATCATATAGAATAACCGATCTGTTTTCCAGTGCATAATCTACCCATTTTTTCAGCTGTGATCCGGTAGCCACCGTGCCGGTAGGATTGTTGGGAAAACAAAGATATATGATATCCGCTTTTTTGTCTGGTATTTCGGGGATAAATCCGCCCGATTCAGTGCATGGAAGGTACATGATCCCTTCAAAGTATCCGTTTTCTTGTATGTGTCCGGCTCGCCCTGCCATTACGGTTGAATCAACGTAAACCGGATAAACCGGGTCTGGTATGGCAATCCTGTTATCCCCACCGAAGATCTCCTGAATATTGCCCGTATCACATTTTGAACCGTCTGAAATGAATATCTCATCCGCCGCCACACTGACATTCCTTTTACCATATTCGTGCTCACTTATGAGTTGTCTGAGGAATTCATATCCCTGTTCCGGTCCGTATCCCTTAAATGTTTTGATGTCAGCCATTTCTTCAACACCCTCATGAAATGCCCTGATCACACTGGGTACCAGAGGTCTTGTTACATCACCGATACCCATCCGGATGATTTCCCTGCCAGGATGCGTTTGGGCATATTCACGAACTCTTCTTCCGATCTCAGGGAACAGATAACCTGCCTGCAATTTCAAATAATTTGAATTTACACGTGCCATTAATTATAAATTTAAGTCAGCCGCAAAGATAATGAACCGTATTAAAATACAATAAATTTCCTCCCCTATTGGGTGTGGGTGTGGGTGTGGGTGTGGGTGTGAGAGAATAACCTTTAACCATCTTTCAGAATCACAATCACACCCACACCCATACTCAAACATTCACACAAATGTCCACGCCCATACACACCTACACCCATACTGTAGTAAATAACTTTTTTATAATATCTTTAAACATTAATAAATTGAATTTTATGTTTCATCTGAATCCTGATCAATCCATATCTGATAATGTTTATTGAAAATGGAAAAGAACTTTTTTGTTAAATCACACGGACTGGGCAATGATTATATTGTGCTCGACCAGAACCATATGGATTTTAAACTGACTGCTTCAGTTGTTAAACGGATAAGCGATGTTCATTTCGGAATCGGATCCGATGGGATCCTGCTTAAAACAGATACCAGTAAAGCTGATTTCGGACTCCGAATCTTTAATCCCGACGGATCGGAAGCAGAAAAAAGCGGCAATGGATTGCGTATTTTCTGCAAATACCTGTATGATTATGAATTTACCAAAGCCATGGAATTTACTGTGGAAACCATAGGAGGGATTGTACATGCAAACATTCTTGAAACAACAAACAATAAGGCCAGAATCATCCGGGTCGATATGGGCCAGGCTGTTTTTGAGCCTTCCAAAATACCCGTCAATCTGGGAATCCACGAATGTATCAATGAAGTTTTGATTGCAGGTGACCGGGAATTCAGGATAAACTGTGTTTCTGTGGGCAATCCGCATTGCGTGATCATAAAGGGCAGGCTTGATATGGATGAAATCTTAAAGTACGGACCGCTTATTGAAAATCATGCTGCATTCCCCAACAGGATCAATGTGCAGTTCGCGAGACGCGTATCATCACATGAAGTCGAGATCCTGATCTGGGAAAGAGGTGCAGGCTATACCCTGGCCTCCGGCAGTTCTTCGTGTGCCGTGGCATGCATTATGGCCAAAACAAAACGTACCGGAAATGATGTCACCATAAAAATGAAGGGTGGCGATCTGAAAATTCAGATTGATGACCATTGGAACATTAAAATGACCGGTGAAGTTAGGGAAATTGCAAGCGGACACCTGAGTCCAGAATTGCTAAAGGACATTGGTTAAATCATCTGCAATCCCGATTCACGTAAATGCTGGTCCGATAAAAAGCACTATTATGGTTTTCCCCCTGGCGCATCCGCCTCAGTGGGAGTGATTTTCTCAGCAATCAGGTTAATATCGGCATTTTCCAGTATATTTTTCCTGTATCCTTCCAGAACTACCTGTATCATGGCTTTCGCAAGCTTATCCGTATCGGTGACATGACGCGAGAACTTCTTCAGAACAGGATAAAAAGGTTTCATGACCTTGTAGACTGAGTTATATAATGGTGTACGTGACCGTAACTTTCCTTTGGGTATGATAAAGCCCGGCCTGAACATATAAGCAGCTCTGAAGCCCATGGACGACAGTGCGTTTTCCGTTTTGCCTTTCACCCTTGCCCACATCATCCTGCTTTTTTCCGTTTCATCTGTGCCGGCCCCCGATATATAACAGAATATCAGTCCCGGATTCAGCTCCAATACCCCGGACGCAAAGCGGACGATCAGATCATATGTTATTCTATGATATTCCTTTTCTGGCAGTCCCGCTGAAGTGATGCCCAGACAGAAAAAACAGGTATTGTAACCGGTCATTTCATGTCCGATCGCAGAAAGATCTGAAAAATCCGTTAAAATGACTTCCTTCAATTTTGAATGTGTCAGCCCGATGGAATGCCTGTTAATGACGAGTACCGATCCCACGTCATCACTATTCAGGCATTCCAGTAAAACGCCCCTGCCGATCATACCTGTCGATCCTGTTATAATGGCTTTAATTCTCACGAATATTCACTGTAAGATATAATAATATAATCCGGCCAAGCCGGACAAAACCTCTGTTATAATTTTGACTATCTTTGTTTTTCTTAGAATGAAAAACATGAAAATTAAAATTATTTCTATTAAATATTGTATCCCGGTATTTATTTTTTCTGCATTTACAGGATTATCATGTGTTTTTCCTCAGAATGGGAGCATATCAGGAATTATTACCGACAAAAACAACGGTGATATCATACCATATGCCACTGTAGCAATTATTCCCCAAAACAATGAATCTTCCATAAAAGTCACAAACTCAGGCGACGATGGAAATTTCCTTGTAGAGAATCTGGCATCAGGAGTTTATGATGTTATGATTTCATTCATTGGATATACCGCTGACACCATTAGTGATATTTTGATAACAGAACAGCAGCAACGGATCAATATAGGAAACATCCGGCTAAGTGCATATTCAGTAGCAATTGATGAAGTGATAGTAAAAGCCGCACCACAAACAATCACGAGCAAAATAGACCGGATCACATACAGAACCGGGGATTTTGAAACTGCCAGAGGAGGCAATGCTGTAGATGTATTAAACAAACTGCCTTCCATTTCAGTAGATCCAAACGGAATGGTTTCAGTCCGCGGAACGCCTGATTTTATGGTTTATTTAAATGGAAAGCCAAGTCAAATGGAACCGTCTTTATTGCTGGCACAGATTTCGGCGGATGCAATTGAAAGCATTGATGTCATTGTTGTGCCAACAGCAAAATATGATGCGCAAGGTAAAGGGGGAATTATCAATATTACCACAAAGAAAACCGGCACTGAAGGTTTGTCAGTTTCAGCCAATGGCTTGATCGGTGGTGCTCCATGGGGAAATGCAACCAGCAGACTGGGCAATTTTGACAAAAATGACAACCGGTTGGGAGGGAGCCTTAATCTTTTATACATGAAAAGCAAAATTGCAGTTTATGGAGGCTTATATTATAATAAAAAGAACGTGAACGGAAGTCGTCCTGCATATGCACGATTGCTGCAGGATAATGGTTCTTATTTGCATATGGTAGCTGATGGTGACCGTCCGGAATGGTATGAATATTATACGGCTAATGCCGGTATAGATTATCAGTTAAGTAACAATTCCCGGATTACAATGTTTTACTTTTACGGGAACAGAACCGAAGGTCGTTCGGCTTTATACCTGTACCATAATTACTTTGGCGACATCGATAAAAACCCGGTTATTGATGTTCCTGTAGATGAAAACTGGATTTATAATCCCAATAAACGAAACCGTATCGGAATTTTTCATACAGTCAATCTGGATTATACAAAAAAATTCAACAACGAATCGGATTTAAAAATATCCCTGTTATACGAGCATTCGGAACTGAAACGCAATATGGAGAACCGCCACTTTGCTTATGAAACTTCAACAAAAGCAATCGGTGACCTGAAAAAGCATTTCCAACAAAATGATTATACTCCCCTTGATGGTTACTGGTTGTCAATTGATTACAAAAAGGAACTGTCAAACGGACATTTACTGGAACTCGGATTACAGCCACAATATTTTCAGACATCCGGAACATTCAGTTACGATACCCTGGATGTTCTGAATGAAATCTGGGGCGATTTCAGAGATTTTGAAAATGCCATTGAATTTACCCGGGGTGTCTATTCCGGGTATGTTGATTATTCAGGCAATATTGGTAAAATCGATCTGATTGCCGGATTAAGACTTGAATACACAGACCAGGCAATGGATATAGAGAATCCGGATTACTTCACCATTTTCGAAAGAATTACAAAACCCAGATATGAGGTTTCCCGGCTGGATTGGTTTCCCAGTTTGCACCTGAATTACGGTTATTCAGAAATGACCAAACTGAGTTTTGCCGTCAGCAGGCGAATCAGCAGACCTGTATTGTCCAACATGACGCCGTTCCTGTACAGGGAACATTTTGAGGTATATGTTGTTGGGGATCCCGCCCTTAAACCTGAGTATCTCACAAATTTTGATCTTTCTTTCAATCAGAAAATAGGAAAACAGAATTTCACACTTACCGGTTTTTATCGGACTACAGATAATATAGTATATCGTGTAAATACGGTTTACCCTGAAGAAAATGTATTGATCCGAAGTTATACCAATTCCGGGAACTCCAGGTCAATAGGAATGGAATATACCGCAAGTGTTTTGGCCGGAAAATTTCTGAGGTTTTTGTTCAGCAGTTCGTTGTACAATTACCGGGTTGAAGGGGATATATTCGGATATAAAGAAAATAATAGAAGTACCAACTGGAGCATAAAGGGAAATGCCAGTTTCATTTTTTCCGGATCGTTGGTATTAACCGCCGATTTTGATATGAAGTCTGCGACCGTCACCACACAAGGCCGAAACGAAATGTTATATATGGCAAACCTTGCCGTAAATTATACACCCCAACGTTTGCCGGGATTAGGATTTACATTGAAAACCCTGGACATTTTGCGTTCAAACTCTACCAGGCTAAATACCCGTGCTTATAACATTGATGGCGTGCAGATATTCTATCAGGAAACTGAATATGCCCGATATGGACCAATTGTGGAATTCAGTGTTTCCTACGATCTGAACATGGAAGGAAAATCAGGAAAAAAGACTGACAGTAATTTTGGCAGGGAACAGTTTTAGGATATCTATTGCCGGTTTGGCTTTCAAATCAGGGACTGCAGTACTGCCAATGTGGTGAATATGCAAGATGATTTGCTGTCCAAAACATCTTTTATTCTTTTTTTCTCGGTTTCAAACTGTTTAGGCCAGTCAGGATCCGGATCCGATATTACCACAGGAAAAAGTGTCCCCAATTCTTCCGTATTCAGTTTATCAAGATTCTTTCCCATTGTTCTGTTCATATGCTTGTGGCTATAACAAACAGAAGCTCATGATTCAATAATCCTGCCTGCATTTTCATAAAATATGTGTTTCATTTTTTCTGCAGAAAGCCTGAATGAAATGATCAGCTCTTCCAGCCTGCCCGGTATTACGTTATCAGTACCAAACAGAATCTTTTTTGAATGCTTGTCGAGGAACCTCCTGGACTGTCCTGCATCTCTGCTTAAGGCATAATATCCGCTTCTTCCGGAAGTGTCACAATAAAAATTATCATATTTTTCCAGCAGCAGGTCTATGATCCCAAAATCCTTTACCGGTCCTCTCTGATAAAAATACCGGTCGGAGATATCGGAAGAGATATTGTTCCAGAAATGGGGTCCGTGACCGATAAATATGAGTTTGGGATGTTTTGCGATTTTTTTTTCCAACTGACTGAAATCGTGCAGATAACCCGGAATACAAATAGAATTGCTGCTAATACGGCTTAAAAATAAATTTGTCTTTTGTGAAACCTGCTTGATATAATATCTTGCAACCCCGTTGAAAGCACCGTTCATCAGGAATCCGAATGTCCTTTCCAGTGGATTCCTTCGATTTTCCGTGATATAGCGTATTCTGGGGGCCTCCATGTGAAAAACCAGCGGCAACTTCATATCTGAGATAAGTTTCAGATATTGTTCAATCGCTTCATCATACCAGCTGCAAGCAACTTTCAATTCCCCGCAACCTTTAAGTCCGAGTTTTTTGTATTTCTCCAGGTCATTCCGTAAGGATTTTGATTTCGGGTCGGGGGCATAGAATGGAATGATCCTGTCAGGATACCGATTGTAAACTTCAAAAACATCTTCTGCCGAAATATGCTGGTATAAAGATGGTATGGGCGGATTCTTTTCCTCCCAGGTCAACAACCAGCATTTCTCAATCTTATGATCATCCAGATATTGAATGACTTTCTCTGTATCAACATGCTCAAAATTCACATGCAGATGGGCATCAATTTTCTTCATCGGATACAAATTTTCTTAACTCTAAAATGCTTCATAACCCTTCATTTATTTTGAGCTTTTTCCTCTTGATGTAAAAATACAAGCTCAAAGTGAATCACAGTAATATCAAAAAACCTTTTCAGCACAAATTTACAACTATCCGGCCGGTTAAAGCGAATGGTCCATAATGTTATGGCATCCTGCTCAGAAGATCCATCGTCCCATAGCGATAATGATTCCGACCGGAGTGGTGGAAACCATGGGATGAAATCCCCTCTCATATCCTTTGCTTCTGTACTTCATGACAAGGAAATACTTTTTTGCCTGCCAGATTTTTGCCTTTACACCCGTCATTTTATAGACCATGCGGGTAATGATACCTCCCATCCCAATCAGGAACAATGAAACAACTGCCTGCAAAACAAACGATGATGAAGTGAACAGATCAAACCGGAGCATTAACAATAAAAGAATAAAAAAGAATGCTTTGATGCCGAATCCTATCCTGTGAATCAGCATCGCTTTTTTACTTCTGGGGATGGGGATGGTTATCGCTTTAGCCTTTATGCTGCCCATCGGTCCGATACCTCCAGTTATACCTGTGGTCCTATGCATATTGTAAGAAAAGGGAACACCGTTGGCTTTTGGTCCGGCTGTGAAAAAACAATCTGCATTCCTGATGTATTCTTCATAACGAATCTTTGCTCTATGCTGTGCCTCACTTCTGGCATGCGATGCAAAAGTCCGGAAATCCTTTTCTGCATTTTCTTTATTAAGTAAATCTGCAGCTGCTTTTGTATAGTATGCATCATAAAGCTTATCATAGGCAGCCTTTTTATCCGGATCACCCAAAATCTGAAAAGCCTCATTTATTTCAACAAAATAATCTTGCGCCTTTTCATGGATGCTTACATCAGGATGGTATTCAAGTGCAAGCTCCTTAAACCTGTGCCTGATGTCCACAGCAGAAGAATCCCTTGTTACTTTCAGTATTTTGTAATAATTCTTCATCCTCACTTTCCTAATAATTGCATAACATGCTCTTGCAGTAATAAAAGTACAAAAAAATGAACTTATGCCGGATAAACCATCCGGAAAAGAGATGGCTTACAATAACCATGGGGATCTTGTTCCTTATCACATTAATTCTTCCTGTGCCCGGTCTTTTGGCAAGTCAGTTGAATCTTTAACATATTTTCGAATGAAACGTCCATGATCATATTTTCAATATATTCACAAAAGAAGATGAAAGTATGATCATAGTAAGTTACACAAGACCAATTTAATAACATAAATATACTGGTGAAAATAACGAACACAAAAGATATTAACTGCACACCCGCACGTATTTTTACCGGTTAGAAATCCTGATAACAATTTTTTCTTTGCTGATCAATTCTTCAATTTCCCCAGATGCAATTTAAACTGTCCTAAATAATCGATAACCATAGCTTTAAAAGCGATATTCGTATCCGGAGCGGCAATCCATTCACAATTCAGTTTCCCGGGATTGATAATTTTGATGATATCAACAAAATTCAAGTCTTTATCTTCGGGTTTTGTCCCCGCTGGTATGAGCATCCCGATATCAGAATAAAAAAATCTCTTAATACAGAAAATCGGGATAATAGAAATATTTTTAAAAAAACAACCTATTTTTACTTAGTCCCGTACTGAAACGGAACATGATACGGGCTAATAATAAAATCCAATAACAGTATGTTCTATGTTATAGCAATAGCCGTTGTACTTCTCATTACAGTAATTATTATTTACAATACCCTGATCAGAAAGAAAAATGATGTTGAGAATGCTTTTGCTTCAATAGATGTAATGCTTAAGAAAAGATATGACCTGATTCCCACCATCGTTGAGGCGGTAAAAGGCTATGTGAAACATGAGAGAAACCTGCTTGCGGAAATTACAGCTCTCAGGGTAAAGGCTTTGTCGGGTAATATAACCAATGATGACCGTGTTATTATCGAGAATAAAATCAGGAAGGGACTTTCAGACCTTTTCGTTGCTGTGGAAAATTATCCCGACCTGAAAGCAAGCCGGAATTTCCTGCATCTGCAGGGTTCCCTTAATGAAGTGGAGGAACAGCTCGCTGCATCGAGGAGGGCCTTTAATGCAGCGGTTACAACATACAACAACAGCGTTGAAGTGTTTCCCTCCAGTATCATCGC